>NZ_JAAOIR010000001.1:340658-681317 GCF_011440375.1 Halorubellus sp. JP-L1
TCGAGCGCCTCGACGTCGTCGCGGAGTTCGTCGACGTCGTCGTCGAGTTCGGTGACGTCGCCTTCGACGTCGGCGACGCGGTCGGTGAACTGGTCGACGTGGTCGTCGACGGTCGTCTCGAGGTCCGAGACCTGGGTCTCGACGGCGTCGACGTCGGCGGACAGGTCGTCGGTGGTCGCTTCGAGGTCGTCGGCGGTCGCTTCGAGTTGGTCGGCCGTCGTCTCGAACTCGCTGGCGGTCGCTTCGAGGTCGTCTTCGAGGGCGTTCACGTCCGCGTCGAGGGCGTTCAGCCGGTCGTGGGCTTCCGCGCTCTCGTCGCCGAGTTCGTCGACGTCCGTCTCGATGGATTCGATGGCTTCGTCGTGCTCGCCGACGGCGCCCTGGATGGACTGGACGTCGTCGCGGAGCGCGCTCACCTCGTCGCTGTACTCCTCCAAGAGCTGCTGGGCGGTGCCCTCGTCGTCGAGGAACTCCTCCAGCGCGGTCGTGTACGCGGCGATCTCCTCGACGCGGGACTGGAGGTGTTCGACCTTTGCGACGTCGGGGCCGTCGACGTCGACGTCGAGGGCCTCCCGGAGTCGCGTGCGGGTCTCCTCGTCGACGTCGCCCGCTTCGAGTTCGTCCGCGAGCGCGCTCGCGACGGACTCCGGGGTCGCGTCGGCCGCCTCGGGCTCCTCGCTCGCGGCGCTCTCGTCGGTATCGGGCGTGACCGCGTCCCGGATGACGGCGAGGTCGTCCTCGTCGAGGTCGTCCTCGCGTACTTGGGCGGCGAGCGCCGCGGCCGCGTCCACCGGTTCCTCGTCACCGGTCTCGGGTTCGGCGTCGGTCTCGGAGACGGAATCCGCCCCGGGTTCGGCGGCCAACTCGGCCGGCTCGTCCGCCTCGACGGTTTCTTCGACGTCGGAGTCGAGGCCGTCGTCGGCGTCCTCTTCGCCCTCGGCGGCGGCACGTTCGGCTTCATCGTCCATTTCCTCGTCCGCCTCGGAGTCGCCGAGGTCCAGATCTTCGTCGGGTTCGGAGTCGCCGAGGTCCAGATCTTCGTCGGGTTCGGAGTCGCCGAGGTCCAGATCTTCGTCGGTCTCGGAGTCGCCGAGGTCGAGGTCGTCGTCCGACTCGGATTCGTCGGAGTCGTCGATGTCCAGTTCGATCTCGGGCTCGTCGTCGCCCGCGGTTTCGTCGGCGTCGGCCGCCGAATCGTCGCCGGCGTCCAGTTGCTCCTCGGCACTCCCCAGGTCCAGGTCGATCGCGGAGGCCTGCTCGTCGTCGCTGTCGGCTGCTTCCTCGTCGGCGTCGTCCTCGAGGCCGGGGACGGAGTCGCTCTCTCCCGCGATCATGTCCTTGACGACCTGGTTCGAGTCGTCGCCGACGATGTCGTCGATCGCGTTCTCCTCGGCCGCCTCGCCGTCGTCGGCGGCGTCCTCGGCGTCGGCGTCGACCTCCGTCACCGTCGGTTCGGTGAGGAACTGGGGGACGTCGCCCTGGGACTCGATGCGGATGCCGTAGACGGTGACGACCTCCTCGCCGGGTTCGATCGTGCGCTCGTACTCGACGTGGTGGTCCTGGAACGCCGTCCAGCTGTCGCTGTCGTAATCCGGGTGGAAGCCCACGCCGTCCATCGGGAAGTCCGACGGGATGTCCTCGTGGACGCGGACGGTCACGGCTTCGTCGCGGTTCGACGTGATGGAGAATCGAATCGCGGGTACGGGGAACTCGTCTGCCGCGAACGACTTCTCGACGGCGATGCCATCCGCGGACACCGCCACCGTGTCGTCCGGGTCGACCTGACTACTCATACCCCAACCGTATCCACAGCACCACCATAAAGGAAACGGGGGTCGAGGGTGGCGTGTTGACGCGTGTCGTCCCACCCGTGCTTTCGCTGGAGTATGCATCGACTACGCGTTGCATGGGGACCGCCGGCAGCCGGTCGGTCAGGCGGTCGGGCTGGCGGTCGACGGGTCTCGGGGTCGAGACCCAACGCTCTTGACGCGGCCACGCGGAGGCTTCGAGTATGACAGCGAGCGACTGGAGCGACTGGCTGCCGCGCGCGATCGCCGACGCCGACCCCGACGGCGTCGCGGTCTGGTACCTCGGCTGTAACGGCTTCGTCCTGAAGGGCGCCGAGGGAACGACGCTGTTCGTCGACCCGTACGTCGGCCTGGGCGACCCGCCGCGGACGATCCGCATGATTCCCGTTCCCTTCGACCCCGCGGACGTCGAGGTCGCCGACGCGGTGCTGGCGACCCACGAGCACACCGACCACGTCCACGGGCCCTCGCAGGCACCCATCCTCGCGAACACCGGCGCGAGCATGTACGCGCCCGCGGACAGCCTCGCGGTCGCCCGCGAGGACGAGGACTGGCCCGCCAACTACGACGTGGACGACGACCAGTTCTCGGAAGTCGACGTCGGCGACACCTTCGACGTCGGCGAGTTCACCGTCCACGTCGAGGTCGCGCACGACCCGGACGCCACCCAGCCAGTGAGTTACGTGATCGAGCACGACGCCGGGACGTTCTTCCACGGCGGCGACACCAAGCCCAGCGACGAGTTCGAGCGCGTCGGCGACGCGTACGACGTCGACCTGGGCGTGCTCGCGTTCGGCACCGTCGGCCAGATCCCGGACAAGGAGACGCGCGAACCGAAGCGCACGCGCTGGTACAACGACGAGAACCAGGTGATCGAAGCCGCGAACGACCTCCAGATCGACCGCCTCCTCCCGAGTCACTGGGACATGTGGAAGGGCCTCACGGGTGACCCGACGGTGCTCCACAGGCACGCGAACTCCTTCGCGTACCCGCGCTCGCTCGAAATCGCGGAGATCGGCGACCGCGTCGACCTGTAGCCCGCCCGCTCGCGTTCGGAAGCGAAGCCCGCCGGTCAGTCGGTCGGCGTCGCCCGCGAGTCGGGGAGTACTTTTGTCGTTCCCCGCCTTCCTGTCGGGACATGGCCTCGGTTCTCTCGGTGGCGTTCGCGCTCGCGGTTCTCCTCGTGGTTCTCGCATCGATCGTGGTCGTGGCACGCATCGACCGTCCCGCTGGTGCGTGGGGCGAGACGCTCCGGTCGCGGTTCGTGATGGGCGTCCCGTGGGGGACGCTCGTCGTCACCGGCCTCGTCCTGCTGTCGTACCTCGTTGTTCAGGACGGGATCGCGCAGTGGCACGACCCCGTCACGATCCCGTTCCGGTCGTGGTCGTGGTTCTACCCGACGGGCGTCGCGTTCGCGTCGTTCACGCACGTCGGGCCCGGCCACCTCGTCGGGAACCTCATCGGGACCGTCCTGTTCGGCGGCCTCGCCGAGTACGCGTACGGGCACTTCCCGACGAAGCGCGGGTCCCAGTCGTTCGCGAGCGCCACCTCGAACCCGTTCGTGCGCGCGCTCGTCGTCTTCCCCGCCGCCGTACTCGTCGGGGGCGTCCTCCTGGCGGCGTTCGGGCTCGGGCCCGTCATCGGGTTCTCCGGCGTCGTGTTCGCGTTCGCCGGGTTCGCACTCGTCCGGTATCCGATGACCACGATCGTCCTCGCCCTCGGCGGCCAGGGACTCCTCAGCACGATATACCGCGCGCTCCAGGATCCCATCGTAACGGCCTCGGTCTCCCCGTCCGGGCCGTCCGCGCCGTGGTGGGCGGGCATCGCCATCCAGGGGCACGCGCTCGGCCTCCTCCTCGGCGTCGTCGCCGCCGCCGCAGTGTTCAGTCGCCGGAAGGAAGGGCCGTCCGCGCTCAGGTTGTACGCCGGCGTGCTCTTCTTCGGGATCTCGAAGTCCCTCTGGGCGATCTACTTCATCGAGTCCAGCGACCGGTTCGTGCTGTTCCGCGCACCCGGCGTCGTCGCCGTGTTCCTGCTCGCGACGCTCGTCGCCGCCGCCGTCGCCAGCCGCGGCAACGGCACCGCGAACCCGCTACGCGCGCTCGAGGGCACCGGCTCGACGTGGCGGACGCTCTCGCTCGTCGCGCTCGTCGTCGTGTTCGGCATCGTCGCCGGCATGGCGCTCCCGACGAAGCTCAACACCGCACAGACCGACTCGGTCCCCGGCGAGAACCCCGTCGACGTCCGGGACTACACCGTCACGTACGCCGAGGACACCGAGTACTCGCTCGTCTCCGCCGTCGAAGTCCCGTTCGTCGACCTGCCGACGGAGAACGTCACCGCGTCGGGCGTCATCGTCGTCAGCGAAGCCAGGGGCGTCTGGTATCCCGTCGTCTCGAAGCAACAACTCGCGTTCCGCGGGCAGCGACAGGTCGGCGTCGGGGGCGTGACGTGGCGCGACTCAGTGCGGGCGATCCGCCGCGGCTGGTCCACGCAGGGCGGGGGAACCACGTACAAGGTGTGGCTCCAGCACCCCGAGGATCGGCCTCGACTCGCGTTCACGGCCGACCCGGCGACCGCCGAACCGATACTGGACGGGAAGAACGTCAGCGTCGCACCGGCCGCGGGCGGGTTCGACGTCGTCGTCTCGCGGAACAACTCGACGCTCGCGCGCGCCGGCATGCCGTCGGCGGACGGGAACGTGACCGTCGCCGGCATCACGTTCGACCGAGCGGGCCGGCACGTGTACGCCGTCGTGAACCACACGCGCGTGAAGGTGTTCACGAAAGAGCAGTACGGTCGGAATCGCGCGTCTGCGATCGGTCCCGGTCCCGCCGACCTGGTCTACGTCGACCAGTCGATCCGGTACGCCTCCGCGTCTACGACCGCGCGGTCCGCGTCGTGGAACTCGAACTGGTTGTCGACGTCCAGTTCCACGGCGAAGGCGTCGGTCACCTCGCCGCCGGCGTCGGCGACGTAGGACTCGACGAACTCGCGACTCCCGGCGTTGTGGACGGTGTAGGAGACGCTCGCGACGGCCGCGATCTGGTCGAGGAACGCGCGGTCGGCGTGCTCGTTCCCGTCCTGTGCGCCGAATGGCGGATTCGAGAGGACGACGACGTCGGAGACGTCGAGTGGGAGGTCGGTGGCGTCGCCGACGACCCACTCGACCTCGGCGGTCGCACCGACTCGACTGGCATTCTCGCGAGCGGTTCGGAGCGGTGCGGGGTCGACGTCGACGCCAATGACGCGACGTGGGCCGCGGAGTGCGGCGGCGAGTGCGAGCATTCCGGTGCCGGCGCCGAGGTCGAGGACGTTCGCGTCCGCGAAGTCGCCGCGTTCGTCGGCGACGTGGACGAGCGAGGCGGCGACTTCGGCGGACGTTGCGTACTGTTCCAGAGACGCGGTCGGGTCCTGGAAGTCCTGGACGACGCCGAGCCGGCGTGCGAGCGCGCGACGTGTTCCCATCGCTCGACTACTCGTCGTCGAGCGTGATGGGTGCGTCGAGTTCGAACGCGAGGCCCTCGCGGCGTGCACGTTCGGCACAGGCGGCGAGCGCGGGCCGGACCTTCTCGGCGTCCGGGACGCTGTCGCACGTGACGGTGACGCTGCTCGCGCCGAGGAACGCGGCGGCGCGGACGTGGCCGCGGATGCGGTCGGCTTCGTCCTGCGTGGCAAGCGAGCAGTCGTCGTCGAAGCACGCCCGGATGTCGAGCGCGGACGGGGCGTACCCCTCGGTGGCGAGTTCGCGCTTCAGGTCTCGGAGGTACTCTGGCGCGGTCGATTCGAGCGTGTCCGCTTCGATGCGGACTGGAGTGACGTCTTCGGGGCGACAGCGTTCGATGGTCCGTTCGACGTTGGGCGTGGGACTCGCACTCATTCTACCACTGCATACATACTGGGTATACAAAAGACTTTGTTTATGCTCAGTAGTAATTCTTGAGCAGGTGTCTCGGTCGATTCAGTTACGGATTACCGACCCGTGAGAGAATGGAACACACTTATTATTGCGGCATTGAACGTTCTTGTATGAACGATTGCCCACGCTGTGGCTCTCCCCTGAGCCACTACGCCCTCGCAGACGGGGAAGCGTACGGCTGTGACTCCTGTGGGTGGGTGGGGGTCGACGTGGAGCACCGGAGCAAACCGGCGAAACTCGAATCCTGGCACGACGCCATCACGCGCTTCGAAGCCAAGTTCGCCGCCAACGGCAACGACGACGCCGTGCGCAACCTCGAACGCGTCCGCGACTCCGTCCCCGTCCCCGCAGACGAACCCGAAGGCGAACCCGAACCGATCGTCGACCGGGTCCCCGCCGACGCCGACGCCGACACAGAAGCCGACGCCGCCGACACCGATGAACCCGACGACGAAGACGACCCCGTCGAACACGACGGCGTCGAGGAACGTCCCGAAGCGGACGAAGACGACGTCGCGTCGACCGACGATGATCCGAGCGACGCGACAGCCGACGGAGCGACCGATACCGGCGGCAGGGACGACCCCGACGAATCGGCCGATATGGTCAACGAGGACGACTCCGACGGAGCGACCGATACCGGCGGCGAGGAAGCCTCGCATGGGGCCGACGGACAGGACGACCAGGACGGCGAGCGCGAGGTCGATGCGGACGACTCGAACGACGGCATCGAGGAAGACGCCCAACCCGAAGCCGCCTGATCGACCGCATCGTCCCACCGACCGGGTTTCTCCACGTACTCAGGACTCATCGTCGTCGCGTCGCTACGCGCTGTCGAAAATGCGGAAAGAGACCGCGACGTCGCAGCGACCGGCACGTCACGACCGACCCGTCGTCTCAGTCGACGCGGCGTCGTGGAGGCTTACTCGTCCGCCGCAGCCGCTTCGGCTTCCTGCTCGTCCTCGTCGACGTCCTCGTCGGAGCGCGCGGCGACGAGGCCACCGCGTGCGACCGAGTACAGGGGCTCGCTCGCGTGGTGGACGCCACTGATCGAGAACGGGATGTTCGCGTCCTCGAGGTGGTCGCGGAACAGCGCCTCGAACCCGTTCGGGCTGGACGTCCCGCCCGTGACGACGACCGGTACGTCGAGGCCCTCCTCGATGTCCTCCTCGTCGACCTCCTTGACGACGTTCTGGATGACGTAATCGAGCAAGTTCTCGTAGTAGATCGAGAGTGCGCCCTCGACGCCACCGACGTCCGTCGTGAAGTCCAGTTCGAAGTCGCTCTCCTTGACGCTCGTGACCTTGTCCACGGGCGTTCCGGTCGCCTGCGCGGCCTGCTCGTCCACCCAGTCGCCACCGCGAGCGACGGAGAACTTCATGACCGGGACCGCGTAGTACGCGAGACAGACGTTCGTCATGCCCGCGCCGAAGCTGATGCCCAGCCCCGTGAAGTTGTTGTCCGCGAGCTCGCTGTAGATGACGGCCATCCCCTCGTTGATGGGTTCGGCGTCGTACCCCATGTTGTCGAGGAAGCTCTCGATCGTCTTCTGGTGGTAGAGTGTCGAGAGCTCCGAGTCGATCGGGTCCGCGGGCACGGAGAAGTAGAGCTTCTCGTCGGGATAACTGGGTTCGCCGACGACCTGCTCGATGATGAGCTTCATCATCGGGATCGCGGACTTCTCCTGACTGGAGAGGATCCCGTGCTTCATCGGGCGCCGCGTGTTCTTGTTGAAGATATTTGCAAAGTTCAGTGCGTCGTCACCGACGACGTACACCTTGTCGTCCTTTCGGATGTGGAGGACTTCCGACCGGCTGAGCATCTGCTCGGCCATGTCGGAGTACTCGATCTCCACGAAGGAGTTTCGTTGCTGGACGAAAACCGTGTCGCTACCATCCTGTTGTGCGGACAGGATGTTCATCGTGCCGACGTCTAGGCCTTTAGCCATATTTGCCCATGTACCCCATCGGATAATAAAACTATGTGAATTTATTTCAACAGGTAGAGTGTTAGTATTAATTATGGCCTACCAGAAGCCCCAGCGGGCGACTAGGCCAGTCCTAACGCTCGCTTCACGCGGGTCCACACGCCCTCGTTCTTCGCCGCGACACCCCCGGTGCCACTGCCGCCAGCTGCGGCGTCCTTCTCCGCCTGTTCGCGCTTCCGACGCTCGCGGAGTTCCTTCAGCTTCGACGTCTGGTCGTCGACCGTCGACTCGGAGCGCGCCGTCTTCTTCTCGCCGCCCTTCATCGCCTTCAGCGAATCGATCTGTGAATCGACGCCCGAGGACCGCGTCGTCTTCGCCATCCCACCGGAGAGCGTCGTCCCCTCCATGTCCGCGTCCGAACTGAAGCTCAGGTTCCGGTTCTCCGAGCGCTCGACGCCACCCCAGGACAGCTCGACGTCCGACATCGCGTCCTCGATGTCGGCCTCGATCTCCGCGTCCGAAATGGTGTCGTCTTCGTCCTCGTCCTCCTCCATCGGCTGGATGTCGGCAGGCCCCGGTTGCTGGTGGCGCTCCAGCTGGTCCGCGATGAGCGCCGCGCCAGTCGACCCGACGACGAGCAACAGCCCGATCGCGTACAGGCCGACGACGGCGAGCGTCGTCCCCGTCCCGCCCTCGTTCCACGATCCCGGGTACGCCGTCCAGAACCAGCCGACGGCAATCAGGTTGATGAAGGCACCCGTTCCGGCGGCGTACACCGCGCGGTCCTCAACGGGCAGGAGGACGACGACGCCCGTGATGAGCGCCGGCAACGCGAGCATCCCGGTCGCGAACGCGTACTCCGACCACAGCCAGTACGCGTCCGTTCCGTGCTCCAGTACGCCGAAGCTAACGACGGTGAGCACCAGCGCCAGGACGCCCATCCCGACGCCCGTGAAGAACAGGCCGAACCCGAGGTAGACGTCCGTGTCCTCCTCGGGTTCGCCGACGTATCGCTCGTAGAGGTCGTAGAGGACGTTGTCCGGGACGTCGCCCGCGGACTCGTCCTCCTCGATGTCCTCGGTAGGCATTGCCTATTGGTACACCCCCCACTGCCATGATTGTTTGGTTAACAGTTCGGAACTTGAAAAAAGACGGCGTCAGACGTCCCGCCGTCGGCGACTCTCTAATCCTTCCGCTTGACGACGTCACCGAGCGTCGTCGTCGTCGACGACCCGCCGTCCCAGTCCTCGTCCTCCGCAGAGGACCCGCCGGCGTCGAGGTCGATGCCGAGTCCGCTCTCGAGTTTCGACTGGACGCTATCGCTCGGGAGCGTGTCGCCGCGCTCGATCTTCCGGATGAGACTCGCCTTCTCGTTGAGTTCGTTCGCGAGATCGGCCTGACTCAGGCCCTTCTTCTCGCGAGCCTGACGAATCCGTTCGTCGTAGTCCTGGGCGAGTTCGCCCATGTCGTCGAACATGTCCCGGCGGCGTTGACTCCCACTCGAGGAGCCCGACGACCCGGAGGAGCGACCGCTCGACGAGGAAGAGCTCGACGACGAGGACCCCGTGGAGTACTTCGTGGACGTGCTCGATTTCTGCTGAGTCTTCACTTCCGTTCCGAAGTCGGCGCACTCCGAACAGACGTCCAGTTCGGCGCCTTCGACCTTCACCGTCTTCGGGTCCGACGTATCGGCACCACACATCTCGCACTGAACCATACCCGACCTTACTCGCGGCCGCGTATAAAACATGCGCCCCCCGGCGGTCTATTCCAGCCGCGACCAGGCGCCCCAGAACCGCTGGACTGCGGTGACGTGTCCGACGACCGCGAAGACGACGAGCAGCCAGCCGACGAGCGTCAGCCCGTACAGTTGCGTTGGGTAGACGGCGACGGCGAGACCGACGACGCCGGCGAGCGCGAGACGGTCTGCACGGCCGAGGACGCCTGCATAGACGCGGTCGAGACCGACGGCCTGAGCTTGCGTCCCGAGGTAGGACGTGAGGAGGACGCCGGTGACGGCGGCGAGTCCGAGGTCGTACCGGTCGATGCCGGCAGCGAGGCCGGCGATGATCGCGACGTCGGCGTACCGGTCGAGGACGTGATCCAGGAGGTCGCCGCCGTCGCTCGCGACGTCCTGTTCGCGGGCGAGCGCGCCGTCGACGACGTCCAGCCAGCCGTTCATGGCGACGCAGACCGCGCCGACGGCGTACGCGAGCGAGGCGTCCGCGACTGCGGGCCCGGCGTACCAGTAGAGGCCGCCGGCGGCGAGCGCGAGCGCGAACGCGACGACGCTGACGCCGTCGGGACTCAGTCCGAGCGCTTGCGCGGCGCGGACCCACGGGTCGAGGAGGCGCGTTATCTTGGGGCGGAGCTGGTCGAGGGTCATCGGCGCGGACTCACCGCGTTCGAGGCTGGTCGCGGTCGGATCATAGGTATTCGATGTAGTCGACGGTGCCGGCGCTGGGTTCGCGGTCGCCGCCGACGACGGCGGCGATGGCGTCCGCGACGGCCTCTGGCGTCCGGTCGGTCGTCTCGATCTCGTACACGGAGTCGGTACCGTGGGCGTCGACGCTCTCGCCGAGGACGACGTCGAGCGCTTCGCTCTCGGCGTTCTCCACGGCCTTCGCGTCGGGTTCGCCGCGGTCGGCGAGTCGCTCCGCCAGCGTCTCGGGATGACACCGGAGGACGACGACGCGGTCGAGCGCGAGGTGATGTGCGAGGTGCGAGTCGAGGACGACGACGCTCGCGTCGGTCGCGCCGACGTGGTCGTCCACCCACGCGGCGAGCGCGTCCAGGTCGACGACGACGCTGTCCCGTTCCTCGTCGACGTCGTCGTAGAGCTCCGCGTCCTGCACGACGTCGTTCAGGTGCACGACGTCGACGCTTCCGCTGTCGATGCCGGCGTACTCGCCAGCGTCGACGCGTTCGCGGAACCGGTCGGTCGCGGTCGACTTCCCGGTGCCGGGCGTCCCAGTCACGCCAACGCGGGTCGGGTCGTCGCTGCCGGTCACTCCGCGAGCACCTCGTTGATCGCGTCGACTGCGCGCTCGGTCTCGCTCTCGGTCCCGCAGGTGACGCGAATGCAGCCGGGAAGGCCGAAGCTCGTGCAGTCCCGGACGATGACGCCGCGTTCCTGGAGTTCGCTCGCGACGGCGCTGGCGCTCTCCGGGCCGCGGGCGTCGGCGACGTCGACGAGGACGAAGTTCCCCTGGCTCTCCCAGACCGGCGCGTCGAGTGCGTCACGCATATACTGTCGAGACCATCGAGCGGTCTCGACGCTCTGTTCGACGTGCTCGTCGGCGTCGAGTGCGGCGAGGCCGGCGCGACACGCGAGTTCGCTCGCCGCAAAGGGTGTATTTACTCTCGCGTACGCGTCCGCCCATCCTCGCGGGACGACGGCGTACCCGAGGCGGACGCCGGCCAGCCCGAACGCCTTCGAGAACGTCCGCAGGACCGCGACGTCGTCGCGTTCGGCGAACGCGTGCTCGGTTGCGCCGTCGCCGCCGAGGAGCGAGACGCCGCTCTGGGTGTCGGCGTACTCGACGTACGCCTCGTCGACGACGACGAGCGTCTCCTCGTCGGTCCGGTCGGCGATCTCGACGACGTCACCGAGTTCGAACACGCCCCCCGTCGGGTTGTGCGGACTGGTGAGGTAGACGACGCGCTCGCCGTCGTACTGGTCGCAGACGACGTCGGCGTCCTGCGCGAACTCGGGCCGAGAGAGCTCGTAGGACTCCACGTCGCCGTGGTGGAAGCGCGCGCTCATCCCGTAGTACGCGAAGCCGGGGTCCGGTACCAGGACGTCGTCGCCTGGGTCGAGCGCAGCGCGTGCGAGGTAGTCGAGCGCGCCGTCGCCGCCGTTGGCGAGCCAGATCTGCGCGGGCTCGACGCCGTGGCGGTCGGCGATCGCGTCGGTGAGGTCGGTGTGCGCTGCCTTCGGGTACGACGCCGCGTGCTCGGCGGCGCGCTTGATCGCCGAGACGGCGTCGTCGGGCGGCCCGAATGGGTTCTCGTTGGACGCGAGCTTGACGAGGTCGCCGGGTTCCATGCCGAGGTCCCGTGCGACCTCCTCGATCCCGCGTCCGGCCTCGTAGGGGACGTGGGCGGAGAGGTCCCGTGGTTGCATGCTCGGAACGGGGTTCCGGCGGCCCTTGAGCGTTGCCAAACCGACCATCGGGCGTCGAACCGGACAATAACGGTTGGGAATCCGACCACTATAGTGCCCGAGAACTGCCGGATAAATGGTAAGTCGCTATACGAAATTGGCGTCGGTGGGTGCAAGACCGGTTCCGTCCCTGACGTCCTCGCAAGGTGGCCGATACGACCTCGTTGGTGGCGTCGTCGCGTCCGCACTCGGACTCGCAGTCTCCCCGTCCCGTCACCTGTCGTCGCGGACGTCGTAGTGCTCGCCGAGTACCTCGACGGTCGTCTTGAACAGCCCCATGAAGATCGGACCGACGAAGAGCCCGATCGCGCCGAACAGGTACGTGCCGCCGGTGACGCCGACGAGGACGGTGGCGGTGTGCAGCCCCGACTCCTCCTCGATGACGTACGCGCGGAGGTAGTCGTCGGTGACCGCGACCGCCGTGAACCCCCACACGAAGACGAACCCCGCAGCGAGCACCTGGCCGTCGGCGAAGAGGTAGAGGATCGCACCGGCGAGGACGGGCGCGACGCCGATGATGGGGACGATGGCGAGCACCATCATCGCGACCGTGAGGAGGCCGGCCCTGGGGACGCCGGTGACGAAGAGGCTGATGCCGGCGACGAACCCTTGGACGAACGCGACGAGCACGTGGCCCTTGAGGACGGCCCACGTCGTGTCGTGGACGGAGTCGAACAGGACGTCGTTCACCTCGGCGTCGAGTGGACTCGTCTGCTGGAGCCAGTCGACGAGCGATTCGCCGTCCACGAGGAGGTAGTAGAGCACGAGCAGGAGGAGGAGGATGCCGACGACGGTATGGAAGCCAGTCTGGACGATGCCGGACGCGCGATTCCTGAGGAATCCCGCCAGGCTGTCGCTCGCCGCGCTCAGCCACGACCCGAGCGGGATCGAGACGCCGACGGATCGTTCGAGCGTGCGCTCCAGGTCGTCGGGGCTGCGGAACTCGGCGACGAGCGCGGTGAGGTCGAGACTGCTCCCCACGAGCGCGTTCAGGGCGACACCGAAGGGAATCGCGACGAGGACGACGACGAGCACGGTCAGGAGCCCGGCCGACGGTCGTTCCCCGACCCGGTCGGCGAGCCGGCGATGGACTGGGAGGAGGACGAACGCGAGGAGCCCGGTGAAGAGGAGCCAGCCGAGGAACGGCTGGATGATCAACCAGGTGGTCACGGCCAGTACAGCGACGAGCACCCAGGCAAACGCCGTCCGAGCGTCCATGCAAGTCGTTGTCCGCGAAGGACGGAATGCGTTCAGCCGCCATGTGAAAGACGATCACGGAAAGAGGGTCGGGACTGAGCCGTCTCTGGCGGGTATCGGAGCGGGTGTTACCCGAGGTCGGCGACGCGAGCGCGTGCCCGCTCGACGACGCTCGGTCGGGCGCTCAGTCGGACCGTCACGGTGGACCCGTACTCGACGGCGTCGACGCTCGCGTGGTCGTGCAGCCAGGAGAGCAGTCGGTGGCCGTCGCCGTCGTTCGGGAGCGAAAGCGTCGCGGTCTCGGTCGGGAGCGCCTCCCGGACGCGTTCCTCGAGCCGTTCGACGCCGGTGCCCTCGAGTGCGCTGACCGCGACGACGTCGTCGACGAACTCGGCGAGTGTGTCTCGTCGCTCCGCGCTGGCGGTCTGGCCGTCGACGGCGTCGACCTTGTTCAGGACGCCGACGACGGGGCCCTCGGTGTCACCCATGGCGTCGACGGACGTCGAGACCTTCTCGCGGAGGCGCTCCGGGTCGTCGGTCGCGTCGACGACGAGTAGCGTGACGTCCGCGCTCGCGGCCTCGTCTATCGTCGCGCTGAAGGACTCGACGAGGTCGTGGGGGAGCGCGTCCACGAACCCGACGGTGTCCGTGTACGCGACGTCCAGGTCGTCGAGCGTCCCCTGGCGCGTGATGGTCTCCAGCGTGACGAACAGTCGATCCTCGATGGGCGTCGAGTCGGTGAGGTCCGCGTGCTCGGCGTCGGCGTCCGCGAGCGACAGGTCGTCGGCGAGCCGATGGAGGAGCGTCGTCTTCCCGGCGTTCGTGTACCCCGCGATTGCGACGAGGCCGAGGCCGCTCGCGCGCCGGGATTCGCGGCGTTCCGCGGCGCGCTCCGCGATATCGGCGAGCTGGTTCTCGATGCGGTCGATGCGGGCCTCGACGTCGAGGATGGGGTTGCCCTTCTCGACGGCCTTCGACAGTTGCGATACCTTCGTGATGCGTCTGAGTCGCGGCAGCACGTACGAGAGCCGCGCGGCCTCCACCTGGAGCGCGGCGCGTTCGTCGCCGGTGCCGTCGGCGAACACGTCGAGGACGAGTCGGTACCGGTCGACTGGCTCGACGCCGTCGGGGAGGAGGTCGACGAGGTCGGCGTACTGGCCGGGGTCGAGGCCGCCGTCGAAGACGACGACGTCGACGCCGAGGTCGCGAGCGCGCTCGGCGAGTGCTTCGGCCTTTCCACGGCCGATCCAGGTCCCGGGGTCCTCGCGGCGCCGCTGGGTGACCGCGTCGGCGACCGCGAACCCCGCGGCTTCCGCTAAGCGCGTTATCTCGGTCGGGTCCGGTCGGTCCGTCTCGCTTCGCGCGACGACGATCGCTTCGCTACCGTCGAGTCGTGAGTGTGATTCTTGCATACGTCGGTTTCGACCGTCGCGTCGACGCGGGCGGGTCGCGTCGCATACGAGCGGTCCGTGGGCGGTCCAGTGGCGATACCGGGAGTCGGTGCCGCCGGGGGCCGGCCCGCGCTCGGTCCCCGGTCAGCGGGGACGAGAAAGGAGCGTCATGCCATAGCGTGCGCCGCCACCCGTCTTAGTCCTATGGTCGCCTTGGGAGGACCTCCCACGGACATCAGAGTCGTTCGTGGACGTGCTCGGCGCACTTGAGCGCGAGCGCGGCGATGGTGAGCGTCGGGTTGAGCGCGCCGCCGTGGACGAACGTCGAGGAGGACGCTATCGAGAGGTTCCGGTGGTCGTGCGTGCGCAACTGGGGGTCGACGACGCCGGCTTCGGGATCGTCGCTCATCCGCGTCGTCCCCATGTGGTGGAAGGCGGGGCCGGTGTTCTCGGGGCCGACGGTCCACTCGACGCTCGCGCCGAGTTCGTCGAGGATATCGCGCTGTTTCTCGTTGGCGGCCCGAATGGTGCTTCGTGCGCGGTCGCCGATCGACCAGTGGACGTCCGGGACGGGGTTGCCGTGGTCGTCCGTGGTCGAGGAGTCGAGTCCGACGTAGTTGTCCTTGCGAGGGGGTTGCGCGGCGAGCCCGCCCATCGCGATGGCGTTCCCGTAGCTCGCTCGCAACTCCTCGAGGAGGTCGTCGCCGAACGAGTCCGCGCCGAGCGCGAGTTCGACCGGGCTGGGGCCGGCGTAGTTCAGGAATTCGAGCTTGAACGGGCCGCGGTCCGCGTCGGCGTCGTCGTAGAACTGGTGGGTCTCGCTCGTCAGGAACCCGACGTGGTTCTGTCTGGTGGGTTCGTCGAGCGTCCCGCCCATCCCCGCGAACAGGTGCTCGTGGAAGTACTTCCCGACGAGTCCCGATGTGTTCGCGAGCCCTCGCGGATACCGCTCGCTCGCGGAGAGTAGGAGGAGGCGCGGTATCTCGACGCCGCCGGCGGCGAGAACGAACTCGCGGGCTTCCTGACGGTGCTCCTCGCCGTCGGGCGTCGCATACACGGCCGCGGTCACGGCGTCACCGCCGCTGTCGTGTTCGAGACGCTGGACGGGCGCGTGGTCGACGACGCGCGCCCCCACCTCCGCGGCGCGTTCGACGTGCACGGTGGCGTCGTACTTCGCGCCGCTCGGGCAGACCGGCTTGCACGTCCCCCACCCCTGGCAGGCCGGTCGGCCGTCCCGCGTCTCGGAGTTCCGCGCGTTCGGCACCGTGTGCATCGCGACTTCGAGCGCGTCGCAGGCCTCGGCGAACAGCGAGTCCGAGTACGACGGCGGGAACCCCGGCATCGGGTACGGGTCCTCGCGTGGCGGCGCGAACGGGTTGTCGCCCGCGGTCCCGGCGACGCCGAGTTCGTCCTCGGCGGTCGCGTAGTACGGCCGCAGGTCGTCGTACGCGATCGGCCACGGGTCGACGCCGGCGGCGCGCGCGTGTTCGTCGAAGTCGCGCTCGTGGAGGCGGAACACCATCCCCTGCCAGTGCAACGTCGACCCGCCAACGCCCTTCACGCGCGCCGCGTTCAGCGGGTACCCCTTCTCGCCACTCGACGTGTACGCGTCGCGCTCCCCGCCCATCTCCCAGACCTCGTCCGGGTGATAGCTCGGCCGGATGGCGCGCTCGACCTGGGCGACGCGGTCCGCCGGGTCGAACCGCGGCCCGGCTTCGAGGACCACGACGTCGTGGCCGGCACTCGCCAGGCGGTCGGCGACGAGGCCACCCGCCGGGCCCGCGCCGACGACGCAGACGTCCACGCGCTCGCTCGCACGCCGATCCCGACCGTCGCCCACCCCGCCGTCGTCCACGTCGCCGGTCCCTGCGCCATCGCCGCTCGACGCCGGACTCATGCGTCCTCCCCACCAGCGAACTCGCTCTGTCGGGTCGAGTCGCCACCGCCTTCGAGTTCCTGCGACCGATTCGGGCCGCGCTGGTAGCTGTCGGTACCGCCGGGGTACCCCTGGGGGTTCTCGACGCCGACGAGTGCGCCGCCGGTATCGGTCGTGTACAGCGCGTACAGGAGTTCGTTCACGAGGTAGAACCGGACGCGCTCGGCGGGAACGCCCTCGGGGTCGGGGTCCTCGACGTCCACGCCCATCTCGTGGAGGACGGTCTCGGCCGTCTCCGGCCCGAGGTCGACGTACGCCGCGTCCCGCCACTCGCGCGCGTAGTCGTCGAGCGCGGCTACGGCGTCGGCCATCCCCGCGCGGTACGCGTCGTCGTCCTCGCTTCGCGTGAGCGCGTACGTGCGGACGAACGACTCGACGTTCTCCACGTCGCTCGGGTAGACAGCGCGGCCGACCGCGATCGTCGTCGCGAGCGCGTGCTCGTCGAACTCGGGCGGATCCGCGTCCTCGCCCATCCAGCGGTCCGCGACGACGCTCGCGCCGACGGCGACGCCTGCGGCCGCGAGCGCCCCCATCGCGTCCCGGCGCGTCAACTCCATGTTCACCCGTCTTAGGCAAGCCTAAAAACTTGAGTCTTGCCACTCGCGGTCGCCGACTCGCACGCAACGACCGAGGCGGCCGGTCAGGCGCCGGGGACCGAGACGGTGTGTTCGAGCGCGCCGACGCCCTCGACCTCCACGCGGACAGCGTCGCCGTCCTCGAGACGGCCGACGCCCGCGGGCGTGCCGGTCGCGACGACGTCGCCCGGTTCGAGCGTGAGGTACGTCGTGATCTCCGCGAGCAGTTCCGGCACGGAGAACACCATCTGGTCGAGCGAGCCGTCCTGCTTGCGGTCGCCGTTCAGGTACGAACGAACGTACGCGTCGTCGGGGACTTCGTCCGGCGTCGCGACGACGGGGCCGATGGGGGCGGCGCCGTCGAACGCCTTCCCTCGCACCCAGTTCGTCTCCTCGCGCTGGTCGTCGCGGTTCGAGAGGTCGTTCACGCACGTGAACCCGGCGACGGCGTCCATCGCCGAGTCGACGTCGAGATGGCTCGCTTGTTCGCCGACGACGACGCCGAGTTCGGCCTCGAAGTCCAGTCGGTCCTTCCCCGCGGGCAGCCGCACGTCGCTCCCGTGGCTCGCCACCGCGTTCGGCGGTTTGAGGAAGAGCAGCGGACGGTCGGGGACGTCGCTGTCCATCTCGTCGGCGTGCTCGACGTAGTTCCGGCCGACGCAGACGACCTTCGACGGCTCGGTCGGCGCGAGGACGTCGACGGCCTCTCGGTCGTAGCGCTGGTCGGCGAACGAGACGGTGCCGTCGTCGTGCCAGGTCCCGCGACGGATTGCGCCTGCGGGATCGCGGAATCGAACGTGCTTCATACGCCATCCGTCGGGCGTCGCCGTCGTAGGCGTTCCGGAAGAAGCGAATCCTCGCCCGGTCGACGGCCGCGACGCCGGTCGTCGACGAGCGGCGTTCCGGTCGCTGTCGTGCGAACTGTTCTCGGGGACGACGCGGGGGCGCGGCGGTACAGAACGAAACCCTTTAATTTTGGCCACCGGAATAGCCAGATACGCGCTCCGTTGGTGTAGTCCGGCCAATCATTTCGGCCTTTCGAGCCGATGACCTGGGTTCAAATCCCAGACGGAGCATTCTACGGCGGACAACGACGACGAGCATAGCGAGTCGCCCGTCCGCCGTAGAATCTGTACTGGATTTGAGCCCTCCCTATCGCTCGGATTGGAGGCTGCACTGTGGGGCCGGTTCGCCGCGTGATGCTATCGGACGGTTGCTCGGGGATGTGAGTGTTCGCCGGAAAGCAGCAGCTGGGGCCTGCTTGAGAGTCAGTAGCGTGTGTTCAGGCACCACACTACATGCTCATTGCGCATAAAATCGTGCTACTTAATAACTTCGGGTTATTTGTTCTGGGTGTGTCATCGCTCTCGTTCGAACCGCTCGCGTACGAGGACATCGACCCCGAGCGGCGTCCGAGCCTTCGGCAGGCGCTCGTTCCCGTGCTGGGCATCGTCCTCTTCCTGAGTATCGGATCCGGCTACCTCGAGCTCGCACCGCACGCGCCGCTGCTCTGGAGCGTCGTCCTGACCGGCCTCGTCGGCAAGTACTGGCTCGGCTACTCGTGGGACGACCTCTACGACGGCGCCGCGCAGAGCCTCCTCACGGGCCTCCAGTCGATACTCCTCCTGTTCGTCATCTACGCCCTCATCGCGACGTGGATCGCCGCCGGCACCATCCCCGGCCTCATGCAGTACGGACTTGAGGTCCTGACGCCAACCGTGTTCCTCCCCGTCACCGCCGTCCTCGCCGGGGTCGTCGCGTTCGCCATCGGGTCCTCGTGGACCACGGCGGGGACGCTCGGCGTCGCATTCGTCGGCATCGGCTCCGGCCTCGGCATCCCGGTGCCGATGACCGCGGGCGCCATCCTCTCCGGCGCGTACGCCGGCGACAAGCAGTCGCCGCTCTCGGACACCACGAACCTCGCCGCCGCCGTCACCGACACCGACCTCTACGACCACATCCGTGGGATGCGCAACGGGACCCTGCTCGCGTTCGGCCTCTCCGTCGCGCTCTACGCCGCCCTCGGACTGCGCGCCGGCGGGGCCATTCCCGCCGGGCAAGTCGCCGAGATCCAGGGCGCGCTCGGCGGCGCGTACGACCTCTCCCTACTCGTGTTCGTGCCGCTGGCCGTGACGTTCGGACTGGCGCTCGCCGGCTACCCCGCGCTCCCGACGCTCGTCGCCGGCGTCTTCGCCGGCACCACCACCAGCGTGGTCGTCCAGGGCGTCGACTTCACGACCGCGTGGACGGTGTTCCTGAACGGAACGAGCCCCGAGACGGGCGTCGAGGTCGTCGACGGCCTCCTCGCGAGTGGTGGCCTCGCCGGCTCCGCGTGGACGATCTCCGTCGTCGTCCTCGCGCTCTCGCTCGGTGGCCTGCTCGAGCGCACCGGTGTCCTCGCCGTGCTCGCCCACGAGGTCGCATCCCTCGTCTCCGACCGCCGGAGCCTCGTCGCGAGCACCGGCGCCTCCGCCGTCCTCGTGAACGTCTTCTCCGCACAGCAGTACATGAGCATCGTCGTCCCGGGGATGACGCTCCGAAACCTCTACGACGAGTACGACCTCGACTCCGCGGACCTCTCCCGGGCCATCGAATCCGCGGGAACGCCCACGGGCGCGCTCATCCCGTGGCACGCCGGCGGCGTCTACATGGCGGGCGTCCTCGGCGTCGCCCCCTGGGCGGGCGCGTGGGGGCTCGCCGGGTTCGCGCCGTACTACTTCTTCGCGTTCCTGTCGCCGCTCGTCCTCTTCGCGAGCACTCTGGTCGGTCGCGGGTTCGTGACGACGCCAGCGGAGGCGGACCAGTCGTCTCCCGCCGTGGCTGACGACTGACCCGTCACCGTCGACTCGTCACCGTCGACTCGTCCGGGTGAGACGGCCGCGACGACTACGCCTGCCGCGGGTCGAGTGCGTCCCGGAGGCCGTCGCCGAGTGCGCCGAACGCCATGACGGTGAGCGCGAGGAACACGGTGGGAACGACGGGCGTCCACCAGACCTGCGGGAACGCGGCCTGGAGGCCGTTGAAGCCGTTCGCGATGGTCTCGCCCCAGGATTCGTTCATGATCCTGTTCATGCCCATATACGCGACGGCGGTGTGGAGGAGGATGAGGAGCGGGATCATGCGCGTCATCGCGGTGACGACGGTATTGGAGACGTTCGGGAGGATGTGCTCGCGGATGACGTACCAGTCGCTCGCGCCGGCGTTCTTCGCGGCGAGCACGAACTGGTCCTCGCGGCGCTGCAAGGTCTCGCTGCGCACGAGGCGCGCGATGCCGCCCCACGAGAACAGGCCGAAGACGAGGACGAACAGGAACAGCGACCGCCCCCAGAACGCCAGCAGGAGGTACGCGACGAACGCGGGCACGGTCTGTTGGGCGTCGACGTACCCCATGAGGACGGTGTCGACGCGCCCGCGGAAGTAGCCCGCGACGGTGCCGACGGCGGTGGCGAGCGGGACGATGAACAGCGACGTGACGAACGCGAGCTCGACGACGACGCGCATCCCCGAGATCGTGAGCGCGGTGAGGGGCTTCCCGAGCGCGTTCGTCCCCAGCGGGTACCTGAGGGTGCCGTGGCAGCGCTCGCCTGCCGCGGAGCCGACGCAGTCGGAGACGTAGTAGTTTATCGGCGTGCTCGTGAACGCGGGTGGCTGGCTCTGGACGGCCGTGTCGATCGTGGGCGGGTAGAGGACTGGGCCGACGACGCCGAGGACGAACACGGCCGCGAGGAAGAACAGGGACCCGGTCGCGAATCGGTCACGGCGGAGGCGCTCCCAGTAGAACCGGGTGAGTCGCGGCTGTTTCGCGAGCGGGACGACCGCGAAGCACGCGAACGCGAGGATCGACGCTAGGAACAGCCACTCGATGCCCCTGACGTCCCAGTACAGGGGGAGGAGCCGCTGGCCGAACAGCGTGGTGGTTGGGCCGATACCCTCGAACAGCGGTTGCTTCGGGGGCATCTCGAAGTAGTCGTAGAGGACGCCAGCCGAGAGGACGGCGACGCCGACGAGGAAGACGAGCGTGCGCGCGCGAAGCGACCGCCTGGACGGTTCGATCGCGTCCCAGTCCACGGTCTCGAACTCGGCGATCGCGGTCGCTTCCGTCGCCGAATCAGGGGGCGTCCCCGTCGTCGCGTGGTCGTCGACGTCAGTCATGCCAGTAGTTACCGGACTCGTCGGCGCACTCGTTGAAAAACCCATCAGTGTGTCAAACACTGACTTTGGTCATCGAACGGTATATGGTCTCGTCGCGTCCACGTCCGACCAATGCAGTGGGGCGAGTGCGTCCGACCTCGGACCGAGGTGCTTTCACGGTGACCCGCCGGACCGAGGTGCTTTCACGGTGACCCGCCGGACCGAGGTGCTTTCACGGTGACCCGCCGGACCGAGGTGCTTTCACGGTGACCCGCCGGACCGAGGTGCTTCCGTCGTGAATCGACAGTACGTCGCGCGCCGCGCCATGTTCGGCGTCGTCTCGTTCTACGCCGTGCTGTCCCTCGCGTTCTTCTTCATGGCGCTCGCGCCGGACCCGAACAAGGCCCTGCTGGCGTACCAGGGCGGGAGCGAGGAACAGATCCAGACGCTCCTCGCCGCGAAGGGGTACGACGAACCGCTCCTGGAGCGCTACGTCGGGTACCTCTGGGACATAACGACGCTGGACTGGGGACAGACGACGGGGCGCTTCGGTCGCGGCGGCCCGGAAGTTCTGGACGTGCTCGCGAAACACCTCCCGTACACGCTCGTCTACGTCGTTCCGGCGGTCGTCGTCGGCTTCGCCGGCGGCATCGGCCTGGGCGTCTACGCCGCAATCAAGAAAGGCGGGTACGTCGACCGAGTGGTCCAGTCGGTCGGGTACTTCGGGTTCGGCATCCCGAACTTCTTCTTTGCGGAGCTCGCGCTGTTCGCGCTCGAGGAGCAGTACGGCATCCTCGACTTCACGATCGGTCGGCAGAGCTCGCGGGTCTACACGCCCGGCGAGCTCTTCAATATCTGGACGGTGGACCACCTCCTCCAGTTCGCGGTCGTCGCCGCTATCCTCGCGGTCTCGCTCGTCGCCGGACAGCTCCGGTACGCGCGCTCGGAGTGCCTGGAGTACGTCTCCGCTGACTTCGTGAAGCTCGCGCGAGCGAAGGGCGCGAGCGAGTACCGCGTGATGGCCCACGTCGCTCGGAACGCCGCGCTGCCGCTGATGGCGATGTTCCTCGCGGACCTCGTGACGGTGCTCGTCGTGCACGTGTTCGTCCTCGAGTTCGTGTTCAACGTCCCCGGCATCGGCCAGATGGGTATCGTCGCCGTCAAGCAGCGCGACCTCCCGTTCGTGATGGGGATCACGATCGTCATCGCGGGGTTCGGCGTCGTCGCGAACTTCCTCCAGGACGTCGGCCTCGGCGCGATCGATCCCCGAACCGAGACGAACTGACCGTTCGCCGGATCGTCGCGCGGTCGCCATCGCGCCGCGACGTCGCTCGTCGGCCCACTGGGGCGGGGGGAGAAACGAAATCGTTTTCCTCGCGCTCCGAGTTCGTGGAGTCATGAGCGAGAAGCCGGCGTCGATGTACCGGGAGATCTCGAAGCCGCCGTACACGCGGCGCGAGTACATCACGGGCATCCCTGGGTCGAAGATCGCACAGCACAAGATGGGCGACGCGCAGAGCGATCCCGAGGACTATCCCGTCCAGATCAGTCTGCGCGTCGACGAGGAGCTCCAGATCCGTCACGGCAGCCTCGAGGCCGCGCGCCTCTCGGCGAACCGGCACCTCATCAAGGAGCTCGGCGAGGGCAACTACAAGATGATCCTGCGGAAGTTCCCGCACCACGTGATCCGGGAGAACAAGCAGGCGACGGGTGCGGGCGCGGACCGCGTCTCCGACGGGATGCGCCAGGCGTTCGGGAAGGTCGTCGGCACGGCCGCACGCATCGGTGACGGCGAGCGATTGTTCACGCTGTACTGCGACGTCGACCAGGCCACCGCCGGCAAGGAGGCGTTCCGGCGCGCGTACAACAAGATCAGCCCGCCGTGTCGCATCGACGTCGAACGCGGCGAGGAACTCCTCGTCTCCTGAGGACGCGCGACGCCGGCACTCCTACCGACGTCCCCGTCCGTCACGACGCCGACGCCGAAGACCCTGAGCCGTGGCGCTCGCGACCGACGCCAGCGACATCACCGAGTCGTCCGCGACGGATCCCACGAGCCGTCCGCGACGGATCCCACGAGTCGTCCACGACGGTCCCGTCGCCGTGCGCGAACGCTCGCCCGTTTCGATACTACTAACTCGCGGCTGTCGGTACTTCGAGACGAGTTACATCATGAAGCTTCAGGAATACCAAGGGAAGCAGGTCTTCGCCGACGCCGGCATCCCGACACCGCCGTCGACGCTCGCGTCGACGGTGGACGAGGCGGTAGCCGCGGCCGACGACATCGGATACCCGGTCGCGATCAAAGCCCAGGTCCAGGTCGGTGGACGTGGGAAGGCAGGGGGCATCAAGCTCGTCGACAATGCCGAGGAGGCTCGCGAGGCCGCGGAATCCATCATCGGGATGGACCTCAAGGGCATCCCCGTCGACCGCGTGCTCGTCGAGGGCGCCGTCGACTTCGTGAACGAGCTGTACGTCGGCGTGACGATGGACCGCGGCGAGGGCAAGCCCGTGGTGATGGTGTCGACGAAGGGCGGCGTCGACATCGAGCAGGTCGCCGAGGACGACCCGGACGCGATCGTTCGCGAGCACGTCGACCCCGTGTACGGGATGCATCCGTTCCAGGCGCGGAAGGCCGTCTACGACGCCGGCGTCGAGGCGGACGTCGCGCTCGACGTCGCGAAGATCGTCCAGACCGTCTACGAACTCTGGGACGACAGCGACGCGACCGAGGTCGAGATCAACCCCGTGATGGTGACGAGCGACCGCGAGGTCGTCGCGGCCGACGCCGTGATGAAGATCGACGAGGACGCGATGTTCCGCCAGCCGCGGTTCGAGGAGATGGAGGACGAGGCGAACGCCGGCGGCGACGAACTCGAGCAGAAGGCCGACGAGTACGGGTTCGACTACGTGCGTCTGGACGGGAACGTCGGTATCATCGGGAACGGTGCGGGCCTGGTGATGACGACGCTCGACCTCGTCGACCACTACGGCGGGAAGCCCGCGAACTTCCTCGACATCGGCGGCGGTGCGAAGGCCGAGCGCGTCACGAACGCGCTGGACATGGTATTCAGCGACGAGAACGTCGATAGCGTCGTGTTCAACATCTTCGGGGGCATCACGCGTGGCGACGAAGTCGCACGCGGCATCAACACGGCCCTGGAGCAGTTCGACACGATCCCGAAACCGGTCGTCGTCCGGCTCGCGGGCACGAACTGGGAGGAGGGCATGGAGATTCTGAACGAGGACCTGGTCGAGGTCGAGAAGACCCTCGAGGACGCAGTGCAGCGTGCAGTCGAGAACGCAGAGGAGGTGAGCCAGCAATGAGCGTATTCGTCGACGACGACACGAGAGTCATCGTGCAGGGTATCACGGGCGGCGAGGGCAAGTTCCACGCCGGCCAGATGATCGAGTATGGCACCAACGTGGTCGCCGGTGCGGTCCCCGGGAAGGGCGGGCAGGAGGTCCACGGCGTCCCGGTCTACGACACCGTGGAGAAGGCGGCGCGCGAGGAGGACGCGGACGCGAGCGTCATCTTCGTGCCGCCGGCGTTCGCTGCGGACGCGATCTTCGAGGCGCTGGACGCGCCGATCGACCTGGCTGTCGCCATCACGGAGGGCGTCCCCGTCCAGGACATGGCGCGAGTGAACAAGCGCCTGGGCGAGGTCGACACGCGCCTCATCGGCCCGAACTGTCCGGGCATCATCACGCCGGGCGAGGCGAAGCTCGGCATCCTCCCCGGGAACATCTTCGAGTCCGGGAACGTCGGGCTCGTCTCTCGCTCGGGGACGCTGACGTACCAGGTCGTCTCGAACCTCACCGACCGCGGAATCGGGCAGACGACCGCGATCGGCATCGGTGGCGACCCCATCATCGGGACGGACTTCATCGACGCGCTGGAGGCGTTCGAGGCCGACCAGGACACGGACGCGGTCGTGATGTGCGGCGAGATCGGTGGCGAGGACGAGGAGCAGGCCGCGAAGTTCATCGCGGAGCACATGGACACGCCCGTCGCGGGCTTCATCGCGGGCCGGACGGCGCCGCCGGGCAAGCGCATGGGTCACGCGGGCGCGATCGTCTCCGGGAGCGGTACCGGGACGGCGCAGTCGAAGATCGACGCCCTGAACGATGCGGGCGTCCCGGTCGGCGACACGCCCGAGGAGGTCGCCGACCACATCGAGGACTTCCTGTAACGCTTCGACGCGGGCCCGGACTCCGTCCGGTCCGACCCGGACCCCGGTCTCGTTCTTTCGACGCTTCGCACTCGGTAGCGACGGTGCGGTCGAGACTCGAACCGACCCACCCCGGGAGACCACCGCTGCGAGTGAAGCCGCGGCTCCTGGGCGTCGAAGAGGGATTTCGCGGCGATCGCGGAGAAAGGCGTTCCGTCGCCGAGTTGTGCTGTGCGGTCGTGGCCGAGACTTCACCCGAACAGCCAGGCCTTGAGACGCGCGAAGAACCCACTGGGCTCGTCGTCAGTGTCCTCGTTCGACCCGCTCGCAGCCGTCCCGTCGGTGTCGGCGTCCGCGGTCGCGTCGGCGTCGAGTCCGCTGCCAGCGAGCGGTCCGGCGGTGCTCGACGACCCGCTCGTCGTCGACCCGCCGACCGCGACGTCGTCGGCGTCCAGGTCGACCTCCGAGATGTCCGTGGAGTCCTCGAACGCCTCGTTCCCCTCCGTCGTCGGCCGCCCGAACGACTCTCCATCGTCGGCGTCCGCGTCCGCGAGCGCCTGCGCCACTTCCTCGGCGGATAGCGGCTCCTCGTCCACGTCGGCGTCCCGGTCACCCGCTCCGGCGCCCTCGGTGTCCACGCCGTCGGTATCGTCTGCGTCGGACGTGGTAGTCGCGGCGGAGTCGCCGGAGCCGCCCGCGTCCGAGTCGCTGGTGGTGGATTCCACGGAGTCGTCGACCGAATCGTTGCTGTCCTGACTGTTGCCGTCGACACCCGGTTCCGCGCGTTCGCTCGACGAGGTATCGTTCGTCGTCTCGCGCGTTCGCTCGACGGGGTCGGGTACTGGCTCGTCACCACCGTCGCCGTCGAAGATGTCGTCGAGCATGTCGTCGACGCTCTCCTCGCTCACGTGCGTCCGCGGCCCGCCACCGGGCGAGTCCGATGCGGCCGCGACGTCGTCGTCGACGGAGCGCTCCGAGACGTGGGTCTTCGGGCCGCTGTCTGCGATTTCGCGGAACGCGTCCCCCGCGGCTCCGGCGAGTTCCTCGGCGCGCGCGTCCGCCTCGTCGTCGCGTCCCTCGGATGCGTCGGTGGCGGTCTCGTCGGCTGCGTCGTCGCTCATACTGTCACGTCCAGCAGGCCCCACCAAGAAAGTTCCTGGCACGGAGCGACGTCGCAGGGACCAGATCGGAACCGAACGCCCTCAGAACAGGCCCTTGAGCCACGCCGCGAACCGGCCGAACGCGCCCTTCGACGACCCGCCGTCGTCACCACCCGCCGACGCCGCGTCCGCACTCCCGTCCGCCGACGATGCCGCCGCGCTGACCGTCGCCGACTCTGCTTCCTCCACGTGGTCCGACTCGGCAGCGGCGGGCGCAGCCTCCTCGACGTCGTCCGATTCGGCTCCCACGGGCTCTGCTCCCTCGACGTCGACTGGGTCGGTCTCTGCGGGCTCTGCCTCTTCGACATCGGCCGACTCCGGCTCTGCTCGTTCTGCATCCGCCGGCTCTGCCGGCACTGCATCGGTGGACTCCGCTTCGACCGCATCCGATGACTCCGCACTCGCCGGCTCCGCCTCCACCGGCTCCGTCTCCACTGGTTCCGTCTCCACCGGCTCCGCCTCCACCGGTTCCGGCTCCGTCTCCGTCGATTCCGGTTCTGCCCCTGGGGAAGCCGCTTCCGTCGCATCCGCTTCCTCGGGCGGATGTTCCGTCGTTTCCCCCTCCGCGGCCGGTGATTCCGGAGCGTCCGCTTCTATCGGTTCCGACGTCGCATCGACCGCGTCCGGCTCCTCGTCCACGGGCGCAGCCGCGTCCGGCTCGTCCGTCTCGGCCGCAGCCGGTTCCGTGTCCGCCGCCCCGGCGGCCACCGGTTCCTGAGGCTCCTCCTCGGTCGCGGCGGGTTCCGCATCCGTCGAGCCGTCTGCCGCTTCCCCGGCCGACGCCTCGACGGCGTCGCCGTCTGCGGGCTCGGCGGCAACGGCCTCCTCCGCAGCCGGTTCCGGCGCTTCCGCCGCCGCCGGTTCGGGGTCGGTCGGCTCCGCGTCGACCGAATCCGTGTCGCCGGGTCCTGCATCGGCCGTGGCACCGTTGGCGGGCTCTGCGGCCGCAGGTTCCGCCGACGCGGGTTCGGGGTCCGAACTGGTCGGTTCCGGACTGGTCGGTTCCGGACTGGTCGGTTCCGGCTCCGCGGGTTCGAACGGAGAGGCGTCGGCGTCGACGGGCTCGCCGCCCTCCTCGATGTCGTTCTCCATCGACGCGAAGACGTCGTCGAGACTCTCGTCGACCGGACTGTCCGGTTCCGGGTCGGACTCGTCCGGCTCGTCGTCCGTCGTGAGGATGTCGTCGATGCTCTCGTCGGTCGTCAGGAGGTTCCCGATCGCTTCCTCCTCTTCCTCCTGAGAGATCTCGTCGGGGTCGTCGGAGGCGTCGGCGGCGGCGTCGGGCGCCGGGTCGTCGGGAACGAAAGCGTCGACCTGGTCGGCGGACAGCAGCGGGCCGCCGGCGAAGGAGACGCGATCGCCGAGGTTCGACCGGAGCGAGTCCAGGTTCGACTCGTTCACGAGCACGAACCGCCAGCGGTCGTCGTCCGCCAGGCGGACGAACGTGAGCGGGGCGCCGTCAAGGACGGCGGTCTCGATGGCGTCGACGATGGCGGGATAGTTCGAGTCGCCGAGGTCGTGCGCGGGGTAGGAGAACGAGAGGTCGCGCACGTTCCCCGACGGGTCCGCGACCTCGACCGTCCACGGACTCGGATTCGCGCCACTTGCGGCGAGCGCGTCACCGTTCGCGTCGGTGATCGAGACCGACCCGCCGATCGCGGAGAGCACGGCGTCGAGTTGTGCGCCGACCTCGCTCTGCTCGTACTCTCGTGGGGCGTCGATGCCGCGCGAGGAGTTCGAGAGGACCTTCAAGAGCGCCGCGTGCACGGCCGACGCGGACGGGTTGTCGGGGAGGGCCGACGCGACGACTCGCCGCGGGTCGACGTCGTCGGGGACCTCGCCCCCAGCGTGAATCGCCCGAATCTCGTCGTTCGATAGTCCAAAACCGCGACAGATTTCGACGTACGCAGAGAGCGCTGAGTTACCCGTCATTTACGATACGGGACCAATATTCCGGCAAGGAATTAAACCTGACCCCCGAACCATCGCTCGCACGCTGGCGAGGACCGACCGCTCGCTACCCGGTGAGGATCGACCGAATCCGTGACGCCAACCCGCCCTTCTCCCCGTCGTCGTCGGGTTCGTCCGCGCTCTCGTCCGACGCCCCGGACGTGTCGGGTTCGTCCACGGTCGCGTCGGGGTCCTCGTCGTCGGTGACCGCCGCGTCGTCGGGGTCCTCGCCGTCGGTGACTGCCGCGTCGTCGAGGTCGACGTCGTCGAACGTCGCGGCGCGCTCCTCGAACGAACCGGACCCGGCGTCGTCGGACAGCGAGAAGTCGTCCCTGCCGGTGGCGGGGTCGTCTATCGCGGTCGCGTCGTCGACGGTAGTGTCGGCGGACGCCTCGTCGTCGCCGGTCGCGAACAGCGACGAGACGTCGGCGGTGCGTTCGGCGTCGTCCTCGGTCTCGACCCAGAGGAAGCCGTCGGCTTCGCGGCGTTCGGTGAGCAGGAGGTCGTCGAGTGCGCGCTCGTCGGCGCGGATGGCGTCGTCGATCTGGTCGACGTGCGCTTCCTCCTCGTCGGCGCGAGCCATGATGTCCTCTGGGGACTCCCCGGCGACGTCGGTGACGGCGGTCGCCGAGTCGTCGTCGTCGTGTTCGTCGCGCAGCTGCTGGAACAGTTCGTTCGCGGTCGTGTCCTCCGGCCCGGGCGTCGTCGCGGTGTCGGGCGTGGTCGTGTGGTCGTCGGACGCTTCGTCGTCGATGGAGACGTCCGTGTCGTCGGTGCCGAACAGGTCCTCGACGTCGAGCGTGTCCGACCGACCGGCCTCGGGACTGGTGCTGGTGGGTTCGGACATCGGGGTACTGGCTAACAAACCTGTACCGTGAGAAGTTAAATTTTCCCCATCGAGTTCTCTCACTTTGTTAGTCATCTGGGGTCGACCCGGGACGTTAACTTCGCTCGCGTGGTGGTCGTCGGTATGCGACTGGGCATCATCTCGACGGCGAACATCGGCGTGAAGGCGGTGATACCGGCGATCCAGCGGAGCGAGCACGAGGCCGTAGCCATCGCGTCCCGGAGCGAGGAGCGCGCGCGAGCGGTCGCCGCCGACCTCGGCATCGAGCGCGCGTACGGGTCCTACGAGGCGCTGCTCGCGGACGAGGAGCTCGACGCGGTCTACGTCCCGCTCCCGAACGCGGCACACGCAGAGTGGACGAAGGCGGCCGCGGACGCGGGTCTGGACGTCCTCTGCGAGAAACCGCTGGCGGTCGACGCCGACGAGGCCCGCGACGTGGTCGCGCACTGCGAGGACGCGGGCGTGACGCTCATGGAGGCGTTCATGTACCGGTATCATCCGCGAACGCGGCGAGCGCGCGAGATAGTCTCCGAGGAGCTCGAGGACGTGCGCGGTGCGTTCGCGACGTTCCAGTTCCCGCTCCGCGGTCGCCCGGACGACATCCGACTCGACCCCGACCTGGCCGGCGGGAGCCTCATGGACGTCGGGTGTTACGCCGTGAACGTCACGCGCACGCTCCTCGGCGAGCCGTCGGCAGTGTCCGCGCGGACCGTCGACTCGCGGGACTGCGGCGTCGACACGCACGTCGCGGCCACCCTCGAGTACGACGGCGCGACCGCGCAGGTGTCGTCGTCGTTCGACACGCACGAAGTCCAGCGGTACCGGATCGAGGCCGAGAACGGCTGGCTCGAGGCTCCGGCGGGGGCGTTCAACCCGAGTACGGACACCGTCGAACTCCGGTGGGGGACCGACGGCCGCGAGGTCGTGGAGACGTTCGACGCCGGCGACCAGTACCGCTCGCAGGTCGAGCACTTCGCGGACTGCGTCGCGTCCGGCGCGACGCCGGAGACTGGCGGCGCGGAGGCGGTCGCGAACATGGAAGTCGTCGACGCGATATACGAGAGCGCCGACGCCGGCGAGCGCGTCGTGCTCGAGTGAGTCGTCGAACGCAACGCGGGACGACCGTCTCGCACGCATCCGCGTCCCGCGTCAGTCGACGAGTGCGTCGATGGAGCGTGCGACGGCGCGGGCGCGTCGGTCGAACTCGGGGCTCTCGGGGTTTTCCCACGTCGCGAGCCCGCTGACGGGTCGACTGAGCGCGACCAACCAGTAGAGGTCACGGAGCGGCAGGTCTGGTCCGAACGACAGTTCGTCGTAGAGGGCTTCCTGGACCGGCGTTGGGTCGTCGAGTTCGTTCGTGAGGAGGTACTCGAGGTTCACCGCGGCGAACGTCGCCGGCCCGATCTTGGCGCGTTCGAGGTCGATCAGGCCCGAGAGGTCGTCGACGGACGCGGGGGGTCGCCCGTCGGGCGCGAGGAGGTTCCCGGGCGAGAAGTCGGTGAGGACGACCGAGGGCGACGGGTCGGACGGGAGGCGATCGCGGTTGGATTCGAGGTACTCGAGGGCGTCGGGCGCGACGCGCTCCAGGGCCGGGTGTGGCGCTGGCGACTCGAAGTGCTTGGACGCGTAGCCGACGAGCCAGTCGTCGAAGTCGTCGTGGGTCGCGACGAGTTGCGGGTCGTCGTCGACCGATTCGACGGCTCGAACGGACCCGTACCCGACCGCGGCCTCGGGCGGAATCGCGTCGAGCGCGTCGACGGTTTCGCCGACGAGCGAGACGGCGGCGGGGTCGGTGAAGTTCTCGACGTCGTCGAATCCCGAAGCGAGCGGCGTGCCGTCGCAGTACGTCGTGGCGACGGCCGGCGGTTGCTCGCCGTCGCCGGGGTCGAATGCGAGGACGTGCGGGACGGGGAGGGACGTATACGCGCGGAGGACGCGGGCGGCGGCGACGCCCCCGCGGAGGTTCGCGGCCGACGAGAGCGTCCCGACCTTCAGAACGAATCGCGCGGCTCCCTGGTCCGGTGGATCGACGACGAACACGTCGTTCACGCCGTCGCCGACGTGCGTCACCGCGGTCGACGGGAGCGAATGGGGATCGTCGACGACGTCGACGCGCTCGAGGACGCGACGGACGTCGTCGATACCGAGCGACGCGGAGACGGAGGGCATGCGAGCGCGTTCGATGTCGACTCAAGTATGCGTATCGGTCGCTCACCGTCCGTGCCGGTCGAACGCGACCGCGGTGGTCGGTTCGCTCGCCGCGACCCCTGCGCTTACGCTCCCGTCGCCCGAAGCGTCTGGCGATGCCGAACTTCGATGGGGTCGTGTTCGACGTAGACGGGACGATCCTGCGCGGGACGACGCCGATCCCGGGTGCGGCGGAAACGGTGCGGGCGGTCCGGGAGTCGGGCGCGCGGGTGGCGTTCGTGACGAACAACCCGACGCGGACGCCGGCGTCGTACGTGGAGAAGCTCGCCGACGCTGGCGTTCCCGCGGCCGCCGAGGAGGTGGTGACGTCGGGGTCGGCGACGGCTGCGTTCCTAGCGAGCGAGCACGCCGGGGATGCGGCGTTCGTCGTCGGCGAGCGCGGTCTGCACGAGCAGGTCGCCGACGCGGGCCTGCGCGTGGTCTCGGAGCCGCCGGCGGCGGACGGCGTGGTCGCGTCGATCGACCGCGAGTTCACGTACGACCGACTCGCGGGCGCGCTCCGGGCGTTCGAGAGGGGCGTGGACTGGTTCGTCGGCACGGACCCGGACAGGACGATTCCGACGGACGAGGGCCTCGTCCCCGGGTCTGGTGCGGTCGTCGAGTCCGTCGCCGCGGTCGCCGAGCGCCGCCCGGACGCGGTCCTCGGGAAGCCCCATCCGTTCACTCGCGACCTCGTCTTCGACCGGCTCGGCTGCGATCCCGCGGACGCGCTCGTCGTCGGCGACCGCCTGGACACCGACGTCGCGTTCGGCGAACGGGCCGGCGCGACGACCGTCCTCGTCGAGACCGGCGTCGCCACGCGGGCGGACGCGGCGGCGAGCGACGTGACGCCCGACCACGTGTTCGCTGCGGTCACCGGCGTCCGCGACCTGCTCTGAGCCTCGAACGGTCGGTCGACCTCGTCGGACGAGAATCCGTACCCAGCTGGCCATTCGAACCGTCATCCCGGGAGCCGCGCGAGCAGCACGACCGTCTCCGCGTCGGGATGGTCGGCGTCGACGAGCCGACCGTTCGCGCGGTCGCGGCTGGCGTCGACCGAGTCGCGGAGTCCGACGGCGTCGTAGACGTCGAACCCGGTGGCTTCGAGCAGGCGCGTGCTCTCGTCGGGGCCGAGGACGGTCCACTCCATGGGTTCGCCGCCGTCCAGCCACGCGTCGCTCGGCTCGGCCCGCGTCTCCGTGCCGACGGTGACGTAGCAGACGCCGCCGGGCTGGAGGACGCGAGCGAACTCCTCGTAGACCGTTTCGTGCTCGCTGGTCGGGACGTGGATGACGGAGCGAAACGCGGTGACGGCCGCGACGGCGTCGCTGGCGAGCGGGAGCGCGGTCATGTTTCCCTGGACGACGCGACCGGGCGCAACGCGGGCCGCTCTGGCGACCTGGCCGGTGGCGGCGTCGACGCCGACGACGGGCCGGTCGGGAGCGAGGCCGTCGAGGACTGGCCGCCCGTTCCCGCAGCCCGCGTCCAGCACTGCGCCGTCCGCGGCGTCCACGCGCAGTCGCGCCAGGAGGGCGTCGTCCTCGCGCGTTCCCCATTCGCCGGTGGCGGGATCCGAGGATTCGCTGGAGTCGCCGGGGTCGCCGCAGTCGGGGCTGCGGACCGACGGCTGCGGACGGTCGTCCTCGAAGTGCACAGTCGCTTGAGGGTACCCCGACGGCATGGGTGTTCCGCCAAAGTGACGTGGGTGGTCGGCTGCGAGTGCGCCGGGCCGCCGGAGCGAGGTCTCGTCGCGGGGCAGCGATGCCGTCAGTTCGCGAGTCGCGCGAAGCAGAACGGGTGGCCGGCGTCCTCGGCGTCGGGGTCGACGATGCGGGTTTCGTCGGGCGCGTCGCCGTCCTGGACCGTGTCGACGACGCCGACCACGTCGTAGACGTCGAACCCGGCGTCGTCGAGCAGTTCGCGGCTCTTTTCTGCCCCGTAGGTGCTCCACTCCATGGCGGTGCCGGTGTCGAGCCAGTCGTCGTTCCGACCATTCCAGTCCTCGGCGCCGACGGTGACGAGGAGCGTCCCGCCCGGTTCGAGGACGCGTGCGAACTCCTCGTATACTGCCTGGTGTTGGTCGAAGGGGACGTGGATGATGGAGTAGAACGCGGCGACGGCGGCGAACGCGTCGTCCGAGAAGGGGAGCGCAGTCATGTCGCCCTGGGCGACGCGACCGGGAGCGACAGTGCTAGCCCGCTCGATCTGTGCCGTCGAGAAGTCCATCCCGACGACGGGGCGGTCGTCAGCGAGTCGCGCGAGGACGGGCTGACCGGCGCCGCAGCCGGCGTCGAGGACGCGGCCGTCGGGTGCGTCCGTCAGGAAGCGATCGAGGAGCGCGGCGTGATCGCTCTCGTCTCGTTCGGCGGCGTAGGCGTCGGCGAGGTCGTCGTACCCGCGCCTGACCGCGGTGCGCTGGGCGAGGGCGTCGTCGTCGCTGGTCGTCATTGTCGGAGGAACCGCGGCCGAGTGCAAGTGTCTTCTCCCGATGTGCGAGTGTTTGGCACGGGAGAACAGGCCGCGGTCGCCGTCGTCTGTCGCCCGCCGGAGGGTCGTTGCTGCCTTCGGGGAATCGTTGGCGCCCCCGGGGAGCCGGTGGCGACCGCGCGAGGGTCGCTGGCGCTCGCGATCAATCGTCGGCAGCGTGCGCGGCAACGATGTCGTCGGGGTCGACGGCGTGGTGGCGGACGACGGCGTCGAAGCGGTCGAGCGCGAACCGGTCGTCGTCGGTGATGCCGCGCTGGTCGTCGTCGCCGAGGTGCGTGTCGACGAAGCGGCGGGCGACGAGCGCGAGGCGGCCGTCGCCGTCTTCGAGGTCGCGCTGGGCCATCTCGCAGAGGAGGCTCGCGGTGTAGACGTCGAAGACGTAGTCCGCGAGGTCCTTCGCCTGCAACTGTGCCTCGTCGGCGTCGAGGGCCGCGAGGTGCGCGAGCGCGCCGCCGAGGTCCGCGTGCTCGTCGCGGACGACGTCGACGGTCTCGGCGAGCGCGTCGTGGGTCGCCGCGTCCAGATACGACTGGATGCGTTCGAGGAGCGGTTCGTGGGCGTCCTCGCGGTCGAGCGCCCGGAGGACGTCCAGGGAGAGGACGTTCGACGTTCCCTCCCAGATCGGGAGGACCTGTGCGTCCCGGAGTAATCGATTCGTGACGAAGTCGTTCACGTACCCGTTCCCGCCGAGGATCTCCATCGCGTAGCTCGCCGTGTCGACCGCCATCCGGCCCGTGCGGTACTTCGCGATCGGGACGAGCACGCGCATCAGGCGGTACGCCTCGTTCGCGACGGCGTCGTCGTCGGCGCGCTCGCGCGTGTCGAACGTATCCGCAGCGTCGAACACGAACGCGGTCGCGGCCTCGTGGTCGACCGCCATGTCGACGAGGTCCCGGCGCATGAGCGGGTACTCCTGGATGGGGTTCCCGAACGCCTCCCGGTTCGCGGCCTGGACCTTCGCCTCCAAGAGCGAGCGCGCGAGTATCCCGCACGAGGCGGCGGCGTTCGCGAGCCGCTCGAGGTTCAGCATGTCCGTCATGTACGCGAAGCCGCGGGACTCCTCGCCGACGAGGTAGCCGGTCGCGCCAGTCAGTTCGACCTCGCCCGTCGGCACCGATATCGTGCCGAGTTTGTCCTTCAGGCGCCGATAGAGCTGGTCGTTGAGCGTGCCGTCCTCGAGTTCGTGCGGGACGACGAACAGCGACAGGCCCTTCGTGCCCTCTGGCGCGTCCGGCGTGCGAGCGAGGGCGAGCGTGGCCTGCGCGTCGATGTTCGAACAGAACCACTTCTCGCCCGTCAGTCGGTACGTCCCGTCGCCGGCGGGAACGGCTTCCGTCTCGGTGGCGCCGACGTCGCTCCCGCCCTGCTCCTCGGTGAGGAACATCGCGCCCTCGGAGAGCGCGTCGTAGTCGCGACTCGTCGTCTCGGCGTAGAGCGCGTCGTGGACGTCGCCGTCGCCGTACTTGTCGAGGACGAGTGCGACGCCAGCGGTCATCGACACGGGACAGTACAGGCCGGCGTCCGCCATCGACAGGAGGTAGCCCATCGCGAAGTGATGCGTGAACGGGAGCGGATCGTCTCGGCCGTCGGGGGCGTCGAAGACGTCCGCGACCGTCCCGGACTCGTACGTGAGCCGGGCCTCCTCGTGGAGTTCGGCGGGGTACCGGACGTCGTTGACGACGTCGCCGTGGTCGCCGTACGTCCGCAGTTCCGGGCCGTGGTCGTCGACGTAGTCCGCGTGGTCCGCGATGGTGTGGCCGACGTGCTCGCCGAACGCGTCGAGTCGCTCGGTGGCGTCGGCGTGGTCGTCGCCGTCGAGGACGCGAGCGACTGCCCGCTGGAGCGTCGGGTCGTGCGCGTAGTAGTTGACGTGCCGGCCCCGGTCGAGGTCGGCGTAGTCGAACCCGGTCATGGCCGAGACCACGGCGGCCAGCGCCAAGTGAGTTCCCACCGTGTGACACGTGTACGTCGGTCGTTCGATCGGCCGCGGCGTGGTGGCGTCATGCCACCGACTGAGAGTCAGGTGATCGACCGAGGTTACGCGCCCGACTGGGGTTACGTGCCCGACTGGGGTTACCCGACCTGGACCGCGAGGTATCCCGCCGTCGCGGTCGCGAGCACGCCGAGCGCGAACAGAAGGACGTTCCAGAGGGGGCTGTCGGCCCGCGTCAGCGAGACCGTGTACCGTCGATCGGAGAGCGGCCAGAGGACCGGGACGCCCATCGGGGTGAGGGCGTCCCCGGCGAGATGCGCGAGGACGCCGAACGTGCCGACGGCGAACGCGAACGCGACGGACCCGACGAGTTCGGTCGCCGGGAGCGGGTCGGAACCGGCCTGGCAGAGCGCGAGGACGCCGCCCGCGAAGGCCACGCCGACGAGCACGGCGAACGGGACGGTGTGCGTGACGCCGCGGTGTCTGACGCCGGGGATGCGGTGGTCGACGTCCGGGAGCGTGGCGACAGCCAGCACGCCAGCGCCGCCGAGGACCGCCAGCCAGCCTTCGTCGCCGAACGCGAGCGCGAGCCCGACCGGCGCGTACAGCAGCAGAGACACTCCGTAGTGACCGAGCTGATACACGCCGAACCTTGCGCGTACTCCCTGAAGTACGCTCGGACGAGGTCGAGGAAGCCAGCGTCCGAACGGGACGACGACGCAGCCGACGACGCACGCCGGCGCCAGTAGACGGACTGGATGCGGGCACGAACCGACCACGAACTGTAAACGGCTATGCTCGGTGACGACGTACGGACCGCATGACGCTCTCGCTCCTCGACGCGCTCCTCGAGTCCCTCGCCGGGTACGGGCTCGTCGAACGCACGATCCTCGTTCTCGTCGTCTCCCTGGCCGCCGCGCTCGTCCTCGAGTTCGTCGTCCTCCGCCTCGCCCGCCGGTTCGTGAAGTCCACGGGGAGCGCGTTCGACGACATCGTCCTCGCCGAACTCAGGTGGCCGCTCGTCGTCACCGCCGCCCTCGGCGGCGTCTACGTCCTCACGCAGGTCCAGACGACCGGTCCAACGGTCGTCGCCGAGGACGAACTCGCCGCGTTCTTCCAGCAACCCGTCGCCTCCGTCATCGTCCTCGTCTGGGCGTACGCGCTCAACAGCATCGTCAACCGGAGCGTCGAGGAAGTCGACAAGACCGGGAAGTACGACTTCGCCCCGATATTCTCGAACGTCTGGACGCTCGTCGTCCTCCTCGGCGCCGGGTTCCTCGTCCTCACCATCTGGGGGATCGCCATCACGCCCCTGCTTGGGGCGGCCGGCATCGCCGGCATCGCCGTCGGGTTCGCGGCGAAGGACACCGTCGCGAACTTCTTCGGTGGGCTCGCGCTGTACTTCGACGACACGTACAAGATCGGCGACTACATCGTGCTCGACACGGGCGACGCCGGGACGGTCGTCCGCGTCGGCATCCGGTCGACGACGCTCCTGACGCGCGACGAGGTGATGGTCACCGTCCCGAACTCCGTGTTGAACTCCGCGAGCATCACGAACGAGTCCGCGCCACAGCGCCGTCGCCGCATCCGCGTCCCCCTCGGTGTCGCCTACGGCACGGACCTGGACGCGTTCGAAGACCTCGCCGTCGACGTCGCGCTCGACGAGTCGCTCACGCTCGACTCGCCGAAGCCCCGGATGCGCCTCCGCGAGTTCGGCGACTCCGCTCTGGAGTACGAACTCCTCTGTTGGGTGAGTACGCCCGTGAAGCGCGCGAAGGCGATCCACCGCCTCAACAAGGGGCTGTACGACGCGATGAACGACGCGAACGTCGAGATTCCGTTCCCGCAGCGCGACGTCCACGTGCGACCGACCGCTGCCGCGTCGAGCGCACCGGACTCACGGGACTCGGCGACCGCGGACGCTCCCGTCGCCGATGGCGGGGACGCCGAACGATAGAAGGACCTCCGGGCCGCAGCCTCGGGTGTGCTCGACGCCGCCTACGACGTCCTCGGTCCGTTCGTCATCCCCGTCGTCCTGTTCGCGATCGGCGGCGTCGCCTACGTCGCGCTCTGGTACCTGAACCGCGTCGACCTCTGAGTGTGAACCCACTCCCCTCACGGGAGTCGAATCCGGCCCCCACCGACCGTCACTCTTCGACGACGACCGTCCCGACCATCCCGAGGCCCTCGTGGGGCTGACAGTAGTACTCGTACGTTCCGGGCATCTCGAACGCGTACTCGTAGACGTGGTCCTCGCCGTAGGTCGTGCTCGCGTCGCCGTCGGTCCCCTCCCAGCCCGCGCCCTCGGGCTGACTTCGCACGACGACGTTGTGGTTCGGGGAGTCCCACGTCCACGTGATCGTTTCCTCCACGGACGTCGTCACCTCCTCGGGCGCGTACGAGTACTCGCTGCCCGGCCCGACCACGACCGCGTTCGAGTCGGCGGTTGTGCCCTCCCCGTCGTCGTCACCGGCGAAGCAGCCCGCGAGCGACGCCGCACCGAGCGCCGCGGCCGTCCCGAGCACCGTTCGTCGTCCAAGCGCCCTCGACTCGTCGTCGCCCTTCTCGCTCATGGTCGAACCTACGCGGTCGATGACGTAAACCCGGCGACGTGCGCCAGCGGCGACGACCGGCGTCTCAGGCGGCCTCGGCCTCGTATCCAGCGAGCCGAACCTTCTCGATGAGCGTCTCGACGCTCGCGTCGCCCTCGACGGTGGCCTCCTGAGCCTCCTGGTCCGCAGTCGCGGTGTCGACGCCGTCCGCCATCTCCAGTGCGGTCTCCACGATGTCCTCGCAGCCGTCGCAGGTCATACCAGTCACGCGCAGTGTCGTGCTCATGGCCCACACTCCACGTGCCGGGGTTAGAACAGTTTTGGTCGCGCGGAGCGCCCGCGAGTCCAGCGGAATGCGGCGAGCGAGTCGCTGGAGCAGTCCGGAATCGTGGAGGGTATCGGTGGAGGGCTGTCGGGAAGTCTCGCGCTTCAGTGCGAGGGAGTCGTCACGTCTGGTTCGGGAGTCCGCTGTACCGGTCCTCGAACGTCGCGTGGCAGTCGTCGCCACAGAAGTGGAACAGGTCGCCCTCGAACTGCGTCGTCACGCCCTCGTGGGACACGGCGTCCCCGCACTCGACGCAGGAGAGGCTGAGTTCGCCGTCCGCGACCTGGGGATCCCACGTGTACTCCTCGAGCAGACTGACGTCGACGTCCTCGACGAGTTCCATGTCGACGATCCGGCGGAGCGTCTTCCGGACGTCGCCCGCAGGGACCGTCGCGTTCGCGACGATGCGGTTCTCGGCGGTTCGGTAGACGTGCTCGACCGGTTCGGCGTCCGCGAGCCGCTTCGCGACGCGGTCGTCGGCGTCCGGCGCCAGGTCGAGTTCGACGAGCACGGGGATGCCACGAGAGATCAACGACCGGTCGATGTCGATCGTGAACCGGTTGATGACGCCGAGGTCCGCGAGCCGTTCGACGCGGTCGGAGACCGTCGGCGGGGAGACGTTCACGCGGTCCGCGATCTCGCTGTACGGGCGGCGGGCGTCCTCGACGAGCAGTCGGAGGATGTCGAGGTCGGTGTCGTCCAAGTCGCGCATGTCTGAATACGATATGGTTTTCGGCTATACAAGTTTCGACATAGTTTGAAAAACGAGCCCCTCGTAAATATTCGTGGGGGTGGATCCCAGTCGACGCAGCCTAGCGGTTCCGGTCCTTGCCCCAGAACTGGGCAGATACCGATGAGCGGACACCGAACGCCGTCGACGAGACGTTCTACCAGGTAGCAGACAGTATCGTCGAGGCGGTCATCGACCCAGCGCGTGGAACTCCGCGTTCGGCCGCATGTCCGCGAGGTGCGCCATCCGGTTCGAGAGGTTGAAGAACGCGGCGACGCTCCCGACGTCCCATACCGCACGTCGCGAGAACCCGTGGTCCTCGAGGGCCTCGACGTCTTCCTCCTCGACGGTCGCGGGGTCCTCCGTGAGCTTCACCGCGAAGTCGAGCATCGCCCGATGGGCGTCGTTCACGTCCGCGATCCGGTGGTTCGAGGCGAGCTGGTCGGCGAGCAGCGGCGCGTCCGCGTAGATGCGGACCAGCGCGCCGTGGGCGACGTTGCAGTAGTAGCAGTCGTTCGCGCCCGAGACCGCGACGACGATCATCTCGATCTCCTCGCGCTCCAGTTCGGTGTGCTCGGTGAGTGCGTCGTAGTACGCGAAGAACGCGCGGAAGTGCGAGGGCCGGTACGCGAACGCCGCGAAGACGTTCGCGAGAAAGCCCGCCTCCTCCTCCTCGTCGGTCATCCGCTCCTGGAGGTCCTCGGGGAGGTCGTCGCGGTCCGGAACGGGGAATCGAGTCATCGCCGGGACGTCGTCTGTCATGCTCGACGCGTCGCGGGGACGGCACAAGAAACCAGCCCTCTCCGTCGGCTTCGGGTCGTGCGGTCGGTGACGAGCGGTGGCGCGACCGCGAACGTTTTGCCGGGTCGTCGCCTACGCTGTGGCGTGCGAAACGTCACGGACAGGGTCCGGAATCCGTTCGGGCTGGTGGTCCCCGACCGGTTCGCGGGCGACGACGACCCGGCGGCGGTCTACGGGTACGGGGACGCGAACGCGGACTTCCACGTCGTCGGCGACCGGCCGGCGGTCCACGGCGGCGACGAGACGGGCGTCCCGTTCACGGGGTCGGTCGCGGGCGAGCGACTGCTCGACGTCCTCCGCGACACCGAGTTCGTCGCCGTGGACGACGCCCCGGACCCGACCATGCGGAACTGCTATCTGAGCTACCTGTTCATGGGTCGGCGGCCGCGGGACCCGAGTCCCGCCGCGTACGCGGACCTGGAGCGGTACTTCGATACCGAGCTGCGCGCGATCAACGCGCACATCCTCCTCCCGGTCGGCGAGCGCGCGATCGACCACGTCCTCCGCGAGTACACGACGCAGCGACGAAAGGTCGGCCCCGACGTCGACGACGCGGCGCTGCACGCGACCGAGATTCGCGGACGTGGCTTCCTCGTCGTGCCGGTCCGCGAGCCCGCCGAGTGGACCGACGGCGACGGGCGTGCGCTCGTCGACCGACTGGACGCCATCAGGCACCGCGACTATCGGCAGACGAAGGGCGTCGCGACGCTCGTCGGCTGAATCGACTCCTCGACGGCCTCTTCACCCGAAGAGCTTCGGGCGGACGAACGCGCTGAACAGGAGGACGAGCACGGTGAGAACGGGAACGACGACGGCCGCGAGGTCCACGGCCAGCGGCGGCGACGGCCGGACGTATTCCGCGCCGAGCGTCGCGAGCGGGACGCTCACGCCGAGGACGTACCCGTACGTCGGCTTGAACTTGTACGCCGCGCGCGTGTGCCTGACGATGACCGCGAAGACGAACGGGAGGACGACGGCGCCCGCGAGCAGCGGCCCGCCGTAGACGGCCGCCGCGGCCGCGGCGACGGCGCCGACGCCGAGCGTCTCGTTCATCGTCACCCACTTGAACGGATGCGTCGTCCAGACGGCGCGGTAGAGGCCGAACGCGAGGACGACGACACCAACGCTCCCGGCGAGCGCGCCGTACCACTGGAGCGTCGGTAGCATGGGGTCGACGAGCTCGGTGCCGCGGACGAACTCGTACAGCGTCGGCACGCCCCGGCGCGCGACGAGCGCGTCCCTGAGCGCGGCGGTGTCCGTGCCCGCCGACGCGACCGCGCTGGCCACCGACCGGAACGCGCCCAGGTTCGCGTACGCCCAGTGGGCGGCACCGGCGACGAACAGGAGCGTCGCGGTCAGCATGAGCGGCCACCCGAGCTGGAGGCCGCGCCACCACTCGAACAGCGCGTTGTCCGTCCACGAGGACTCGGTCGACTCCGAGCCCGTTCCGATCGTCGAGTCCGTGCTCGTCGACGACCCAGACGGAGTCGCCGACCCCGACGGCGTCGACGACCCGGACGTCCCGGCCGCGCTCGCACCGGCGGGACCGGCTCCCGTCGCCGAACTCGCGGTCGCACGACGGTTCGACGTCCCGCCGTTCGACGACGAACTCGACGTGGACGACGACCGACGCGTCCGGTTCGAGGACCCGCTCCCCGAGGCGTCCGACGACGAAGACCTGCGCGACGACCGACGGTTCGACGAGGACGAGGAACTCCCGGACGACCGGCGGTTCGACGACGAACTCGACGAACCCGACGACCCCGACGAACTCGAGGAGCTCGACGAACTCGTCGAGGAACGCGAGGCTGAACTCGTCGATCGCGACGTCGACGACCCGGAACCGGTCGTAGCGCCACCGTTGGCGGTCGTCGACCGACTGCCGCTACTGGCTCGGGCGTCGTCGTCCGTCCGCCACGCGCTCGGGTCCGGGATGCCCGACGTGCGCTTTGCCACGTAGTCCTTGTGTCCGAGCCGATCGTACGCCTGTCGCTCGGAGGGGTCCTTGAGGATCTCGTAGCCCTTCTTCACCGCCGTGAACTGCGCGGGCGCGTCCGGGTCGTCGTTGAGGTCGGGATGGTACTCCCGGACCTTCGTCCGGAACGCGTCCTTGACCTCCTCCTGGTCCGCGTCCGCGTCGATCTCGAGGAGGTCGTAGAAGTCGAAGTCGTCGGTCATGGAGGTGGGGGGTGTTGGTATCGGGAACGAGTGCGGGGTTTATATTTGCAATGCTTGGTGTTGGGCTAGAAGTCCCTCAAGGAACGCTGGCCAGGCGGGAGGGTATCTGTCTTGTGGCTCGCGTCCGTCTGGGACTCCGACTCGCCAGTGACTTCGTCGTCCTCGCGCGCGCTCTCGTGTCCGTCCGCTGATTCGTCGTCGGTTTGCACGCGCTCGAAGTCCCCGAGCGTCACGTCGACGCCGTCGGCGTCGTCGTCGTCCTTCAGGTCAGCACCGTCGGCGTCGTCATCGCCGTTCGCGTCAGCACCGTCGACGTCGTCGTCGTCGTTCGCGTCCGCGTCGCTGGTGGTTCCGTCGGCGTCGCCGCCGAAGGAGTCGAGCGAGGGCTGGTCGCGGTCGGTGAACGCGAGGTTCGCGACGCGGACGCCGACCTTCCGCACGGGCACGTCCTCGAACTCCGCGAAGAGGTCGAGCGCGGCGGATTCGACGAGGTCGGGGTCGTCGACGGGGCCGGGGAGCGAGCGTTCGCGCGTGTTCACGTCGTACGGCGGCTCGACGGCCTTCACGCCGATGGTCCGGTAGAGCGCGCCCTCGCGAGAGGCGCGGGCGGCGACGGCCTCGGCGAGCGTCCGAATCTGCTCGCGCTTCGGGGTCGCGTCCGTGACCGGCGAACCGAACGCGGACTCCCGCGAGAACGACTTCGGGTCGCCCCTGGGCGTAACCGCGCGGTGGTCGTGCCCGCGAGCGCGGTCGTGGAGTTCGCCGCCGCGTTCCCCGAACCGCTCGACGAGCGCGTCCCGGTCGGCCGCGGCGAGGTCGCCCGCGGTCTCGATGCTCTCCGAGCCGAGCGCGCGCGCAGTCACCGGGCCGACGCCGTGAACGTCCTCGACGTCGAGCGGCGCGAGGAACTCGCGGAGGTCGTCGGGCTGGACGACGACGAGCCCGTCGGGCTTGTCGTGGTCGCTCGCGACCTTCGCGGCGCTCATCGTCGGCGCCACGCCGACGCTCGCGGTGACACCGACCTCGCGGGCAACGCGCTGCTTGACGTGGCGCGCGAACCCCTCGACGACGTCCCAGTTCGTCCGGTCGGTGACGTCGAGGTACGCCTCGTCGATGCTGACCTCGCGGACGACGTCCGCGCACTCGTGGAGGATCTCTTTGACCTGCGCGCCGACCGCCTGGTAGTGGTCGAGGTCGACTGGTCGATAGAGCCCGGTCTCGTCGGGGTCGGGCACGTCGGGGTCGTCGGGGTCCGCGTCCTGCCGGCGCGGGAGGCGCTCGAGCGCGGTCGTGATCGCCATCGCGGAGTCGACGCCGAACTCGCGGGCCTCGTAGCTCGCCGTCGCGACCGCGCCGGTGTCGTCGCCGGGCTCGTACCCCATCCCGACGACGACGGGTTCGCCCGCGAGAGCGGGCTCGCGGAGGCGCTCGCAGGCGGCGTAGAAGCAGTCCATGTCGACGTGGAGGACGATCTGGTCGGGCGGACCGTTCTCGACCGGGCCGGCGCCCGGCAGTCGCGTCACGTCGTCTGGCACGAGTGGGTCTATGGGCCGTTCGGGCTCGACCGTCTCGAATCCTCCGGGTCCGGAGTGAAAGTGAAATCGTGCCTTCGGCGTCGAACTCCGGCGGGGGTGGCCGTCATCCGAGCATGCCCCGGAGCATCGTCTCGGCGGTCTTCAGGCCGGAGGGCCGGGCGATGCGTTCCATCTCGTCGGCGTCGAGTGCGAAGTCGAAGACGTCGAGGTTCTGTGCGAGGTGCTCGCGGGACTGGGACTTCGGGACGGCGCAGACCCCGCGGTGCTGTGTCGCCCAGCGGAGTGCGACCTGTGCGGGCGTCTTGTCGTACTGGCGGCCGATCGCCCAGAGGAGGTCGTCGTCGAGGACGGCCCCGTGCGCGAGCGGGCTGTACGCGGTCAGCATCACGTCGTTGTCCTGGCAGAAGCGCAGGAGCTCGCGCTGTGGCTTGAATGGGTGGAACTGCACTTGGTTGGTGGCGATCGGGACGGGACTGCGCGCGATCGCCTTCTCGAGCTGGCGGCGGCTGAAGTTCGAGACGCCGACGTGGGAAACGGCCCCGTCGTCGACGAGGTCGGCCATCGCGCGGAGGGTGGCGTCGAGGTCGCTGAGCGGGTTCGGCCAGTGCAGCAGGAGGAGGTCGACGTAGTCGGTGTCGAGGCGGTCGAGACTTTCGCGGACGGAAGCCGCTAGGTCGCCGGGTTCGTAGCGGTCGGGGCGGACCTTCGTGGTGAGGAAGACGTCGTCGCGGTCGACGTCGCCGTCCGCGATCGCGTTCCCGACGTGGCGTTCGTTCTCGTAGGCTTGCGCGGTGTCGACGTGTCGATACCCGAGGGAGAGTGCGGTCTTGAGGGTGCCGTACGCAGTCTGTCCGGTGAGCTTCCAGGTGCCGAGGCCGATGGCGGGGACGTCGTCGTCGCCGACGGGGACGTGCTCCATAACTCGTGGTTCGAGCGCCTCCGTAATGTGTTCTGTCGTCGAGGACGGGAACGCCGCGTCGAGCGAGCGGGCTCGGTCCGGGGACCGTTCGCCGGGGGACCCTGGTCGGGCGCGGGGCGGAAACGGTGAAGTGCTGGCGGCCGTTGGGTCGGGCGTGTACGACGCAGTCGTGTTCGACAACGACGGGGTGTTGACCGAGCGAACGGACCGGGACGTACTCCGGGAGGCCGCGCGGGCCGCGTTCGAGTCGTTCAGCGTTGACGCGAGCGAAGAGACGCTCGACGACATGGTGGCGGGCGTCGATCCGACGTGGGTGGCGGAGACGTGCGACCGGCACGGGCTGGACGTCGACGCGTTCTGGCGGGAGCGCGACGAACAGTTCAGTACGTTCCAGTGCCGGGAGACGGAGGCAGGACGGAAGCCGACGTACGACGACGTCTCCGTCCTCGACGAACTGGACGTGCCGCTCGGCGTGGTGTCGAACAACCAGAACGCGACCATCGATCACCTGTTCGAGGCGCACGACCTCCACGGGCACTTCGAGACGTGGTACGGGCGGGAGCCGACGATGGAGAGCGTCCGTCGGAAGAAGCCCGAACCGCACTACCTGGAACGCGCGCTCGCGGACCTCGGTGCGTCGTCGGCGCTGTACGTCGGCGACAAAGCGTCGGACGTGCGGGCGGCGGTGGCGGCGGGCGTCGACTCGGCGCTCGTCCGCCGCGAACACAATCGCACGCTCGAACCGGATCCGGTGCCGACGTACGACCTGGACTCGCTCCACCGCATCCCCGACCTCCTCGAGATATAATAGGTATATTAGGTCATGCCAGTGGTACAGTTTGTTATAATTATCCCCCCGACAGCGTTAAGTACGGGAGATGTGCTACTGAGTTGCACGATGGCAGACCGCAACAGCGATTCGATGAAGGACGTCTCCCACACGCCACCGAACGGCGAATCGGTCACGAACGTCTGGGAGCGAGGCACCGTGAACGACGACGGCCCCGCGCCGGCCGACGACTGAGACCGCCGATTCTCGTCGCTCTCGACTCGCCGAACAGTCGAAGACGTGAACGGCGCGAGGGTTTGCTTGTCTTTCTCTCACACGGAACTGCCTGGCGGATCGTGCGAATTCTACATGAACTGTAACGACAGCGATGCCTACCGTGACAGTCGGCCAATATCCCTGGACCACGGCGGGGGGCCAGCGGTCGTATGGAATCTATGGATGGGTAGTAATCGCATCGTACTGGCACGATAGGCTACGCCTGTCTGTGATGCGAACGTTCTCAACGGTAGGAACGTTTTTGATGGTCTCCGCTCTCTCAGACGAACGTGACGCGCCAGACACCAGCGGACGACGGTGGACGGACGGCCGAACTGTGGATGCGAGCCGACGTCCCGGGGGGCGGCGGCGACCGACAGGAGCGACTTCGCGAGCGGACGACTTCGGTCGATGCGTTCGCGGACGTCCGCACGCGAATGGTCCCCGACCGCCTGTCGCTCTCGGGCGTCGCCGCGGACAGCCCGGGCGGGAGCGCACTCAGAGAGACGGTGATGGACGCCAGGGAGTGGGCCGTCTCGACGGGCGTCGACCTCGGCCCGTACCTCCCCATCTCCGAGGAGTGCTCGATTGGCTTCGAGGAAGCGCGACGCGTCCTCACGTTCCCGACGGTCACGCTCGTCGAGTACGACGCCGTCGACGACGTCGCGCGGGTCACGCCCCACGTCGACGACGGACGCGTCGTCTCTGTCGAAGCCCGCCTGGACGCCCTCGAGGCGTCGCTCGACGTACCGGAGCGGGTCCTCGCCGAGTCATGACGATCTACGTCGGTTCCAACGGCCGCCGGTACACGCCCTCGGAGGTCGTCGAGAACCTCGAAGAGGGCCCGTGGCGGTCGTGCCTCTGGCGGACCGACACCGACCAGGAGCTCGTCGACACCGGCGACGGCGAACTCCTCATGCTCGTCCCCGAGGACCGACTCACGACCTCGATTCCCGAACCCCGCGTCGACGCCGACTGACCGTCTCCGGGGTCGACGACAACTGACCGTCTCCGGGGTCGACGACGACTGACCGTCTCCGGGGTCGACGACGACTGACCATCTACCGGGGTCGACGACGACTGACCGTCTCCGGGGTCGTCGCGCGACCGCTGGTCCGAGACGCCCGCCTCTCCTACTGGCCGCGTTTCCAACCGCTGCAGTCGGTCGACCGACGGCGAGCGCGACCGAGGGATCCTCGCTGCTGGTGGCCCCGAGGTCGGTGCGGGAGGCGCTCAGGCGACGTTGCGTTCCTCGACGGTGTGGTCGTCGCCGTGGAAGCGGTCGGCAGCGAGGGCGTCGGCGTCTTCGAGGCCGGGGGCGCCGTCGTGGACGATGTCGGCGACGAGGCGGCCCGTCGCGGGGGCGTGCTGGAAGCCGTGCCCGGAGAACCCGACCGCCGTCACGAACCCGGGCGCGGGTTCGTCGACGATCGGATGATGGTCGGGCGTGACGGCGTAGAGGCCCGCCCAGCCGCGCTTGATGCGGGTTTCGGGACCGAAGTAGTTCGCGCAGTCGGCGGCGCGCTCGACGGCGGTGACGGTCCAGTCGGTGTCGGCGGTCGTCGAGAACCGGTCGGGGTCAGCGGGCGGATCCTCGGTCGCGAAGTGCCCGCCGACGATGGCCGCGCCGTCGCGTTCCGGTCGGAAGTAGACGCCCGTGTCGAGGTCGATCGTCAGCGGGACGTCGGCGGGGACGGGCGTCTCCGGGTCGACGACGGCGACCTGGCGGCGCCTCGGGGAGACGGGTAGGTCGACGCCCGCGAGGTCGTTCACCCGCTGGGCCCAGGGGCCGGCAGCATTGACGACCGCGTCCGCGTCGATTCGGCCGTCGAGGGTCTCCACGCCGACGACCCGGCCAGCGTCGTCGTCCGCTCCGTCGGCCGTGCCGTCGCCTTCGCGATGGATGGCCTCGACGGGCGTGTGCGTGCGGACGTCGACGCCGACGTCCCGGCACGCCTGCGCGTACCCCTGGAGGGCGAGGTATGGGTCGGCGAACCCGTCGGTCGGACAGAACGTGGCGGCGACGAACTCGTCGGCGTCGAGACCCGGGCAGTGCTCGCGGGCGGCGTCGGGCGAGAGCAGCTCGCTCGCCGCGCCGAGTCGGTTCTGCATCTCGACGTTCGCCTCGAAGGCGGCCGCGGTCTCGTCGTCGCGCGCGAGGAACAGGTAGCCGGCGCGCCGGTACGCGATGTCGACGCCGAACTCGTCCTCGAAGGACTCCCAGACGCGGATGCTCTCCATGGAGAGCCGGACGTTCACCGCGGTCGAGAACTGCGTTCGGATCCCGCCAGCGGACCGCTCCGTGCTGCCGGCGCCCAGCGAATGCTTCTCGCAGACGACGACGTCCGCGCCCCGGGTCGCGAGCGCGTGCGCCGATGCGAGCCCCACGATGCCGCCGCCGATCACGACCACTCTCATGCCAGATGGACGGACCGGTGCCGAGTTAAACCTTCACGCGACCACTCCGGTAGCCCGGCGCTACAGAACCGTTAACGTCGTTCATCGCATCGTCGACGTATGGTTCGCGTCATATCGGACGCCGCCGTCGCCGACCTGCTAGACCTCGAGGCGCTCCTCCCGGTCGTCGCCGACGCGTTCCGCGCGCAGCGCGCCGGTGCGGTCGAGCGACCGGAGCGACCGCACTTCCCGGTCGGAACGGGCCTCGACGACGCCGACCCCGGGCGCGCGCTCGGGACGGGGCTCGCGATGCCGGCGTACGTTCACGGCGCCGAGCGGTACGCGACGAAGCTCGCGAGCGTCCACGAGGAGAACCCCGACCACGGGTTGCCGACGGTGCACGCGCAGGTCCTGTTGACCGATGCGGCGACTGGCCGTCCCGAGTCGCTGCTCGGGGGAACGACGATCACGAACGCGCGAACGGGCTGCATCGGCGGGCTGGCGGTCGCGCACCTCGGGGAGTCGCCAGCTCATCTGGCGGTGTTCGGTGCGGGGACGCAGGCGCGCTGGCAGACCCGGGCGGTCGCGGCCGCGACCGACCTCGCGTCCGTCGCGGTGTACTCGCCGAGCGACTCGAAGACGGCCTGCGCGAGCGACCTCGCAGACCTGCTCGACGCGGACGTCCGCGCGGCGAGCACGCCCGCGGACGCGCTCGACGGTGCGAACGCGGTCGTGACGGCGACGACGAGCACAGAGCCCGTGTTCGACGCCGCGGACTGCCCGGACGGCGTCGTGGTCGTCGCCGTCGGCGCGTACACCGAAGCGATGTGCGAGCTCGACGCCGCGACCGTCGAACGCGCGAGTCGACTGTACGCGGACGTGCCCGAAGAGGCGGTCGAGACCGGCGACCTCGCCGGACGGCGGTCCATCGAAGAACTCCGGCCGTTCGCGGACTCGTTCGACGACCCAGGGGTGGCGTCGGACGAACTCGTCGTCGTCGAGAGCGTGGGTTCGGCGGTGCTGGACGCCGCGACGGCGGCGTGGGTGGACGAGCGCGCTCGCGACCAGGACGTCGGCGAACGCGTCCCGCTGTAGTCTGCCGGAGCCCGCGCTCCCTCAGTCGGTCCAGGCCTCGCCGAGGTTGGTCGCGTACCCGAGGCGGGCCTCGATCCAGAACGCGGCGGTCCCGACGAGCGTCCCGACGGCGTTCGCGAGGACGTCGCCCCAGGAGGCGTAGCGGCCGGCGAGCGGCCACTGCGCGAGTTCGATGGCGACGCCGAACGCGACCGCGAACGCGACGACGCCGAGCACTCGCTCGCGAGGTCGATGGCGGGCTTCGGCGGTCGCACCGACGGCGGCGACCGTCACCGCGGCGTACGCCGCGAAGTGCAGTTGCTTGTCGTACCAGGGGCCGACTGGCGCGCCAGTTGTGGGCGCGTCGAGCAGCGAGAAGTAGACGACGACGGCGAGCGTCGCGAGGAGCGCGCCGACGCGAACGAACCGTGGCAAGAGCGGGAGTCGAGGCATGCGAGAGTCCAGGTGGTGGAATCGGTCAGTGTCGAGTCACTGGACGGGGTTGAACTGGCGCGGTCGGGGGTCGTTGTAGATCGCGCCCGGTTCGGACGCGTCGGTCGTGTCCCGGCAGGCGAGCGTCGCGACGGGCGTGGCGACGCCGGTGTCGAGGTGGCCGGCGCGAGCGAGCGCGCGCTCGCAGGCCTCGTTCGGCGTCTCGACGAAGTACTCGTCGTTCTCGACCTCGTCGTAGAACCCCTGGACGACGGTCTCGGCGAGGCCGCCCTCGCCGCGGTAATCGGGGAGGACGTAGATGCCGTCGAGCGTGACGTGCGGGCCCGTGTGCTGCCAGGTCGCGTACCCGACGATCTGGTCGCCGACGAGGAAGATGAGGGCCTGCTTCCCGCCGCGTGCGTACCGCGGGAGCGACGGGTTCTCGTTGTTCGCCATGTGCGAGAGCACGTACAGGGCCTCCTCCTTCGGGCTGACGGGGCCGTCTGGGACGACGCGGAACCCGCGGATGACGTCGTCGCCGAACGCCTCGCCGATGTGGACGGCGTTCAGTACCTCCATCGAGCGCGTGCCCTCGCCGCCGCCCATCACGAACAGGGGGGCGTCGCACTGGCTGCACGAGGAGACGTCGATGCCGAGGTTCGGGACGGGGTCGTTCTCGCCGGAGGGCGTGTGCTCGCACTCGACGAACCCGGTGGGTTCGTGCGCGAGCGGGTCCAGGCGGTAGTCCTCGAAGGATTCCTCGGGGTCGCGGCCGGCGAACAGCCAGTGGCTCTCGTAGGCGGCGCGCTCGCGGAGGTCGACGACGGTCGCGACGTCGTCGCCGGCGAACTGGAGGGTCTGGTTCCAGACGGTCCCGACCCAGCCGACGGGTTCGCAGACCTCGCCCGAGGCGACCTGCTCGAAGTCGACGGTGTCGCCGTCGCGGCGGCGCGCGTAGACGGTCATCGTCTCGCCCTTGACGACGAAGAACGAGGTCACGAATCGGCCGGTGTCGGCGTCGCCGACGAACTTCGGGAGCACCGTCTCGACGTCGGGTCGGGAGGCGAGTTCCTCGACGAGATCGGTGTCGTCGGGGAGCGTCTCGAGGTCGCTTCCCTGGATCGGCGGAGAGATAGGCATTGCAGACCCCTTGGAGAAGCCCCCTGAAAAGGCTTGCCAGACTGTCACGCGCCAGCGGTCGGGGCGTCCGCGGGGACTCGCTCGGTTCCCGTCGGGCCGGACCGTGACGGCCGCCTGGTCCCCGCAAACCTAGCCCTTATCCACGTGGTGAACTAACACACAACATATGCGTGCCGCTCGACATGGGACGGGACCGGTCGCGGACCTGCGTGCGTACGCGTCGCAGGTCCATCCCGTCTTCATGCTCCCACCGATCGCCGCGGCGTGGTTCGGGGCGGCGCTCGCGCGGACGTTCTCGGTCCCGACGCTCGTCGTCGTCTCAGTCGCGACGTTCTTCGCGGTGTACACCGCGCACGTCAAGGACGGCTACGTCGACTTCCATCTCCGTGGCGAGGACGACGACCACCCCCTGACGCCCGGCGGGTGTCGGCTTGCACTCGTCGCGGCCGCCGTCGGGTTCCTCGCGTGCATCGTCGTCCTCTGGTCGACCGTCGGTCCTGTGTCGGCGCTCGTGCTCGCCCCGACGTGGGTGATCGGGTTCCTGCACGCGCCCGTCCTCGACACGAACCCTGTCGGGGCGACGATGGGGTACCCGGTCGGCATCGCACTCGTCATCGTCGGCAGCAACCACGCCCAGACCGGCGCGTTCGAAGCGGCGGCGCTCGCGTTCGCGGTCGTCTTCCTGCTCGTGCTCACGGGCGTGAAGGTGATCGACGACCTGACCGACGTGGCGTACGACGCGTCCATCGACAAGCGCACCGTCGGCGTCCTCCTCGGCCGGGAGCGCGCGCGCCGGTTCGCGTACGGCCTCGTCGGCGCTGGATTGTTCGCGGTGCTCGCGTTCGCCGTCGACGGCGTCGTGCCCGCGAGCGCGCCACTCGCGATACCGGCGTTCGTCGTCGTCGCCGCCTACGCCGCTCGCGCGCCCCCGGATCTGGCGACGATGCTCCTCGTCCGCGGCGCGTACCTCTTCCTCGCCGGCCTCGTCGCCGCCGTCTACTTCCGACCGCTCGCGGGGGTTGCGCTCCCGGACATCACGGTGCTCGGGCCGTGGACGTACCTCGCGACGGAGGTCGCGTTCGGCGCACTCGCCGCTGGCCTCCTCGTCCGCGCCGGCCGCGACGCCGCTCGTCGCGCTGCGACGACCGTCGTCGTCCTCTACCCGATCGCGTACGTCTGGGACTGGTACACCCTGGAGGTCGGCGTGTTCGCCATCCCGATGCGAACGGGCGTGATGCTGCTCGGCATCCCGATAGAGGAGCACCTGTTCATGGTCGTCGTGCCCGCGCTCGTCCTCGGCATCCACGAGACCCTGCACGAGACGGACGCGGACGGCGACGCACCCTGAGGACGGGTCGAGCGATGGGTGGCTCGCGCGACGAGCTGTCCGGAGTGAAACACTTATAAAGCCACCGACTGTTGTCTTCGACGTGAGTTACGATACCGTCGTCTTCGACAACGACGGTGTCCTCGTCGGTCGAACGAGCTTCGACGTCCTCCGTGACGCCACGGAAGAGACGTTCGGACTGTTCGATGTGACCGACCCGGACCCCGACCACGTCGACGACATGACGATCGGCGCCACCCCCGAACAGGTTGGCGTCGTCTGCGAGCACTACGACATCGACCCCGACATCTTCTGGCGGACGCGCGACCGACGGCTGAGTCTCGCGCAGCAGGAGGAGGCCCGCGCGGGCCGGAAGACGTTCTACGACGACCTGCACGTCCTCCAAGACCTCGAGGTCGAGATGGGCATCGTGAGTTCGAACCAGCAGGAGACCGTGGACTTCCTCCTCGATCACTTCGACGTCCCCGTCGAATTCGGCGCAGCGTACGGGCGCGAAGCGACGATCGAGAGCCTCGACCGCCGGAAGCCCAACCCCCACTACCTCGAGCGCGCGCTCGCCGACCTGGAAGCCGACGCGGACTCGGCGCTGTTCATCGGCGACAACGAGTCCGACATCACCGCCGCCGAACGCGCCGGGATGGACTCCGCGTTCATCCGCCGCCCGCACCGGCGGAACTGGGAACTGAACGTCTGGCCGACGTGGATCATCGAGGAACTCGAGGACCTCCACCAGATCTGTAACTAACCCAACGACGGCCTCCCACAGACTCGACCGCGAGCGCGAACCGACGGCGAGCGATAGCTATAGACCGCTGATATCGCGGTGCACTCGCTACAACCCGAGTATCTCGCGGGCCTGGTCGGGCGTCGCGACGGGCCGACCGAGGGTCTCGGCGACGTCGACGACGCGCTGGACGAGTTGCGCGTTGCTCTCGGCGAGTTCGCCGCGTCGATAGTAGACGTTGTCCTCCAGGCCGACGCGGACGTGTCCGCCCAGCAGGATCCCGAGTGTCGCGAAGGGGAGTTGGTGGCGGCCGAAGCCGAGCGTGTTGAACGTCGCGCCCTCCGGGAGGTTCCTGATCGCGTGCAGGAGGTTCTCCGGCCGCGGTGGGGTGAGCGTGCCGCCGCCGAAGATCAGCGTCGCGTACGGCGGATCCGCGACGTCGGCGCGCTCGAGGAGGCCGTGGACCTCGTTCAGGTGGCCGTCGTTGAAGACCTCGAGTTCGGGCTTGACGCCGCGTTCCCGCATCTCCGCGAGCAGGGAGTCGACGAGCGCGCGCGTGTTCTCGCTCGTCAGGTGATCGTAGCGGTTCAGCGGCCCCATGTCGAGACTCGCCATCTCCGGCGGCGGATCCGTCCGCAGGGGCTGATGGCGGACGTCGTCGGGCGCTGCGGTGCCTCCCGTGGAGTGCTGGATCACGACGTCGTCCGCGTGCTCGCGGATCGCGTCGTCGACCGCCTGGAAGCGCTCCGTCGCGAACGACCGCTCGCCGTTCGGCTCGCGAGCGTGCACGTGCACGACCGCCGCTCCCGCCGCCTCGGCAGCCGCGGCAGCGCGCCCGATCTCGTCGGGCGACTCCGGGAGGTTCGGGTTCGCCTCCTTCCCGTGCACGCCCCCCGTGAGCGCGGCCGTCACGATCACCGGCTCGCCAGCGAGGTAGTCGTCGTACGTCATGCGTCCTCGTCTGCGTCGACGGTCGGCTCCTCCGCGCCACCAGCCGCCTTTCCAGCAGTCGCTTCGTCGGCGTGCTCGCGGTAGATCTCGCAGTCCCGGTCGTGCTGGAGGTCGTAGCGGTCGTTGCAGATGTCGGCGCGCATCGGCTGCACGAACGCCGAGGCTGCGGTGCAGTACGCGCGAGCGACGTCGAACGACCGGTCGCCCGACGCGGACCGGTACTCGAGGAATGGGCACGTCATACGGGTTCGTTGGGTCGCTGGCCCGTAACCGTTTGCGGGCATCCGCGCCACCAGGTTCCGGCGTCGTCGCCAGAGGACTGCGTCGACGCCAGGTGACGTCGGTGTCACTCGGTGGCGTCGGCGTCCGCACCACGCCTAAGCGACCGCGGCCCCTACCCGTGGGTGTGACTCCCGATACGAGTGGTCTCCATCACGTCACGGCGATCGCGAGCGACCCGACGGCGAACGCCGCGTTCTACGTCGACACGCTCGGCCTCCGATTCGTGAAGCGAACCGTGAACCACGACGACCCCGGCACGTACCACTTCTACTTCGGCGACGGCGAGGGGACGCCGGGGACGAACCTCACGTTCTTCCCGTGGGGCGAGGACGGCCGCGACGGCGAGTTCGGCGCCGGTCAGACCCAGACGGTCGCGTACCTGATTCCCGACGACAGCGTCCAGTACTGGACCGAACGGCTCGCCGACGCGGACGTGGCCGTCGAGCGCGCCGAGCGCTTCGGCGCGACCGTCCTCGGGTTCGACGACCCGGACGGCATCCGCATCGAACTCGTCGCCGACCCGGACGCGGAAGGGACCGGAACGCCGTGGGCGGACGGACCCGTTCCGGTCGAGCACCAGCTCCGCGGATTCTACGGCGTGACGCTCGCCGTCGCCGACGTCGACGCGACCGCGCGCGTCCTCGAGGGCGTTCTCGGGTACGAGCACGAGGCGACCGCCCCAGATTCGGCGGGCACGGACTCCCGCGGCGAGGGCGCCACCTCGACGAGCGCGGACCGCCACCGGTACCGGAGCGCAGCCGGCGGGCCGGCGTCGATCGTCGACCTCGTCGAGACGGACCGCTCGCGCGGCCGGATGGGTGCCGGGACCGTCCACCACGTCGCGTTCGCGGCCGAGAGCGTCGACGAACAGGAGGCGTACCGCGAGGCGTACGCCGACATCGGACTGAACGCGACCGAGCCGATCGACCGCGAGTACTTCCACGCGATCTACTGTCGGGAACCCGGCGGCGTCCTCTTCGAGATCGCGACGACCGGCCCGGGGTTCGCGGTCGACGAGTCCGTCGACGAACTCGGGAGTCGGCTGACGCTCCCGGACCGACTCGAGGACCAGCGCGAGCGCATCGAGTCCCAGCTTCCCGCGTTCGAGCTCCCGGAGAGCCATGACTGAGCGCGCGGCCGCAGGGAGGTCGTTCCGGTTCGACTACCGGCCGGGCGTGCTCCGCTTCGGCGAGGACTCGGTCGCGGACCTCGCGCCGGAACTGGACTCGCTCGACGTCGAGCGCGCGCTCGTCGTCACCGGACGGACCGTCGGCGACACGCCCGCGGTGATCGACCCCGTGACGGCGGGGCTCGGCGACCGGCTGGCTGGCGTGTTCGCGGAGACGACGCCGGCGAAGCGACTCGCGACCGCGTACGACGTCGTCGACGCGATGGCCGAGCACGACGCGGACGGCCTCGTCGCCCTCGGCGGCGGCAGTAGCCTCGACGTCGCGTCGGTCGCGAGCGTCCTCGCCGCGACCGAGCGCGACCGCGACGGCGTCAGCGACGAGTTCGCGGAGTCAGGGACGATTGCGGTCCCGGAGGCGGACCTCCCGGCGCTCGCGGTGGTGCCGACGACGCTCGCGGGCGCGGAGCTCTCGCAGGTCGCCGGCATCACCGCCAGTCCCGAGAGCGGACTCGTCGAGACCAAGACTGGTGGCGGCATCGGCCATCCCGCGCTGATGCCGGACGCGGTGTTCCACGACCCCGCGCTCGTCGCGACCACACCACGACCGATTCTCGCCGCGTCCGCGATGAACGGCTTCGACAAGGCCCTCGAGTCGACGTACGCGCGGAACGCGACCCCGATCACGGACGCGACCGCGACGCGCTCGCTCGCCGTCCTCCAGGACGCCCTCCCAGCGCTCGGCAGCGACCCCGTCACGCCCGCGGACGTCGAACCCGTCCTCGAAGGCATCCTCCTCGCACAGTACGGGATCTCGCGGCCCGACGGCACCACGCTCTCGCTCGTCCACGCTTTCGGGCACGCACTCACCCGGACGTACGACGTCCAGCAGGGCGCCGCCCACGCCATCATCGCTCCCCACGCCATCGCGTACCTCCTCGAAGAAGTCGACGCCGGACGCGAACTATTGGTGGAGGCGTTCGACGTAGAGGACTCGGCGGACGACGACGCCATCGTCCACGCCGTCGAACAAATCCGGGACGCACTCGGATTGGCTTCCAGACTCCGCGACGTCGACGGCCCCGATCGAAGCGAATTCGACACCGTCGCTCAGCACGTCCTCGGCGACTCGTTCATGGAGAATGCGCCCAACGGCCTTGACGCAACCCAGGACGAAATCGTTCAGTTGCTCAATGCAGCGTACTGACCCTGATTACACCCCGTCACCACGACTACGCCCTCTTCCCGACCAGTTCGGCATCTGCGAATTCTACGTGATCGACCCCTACCGTAGCAGCGGCCTCGCTATCCAGTAATTCGACAGCACCTAGACGCAAGACTGCGACGTCGACTACGGCGAGTTCAAACTCAACATTAACTTCGGCGGCCTCCAAGTTGTCTGGGCAGGAATGACCGACGAGCAGTGATCGGAGTTCCTCGCGAACCCCATTCTCGCGCTCGAAGCGAGGGACATCTTGGTGTTTTTGGTCATCGACGATGGCTACCGGCTCGCACCCCAGTGTGGGAAGTGCCTTTGATGGGTAATTGGGAGGGGCCTAGTAGGAGTCTTCCATAGGATCGGAAGGAAAGTCCCTTTCAGTTGCCTTTGAGGAGTTTTCCATCTCTTTCTTATCTGTTTTTCGAATATCGTTATGGATGGTGAAACGTGGCAAATTCTCGCTTATCTCTTCGGGGAAACCTCTGTAGAGAAATCTAAATCCGACCAACATAGAGAAGTTGAAAATATAAGCACCACCAGCGACCATAATACCGGACATTAGTCCAATGAACGCTGCCAGCCACATGGATTCAATCCGAAAATTCACCAGTTGTTCGAAGGGGATGAGTCCCAATTCCCAAGCCAAAAGAAGGGAACCCCCTCCAATCGCGATTGCTTGTAGACCTCCGGCTATAATATCTGCAGCAACGTATACAAAGTCTGGGTCGTCTGTGATTTGGACCGTCCGGTCCGGGAATTTTCTGGTTGACCAAACCCTTCCGATGCCGACACCGAGAATCGTAAACACAAACTGTAGTAGGAAAATCAGGGTGTCGGAATAGGCAACGACTATCGCGCAGATTGAGACTACTAATCCCCAAAATGCGACGTAGAATACAATTAGACTGCTTCGTTTATGCTGAGAATTAATGAGATAGTCAAATGGCTGTCTATGGCTCGATTCCGGAGGAATGCTTCGTTGCACAGCAATTGAAGTGAGCACAAATATTATCAGAGAAGATACTATTCCAAGCCGTCGCCACTGGCTGTTTACATCCAATTGAGTGAAGTAGACCGATATTGCACCAAATACACCCAATATCGTGAAAAGGCTTGAAGAGCGGTCAAAAAAACCCGAAAGTTCAGATTCAGACACATATACTGTGCTATTTGCCAGTCCACTTAATCGTTAGCTGTCAAAATCATATAGGCCGTAATTGATGAAGGACCGAATGCTTTGACAGTCCTCATCAAGACTAACAAGTGAATTGCTCGCAGGACGTGATGACTAAATTTGGATCAAGCTTGGGTAGTTAACGATGTGAGCCGCAGAAAGTGGGGCCGGAGGGATGTTGAACCCCCGGATCGCTGCGCTCGCCTCCGTACCGTAGACCGGCTCCTTCTGGTGGATTGACGCGGTCGTGCGACCAACGCGGTCGGTTATCGGTCGTCGGCTGTATCAGTCAAACATAACACCACAATGTCAGATCCTAACCTCTCTGAAAATCCAGCCGTGAATTATAGCCCTCGACAAGCACGACGCCAGTTCCTCGAATCCAAGAAGGGCGTAGTCAAGGACTCAACCGTTCGTGCATACCGATTTCCCACGAAACACTTCATCGAGTTCTGCGAGGAACACGAGATCGAAACAACTGGAGACATATCCGGGTACGTCATCGAGAGCTGGAAGCAACAGCGCCGGAGCGAGAACATCAAGATCGTCACTCTCCATAACAACGTGAAGCACCTCCGCGTCTTCGTTCGCTGGTGCGAATCCGCCGATTTGGTCGAGCAGGGGTTGGCCGACAAAATGACCGTCCCAAACCTCTCAAACGAACAGGCGCGGAGTGACGACACCCTCCGGCTTGATCACGCCGAGGACGTACTCCGGTATCTGAAGACCTACGAGTACGGCAGTCGGAATCACGCTCTATTCCACACGTTGTGGCATACGGGCTGTCGTATTAGCGGCGCGCTCGCTCTGGACAAGAACGACTTCGTACAAACGCGGGACAAGTCGATCCTCCAGTTCCGAAATCGGAAGTCAGCGGGAACGGCGTTGAAGAACGCAAACTCGGGTGAGCGAGACGTGACAATCTCCGAGTCGGTGCGAAAGACGCTGGTGGACTACATCGAGGGGAAACGGGAAAACGTCGAAGACGAGTACGGCCGCGACCCACTGTTCACGACGATCAATAGCCGAGTGCCTCGCCAACGCGCCTACAAAACGCTCGTGCCGGTCACCCGTCCATGCGTTCCGACGAACGGCTGTCCTCACGACCGAGTGATCAACGACTGTGACGCCGCCCAGTCCGTCGATCAGGCACCGAGCTGTCCATCGTCCGTCTCCCTTCACCCCATCCGTCGCGGTTCGATAACCTACCACATTAACCGGGGCTGGCCGAAGGAAAAGTTGAGTGAGCGTGTCGATGTGTCTGTGCCCGTCTTGGACAAGCACTACGACGCCCGAACGAAGGAGCAAGAGCGAGAAGGTCGGAAGGAATACATCGACTTGTTATAGCAAAATAAAACGCGAATCGCTCAATACAGCCTGCGTATCTATCACTCGGATAGGGAATTAATACCGATGAATATCGAGGTCAATCCTTGGAGTACCAATAGATAACCGATACCCCACGTAATCATCGAAATCCGTCCTGCCTGACCCACCTCAGGTGCCGCGATATACATAATGATGCCAGCTAAGACCGCTCCGATACCGAGGACTGGTACTCCATAAACCAGTATCTTGGCGATAAGGTCATCTAATGCCATAGTTCCTGTAATCTCAGCGATTCTATAAAGGTATCTCCGAAACAGGAGTGAGCAGTACCTCGCCTGTATCGACCAGAACGTCCCAACACATCGAGCGGGCAGGGGTCGCCGTCCTACTCGTCGAAGTCTTTCCTCCCCTCGATGAAACACTCCGCGCAGGGGAAGTCGTCGTGGAGGTCGTCGCAGTCACAGTTGTCGTGTTCAACTTCATCGAGGCGGCATGAGTCTTGACTGTCTCATCGGGCACAGTACCCCCGTCAGCTCGGAGTCAGTCCTGCAGGGTGCTCGTATTGGCCCTCTCACTGTCAACGGTCACTGTCGGGTAGTCAACAGCGGTATGGAGTACGACCGTCCCGACGAATGTCGCAAGTGCGCCGAAACAACGATGGAAGTACGAACCAGGCGCGCGTGGAATATCGACGCAACCTCCTCGACCGGATGGGAGAGTCGGGTCACTGCTGGAAGAAGAAACGCTTCGAGCAAAGGGAACTGTGAACTCGATGTTGTGTGACACATGTTCCGTACTCCATCGCGTTCGTCTTCTACACCTCTCTTTATTTCTGCACATCCGAATCGAACCATCCGATACGTAGACATGCGAATGGAACGATTCGATCGGTCATATTCCAGAGTCTTCGCTCATTCGGAAGGTTCGAGGACGACCCCCGATTCCCACGGATCGGGGTCGAGTGTGTCACGTTCGTTGGCAGCCCCGGTTTTCTCTGCACGGGCAATCAGCGAGTCGTCCACGTAGTACGTCACAACGGTCGTTGGAGAGTCACCGGTGACGAGGTCGTCGCCGGATTCATAAGTCTCATTGTATGTGTACTGGCACCGACCGAGGCCAGCGCGTTCATCGGTTTCGAGTGTGACCGTCCAGTCGAAGTAGCAGGATTGGGCGATGAGTCCGCTTCCCCACCTGGCAAGCAAGGTGTTGCGACGGTAGGCACGTTCATGGGATTCGACGAATGTCTGGAGCGACTGATCATCGTACGACGTAGGCTTCGTCGGATAGTCGAGTGAATGCACTGTGTCTTCGGTCGCGCCCGGCGGTTGCTCAGCGGGGGGTCGTGATTCCGTCGGTAACTCATCACGCGATGGTGGATTCCGGTTATTGAGGACAGTATCCGTTGGAAACGAAGGGATTACACAGCCAGAAAAAAGCGGTACACCCGCGACAAGAGAGAGTAGTCTTCGACGATGCATTACTCGCCTTGAAGGTTGTTACCGGTAAGTGCTTTGTCTGTACTGAGCGATTCGTAGGTCACCTGTACCTACCAGAACGTCTCACCGCATCGAGGCAGGTTCTCACCAGCTAACTCGGAGTGAAACATCTGCTCAGTAGGTCTGCGTATTGGTTGGGACCGCAGCCACATTAGTCAGTTGAACGATAGTTATAAGGGAGAACAAGAGCGACTGCGAATCTGCAGAAAATACTTTACAATCTACTTTCAATATTTCCCATGAGAAAATCTCGTCGCTCGTTTATCCTTTCCGTGGGGATGGCAATGCCGATAATAGGTGGGTGCACAACGGGATTTTCTCCCGATACTCCGCCGAGTCACACCGTGAACGACCCGCCAGGTTGGTTACATGAGGAGAGGGAGTGTGAATCTGGCTACTTGCTTGCGGTGCTCGAATTGGCCGACCCCGTTGAATCTGTGGACTCGAATTCTGCAGTAGTAAAGTTCACCGAACTTGACCAGGAGGTCAAGGCAATTGTCCGCTATAGTCTCGTACATGAGAGTGCTGCAACGTGTACGAATGCAAAATTCTTCGCACAGTTGCTCGGTACTATCGTCGATAAGGGACTGGAGCCATACAGGGAGAAGACCGGAGAGAACCCGGACTCTATTTACATCAAAAGCCAGGACTATTACTATCGGATAAGTTCGCTCAGAGTCCGAGACCAAGTCCTTCCGTGAAGAATGTTGCAAGCCCAACTCCGATGGACGAGTCGTCCCTGGGACCTATCGTTGCCAGATTACCCCACTGTATCTATCAGAACGTCCCACCCATTGAGCAAGCGACTGTCGCCGTCCTACTCTGCGAGGTCTTGCCGACCGTCCATGAAGCACTCTGTCACGGGAGGTCGTCGATAGGGAGTTCGTCCGTAGTCAAGACCAGCCCATCGAGCCGTTTGAGCCTTTATGAAGTCACGATTGCAGAGTATCTTTGCGAAACCCACGCAGAGTCAGCCAACGCTGAGAAACGCCGAAGAACCACGCCGGATTGTCACCGCGAACAGTACGTCCCAGTGCCACTCCTCGTTTTCGCGCGAGTATGCACTTCCGCGGCCAACTGGAGACGCCTGACCGGACCCCCATTTATACCCTATCACTCTATTCTTACTGTAGAATGGAGGTCCTCCTGACGTGGGATCTATAGTCTGTAATAAGATTGCGTACTTTAGTACATCGAGCGTGCGAGATAGGGCCCGCGCAGGCCGACCAGGAACTTGCGAGCTACTTTCTCTTATCTACCAGAACATCTGAACGCATCGATCGGGAACGACTCCACCCCTCAAGATGCAGCAATTACTGCCGATAGCGTGTATCGAGAAGACCGCTATACGGCGTGGGGGTTGTACCCCTTACCCACTCAGATCGACGGTGAAACCAGTAGTTCAGAGCGGTATATCAACATCGGGCCACTGCCGTCTGGTGGTTTTGGAGTTTGGGAGTAAGGGTATGGGGCCGGAGGGATTTGAACCCCCGATCGACTGATATCTCCGGTGTGTGCGCCTCGGAACTCCAGAGGGTCGTCGTCGCGACGCGATGATCAGTCGGTCGCTCGGTATATCAGCTGGAGTTTCGTCCCGGGCGCGTGGCCTCTGGAGTCAGTCGCCATGCCTGGCTTGGCCACAGCCCCTTGCGCTCTCTGGTTAGCCGGTTTCCAGTAAAGGGGTTTCGATTCGGGTTACGAGCGGTCGGCGTCGCGCCAGTCGCACTCCTGGCACTTGTAGCCGGTGACGAGTTCGGTGACGCTCGGCATGTACGTGACTTTGACGACGTTCTCGCCGCAGTCCGGGCAGTCGCGGTCAGCGTCCTCGATGGATTCGGCTTCCATGACGTCGCCGTCTTCGACGATCTCGGCGAGTTTCTTGGCGGTGACCATGCGGCCCTGGACGACGCGGTTGGCTGGCATACTGGGTGGTGGTGGGGCGTGGAAGGTAAGGGTTCTCGTCTCGACGCCGTCGACGCTCGAATCTGTGGCGTCGAGGGTATTCCTGGCTCAGAGCCAGGGTTCGCGGTCGACGTCGAGCGGGGAGTCGTCTTCGTCGTCTCCACTGGTCTCGGCGGCCTCGTCGGCGTGGTCCGCTTCGTGCTCGCCGGCTTCGCGTTCGGCCACGTCGTCGAGCGGTTCGTCGACGGCCGGTTCGTCGAGCGATTCGTCGGTCGGTGGGTCGTGGACGGCGTCGCCGAGCGCGTCGGGCTCGCGGTTGCCGCCGTCGGTGGCGGCGACGACGTCGTCGGTCGCGGCGACAGCGTGCTCGTCGGGAACGCCGGATCCGGCGTCGGGTTCGAACGCGAACAGCGCGGTGACGGCGATGACGAGCAGCGGCGCGGAGCCGACGGGGAGCTGCAGGATGGACAGCGCGAGCAGGCCGAGGGCGACGGCGCTCCCGAACCGGAAGCGGTCGATAGCCATCCGCGCGCGGAGGTGCGGCGCGAGGAGCGCGGTGAGGAGCGCGAACGCGGTCCCGGCGATGGCGCTGCCGGCGGCGAGCCAGATCAGTTCGGTGTTCGCGACGGGCTCGAGCGTCGGGTTCGAGAGGTCGAGGCTCGCGATGAGGCCCGCGCCGACGATGACGCCGGGGCGGGGGAGGTACTCGCCGATGCGAGCGCTCGCGGTCTTCGCGGCGATGGCGACGATGACGAGCGCCGCGAACCGCTCGAAGACGTGGAGCGTGAGGACGCTCGCGAGCGTCGGCGCGATCGCTGCTTCGAGCGCGGCGCCGGCGGTCAGGACGCCGCCGACGAGGAGGATGGTGCGGACGCGTTCCATGCGGGTACCGTCCATCTCGGCGAGGACGACCGCGACGGTCGCGCTCCCGCCGAAGACGAGGAGGCCGACCTGGACGACGCCGATCGGGATGGCGCCGACGACGGGGAACGGGCCGGCGGTCTCCTCGAGTGCGCCGGCGAGGACGAGCGCGGGGAAGATGCCGTCCAGCAGCGGGAGCGCCATGACGGTGGCGAGGAGTTTCGCGTCGCCACCGACGGCGTTCTCCAGGCGGAGTGCGATGGGGTGCCTGGACGTGCTCATCGATGTTCGTACGGGGCGTCACCCATGCCCGAGCGGGTGGATTGCGAGCGAGTGACGGCGGCGTCGGCGGTGAGTGCTCGCGGGAATCCGAACGGGAGGGCTTTGGCTACGAGCTGCATCGGGATTGTAAACTGGGCAGTCGAGTCGTTCGACAGTTGCCCGGCGATGCCCGATGCGGCGAAGTTCGTAGCCAGCATACACGACACACAATGGGGTGCTGGCATTAAGCGTTGTGTGAGGCATGCCCGCAAACTCCAACGAGACGTTTGGAGGCTTTATATACCTTGGCTTGGGTGCGTATCCCATTCACGTTTTCTTCCGTAGAATCATTAGCAGAACCGGGTTCTGCGGGGGTGGGGAGGCGACCGCGAAGTCGATCGCGGACGCGACGCGGGTCGCGCGCACTCGACGGCGCGGCCAGTTCTATCCGCGACCATCTGACAGGCCCGTGGGACTTCGTTCCATGGGGGCTCGCGTCTCGCAAACCTTTAGTTCGGGCCGACCGGACGGTTTACATGGCGAACGACGTTCCCGACGGCGGCACATTCTCGGAGAAACTGCGCGTACCAGAGGCCTTGACGTTCGACGACGTCCTCCTTCGACCCAAGGAGAGTCGCGTCGAACCCGACGAGGCGGACCTGACGTCGAAGGTCTCGAAGAACGTCCAGCTGCCGGTCCCCGTGCTCTCGGCGGCGATGGACACGGTGACGGAGGCGGACCTCGCTATCGCGATGGCGCGTCACGGCGGCCTGGGCGTCGTCCACCGGAACCTCGACGTCGAGGAGATGGCACGGCACGTCGAGAGGGTAAAGCGCGCGGACGAACTCATCATCCGCGACGTCGTCACGGCACGCCCCGAGCAGACCGTGCAGGAGGTCGACGAGATGATGGCTCGCGAGGGCGTGAACGGCGCGCCCGTCGTGAACGACGACGACGAAGTCCTGGGCATCATCTCCGGGACGGACATCCGGCCGTACCTCGAAGTCGGCGAGCAGGACGAGGTCGCCGAAGCGATGACCGAGGAAGTCGTCACAGCTAGCGAGGACACGAGTGCGCGCGAAGCACTCGAGTTGATGTACGAGCACAAAATTGAGCGCGTCCCCATCGTCGACGGGGACGAGCGTCTCGTCGGGCTGCTGACAATGCAGGGCATCCTCCAGCGTCGCGAGTACGACAACGCGGCGCGCGACGACGAGGGTCGTCTCCGCGTCGGCGCGGCCGTCGGGCCGTTCGAGACCGAGCGCGCGCAGGCCGTCGACGATGCAGACGTCGACGTGATCTTCATCGATTGCGCGCACGCGCACAACCTGAACGTCGTCGACGGCGCGCGCGACATCAAGGCCTCCGTGGACGCGGACGTCGTCGTCGGGAACGTCGGGACGCGCGAGGCGGCCGAGGACCTCGTCGGGTTCGCGGACGGCCTGAAGGTCGGCATCGGCCCGGGTTCGATCTGTACGACGCGCGTCGTCTCGGGGGCGGGGATGCCCCAGATCACGGCGGTCGCCCAGGTCGCGGACGTCGCGAGCGAGCACGACGTGCCCGTGATCGCTGACGGCGGCATCCGGTACTCCGGCGATGCGATCAAGGCGATCGCGGCGGGCGCGGACGCGGTCATGCTCGGGTCGTACTTCGCGGGGACGCTCGAGGCCCCGGGTCGGGTCGTGAAGATGAACGGGAAGAAGTACAAACAGTACCGCGGGATGGGGAGCGTCGGCGCGATGCAGTCCGGCGACGACGAGAACCGCTATCTCAAGGAGGAGCCCGAGCAGGAGGAGGACTACGTCCCCGAGGGCGTGGAGGCGGCGACGCCGTACAAGGGCCCGCTCCGGGACGAACTCCACCAGCTCGCCGGCGGCATGCAGTCCGGGATGGGGTACGTCGGCGCGGAGACGATCCCGGCGTTCAAGGAACGCTCGGAGTTCGTTCGCGTGTCCTCGGCCGGTCAGGCGGAGAGTCACGCACACGACGTCGTAATCACGGACGAGGCGCCGAACTACAGTCCCGACGGCGACTGATTCGTCTCACCCGTCGACGAGGCTCGACCGAAGCCGGTCGTCCTCGTCGCGGCTCCTCGACTATCTGATCCGACGACTCCTACGCCCACGCCATGAGTGGGTGGAGATAACAATTAACACACTTCCGGTCGTAATGCGAGCGTAGCATGAGCGTCATCGACTCCATCAAGCGAGCTCTCGGGGGGAGTACCGCCGACGAACCCGACCGCACGGTCCAGTACCGCTGTGACTTCTGTGACAGCGATCTCGAGGCCGCCTACAGCTTCTGTCCGGAGTGCGGGAGCGAACGCATCAGCGAAATCGCTTGATTCGGACACCCGACCGCGTCCCCAGTTCGGCCTCGACCAGTTGGTCGTTCACCGCTCGTCGTCCAGGCAGTAGTGACAGAACGAGAGGTCGGCGTCCACGTCGCGCTCGCACGACGAACACCGAACGACTCCCTCTCGAGTGCGTCGACGAACGGCGATCCACGCGTCAACTGCACCGAACACGCGCGCGCCGACGGCGAACGCGCCGAGACCCAGCATGACGAGTTCGGTCGTCCCACTCCCCAGTAGGAGGCCAGTACCGCCGGTTATGGTCGCGCCGAGGACGGCGTCCGACGCGACTGCGACGAACACGCCGAGCGTCCCGGCCGCCCAGACCGCTCCGCGACTCCACCGCCCTAGGTAGAAGTGTCCTAGTCCCGGTGCCAGGAGCGACAGTAGCGTCGCCGTCGCAACGAGTCGTCGATCACCGATTCCGCCCGCGAACCCATCGTCAGTCATCACCGCCGACTCCGGACGCATCGAACCTCAACCTTTCGTTACTGGGGCCGAGCGACCCGAAATCGTGGGTTTCAGGAAACCAACCGAGGCCAAGTGGTCACCACAGGCGGCCCGGGGGAGCGAGCAAGGAGACGACTGCTGTGGATGCCGGGGGCCGTCAGCGCGCCGTCGGCTCCTCAGCCCGTCGCTCGCCGGTGCGACCCTGCACCCACGCGCCGACGAGCCCACCCATCGCACCGGGAATGGCGGCGGCGGCGACGAAGAACAATCCGAACACGACGATGCCGACGCTCGCGAGCGGATTCACGAACAGCCCGACGAGCGCGAGCAACGCGACCGTCAGGATCGCACCGAGCGCCGTCGACAACCCCCCGTTGAGCGCACCGTTCCCGTAGTCAGCACCCGTCAAGTAGCCCGCCACCGCCCCACCGACGACGCCACTGAACCCCGCGCCGACGACCGGCAGCGACGCGTCCGTGAACGGAAGCGCAGCCCCACCGACCGCGCCGACGACGATCGTCGTGACGATACCAGCCAGAACGGCCATCCAATCGATACGCATACCAGAGACGCGACTCCGAACGCAAAAAGTCGTATTTGACGAGTCGATTCCGGTAGCCGACGGATTGCCGGGGTAACGTCCACGTACCCGCCACGCAGCCAGTTCCGCCCGCCCCTGGGCTCACGCTACGCTCGCGGGCTGGGTCGCACCAGGAGAAGCGGGCCGGAAGGGAATTGAACCACGGTCGCAGCAAGCTGCTCCCTGATTCAATTCCCTCCTGGCGTCGACCGCGACGCAGACGACTCGCTCCGCTCGTCGTGTTGCGTCGCGGTAGAACGGGCCGGAAGGGAATTGAACCCCTGACCGTCTGATTAAGAGTCAGACGCTCTGCCTAACTGAGCTACCGGCCCCGAATGCACTCGGTGATTGCGGTGTGTCGTTAAAAAGGGTTTTCATTCCGTGGGCGTGCGTGCTCGCGTCGCACGGTCGCCGGTGGGCGAAAACCGCCCTCGTTCGGTGGACGTCTCGCGTCCGAGAGGGTTAAGTGACGGCGGAGACAGGTGAGGGATACATGAGTACCGGGGTCACGATCTCCTCGATGTCGAAGTACGCGATCCTGGGGTGTGGGAGCGTCGGGCACGCGGTGGCCGAGGAGCTCGTCGAACAGGGGAAGGACGTCCTCATCGTCGACAAGGACGAGGGACGCGTCGAGGCATTGCGCGACCAGGACTTGAACGCGCAGGTCGCGGACATCAGCGACGAGCACGTCGCCGAGGAGGTCAGCGACCAGGACGTCGTCCTCATCATGTCCTCGGACGTGGAGGCGAACAAGCGCGCGGTCGAGCACATCCGCCAGCGGAACGAGGAGCAGTTCCTCGTCGTGCGCGCGAGCGACCCCGTGAGCGGCGACGAACTGACCGAGCTCGGCGCGGACGTCGTCATCAATCCCTCCGCCGTCATCGCGGACGCCGCGATGCGGAGCCTCGAGTCCGGGGAACTCGAGTTCAAGGCAGGGAAGCTCGGCGACGTGCTGTCGGCGACGAACGACCGCGTCGCGATCCTGACACACGATAGCCCGGACCCGGACGCGATCGCGAGCGCCGCAGCGCTGCAGGCGATCGCCGCGACGCTCGACGTGGACGCCGACATCTGTTATCTCGGCGACATCGGCCACCAGGAGAACCGGGCGTTCGTGAACCTGCTCGGGATCGAACTCCTGAACTGGGCCGACGTCGAGGACCACGACGAGTACGACACGATCGCGCTCGTCGACCACGCGAAGTCCGGCAACATGGTCGACCTGAACGTCGACGTTCTCATCGATCACTACGAGCCGGAGGAGGAGTACGACGCCGAATTCGTCGACATCCGGCCGGCGATGAGTTCCACGTCGACGATCATGACGAAGTACATCCAGGAGTTCGACATGAACGTCGACGAAGCGGTCGCGACCGCACTCCTCTACGGCATCCGAGAGGAGACCCTGGACTTCAAGCGCGACACGACGCCCGCGGACCTCACCGCGGCGGCGTACCTCTACCCGTTCGCGAACCACGACCTCCTCGAGCAAGTGGAGTCCCCGAGCATGAGTCCGGAGACCCTGGACGTGCTCGCGGAAGCGATCCAGTCCCGCGAGGTTCAGGGCAGCCACCTGGTGTCGAACGCCGGGTTCGTCCGCGACCGCGATGCGCTCGCCCAGGCCGCCCAGCACCTCCTGAACCTGGAGGGGATCACGACGACGGCGGTGTTCGGGATCGGCGAGGACCGCATCTATCTCGCCGCTAGATCGAAGGACATCCGGATGAACATCGGGAAGATGCTCGGCGACGCGTACGGAGACATCGGCGAGGCCGCCGGGCACTCGACGCAGGCGAGTGCGGAGATCCCGCTCGGTATCTTCACGGGGATCGAGACGAACGACGACAACCGCGACACGCTCCTACAGTTGACCGAGGAGGCCGTGAAGCGGAAGTTGTTCGAGGCAATGGGCGTGGAGAGCGGCGAGTCCAGCAACGGGTCGTAGCGTCGACTCGACTGGTCCTACAACCGAGAATCAGGCGACGGCTTCTTCTTCTTCCTCGGCGCCGCGGTACCGTTCGACGATGTCGTTGATGAGGACGACGTCGCCGACGGCGCGAACCCACCGGTAGGGGACGATGATGCCGCGGGTGCCGTCCATCGCGTTCCCGAAGATGTCCGTGTTGAGTCCCGAGAGTGCGAGCCCGGTGACGGTCTCGCGTTCGATGTCGAGTCTGACGTCCTCGATTTCGCCGACGTAGACGCCGTTGTTCGAGTACACCTCCCGTCCGACGACGGACGTGATCTCCTGTGGGGTCGTATCCATACGTCGTCACTCGGGGTGGCGGGTCTTATATGTTGGTCGTCGAGACCCGGACGCGTCCGCGGATACCGGTCTGGGTGGCGGGTTCGGTCAGTCGAGGTCGTCGAGGACGAGCGCGAAGGCGTCGAGCGCGGCAGTTGCGTGCTCGGTGGGGCGGCCGAGGCTGACGCGGACGGCGTCGGGCCGGTCGAAGAAGCGGCCGGGGACGACGAGGACGTCGTCCTCGAGTGCGCGCTCGGCGAGTTCGTCGCCGTCGACGTCGTCGTGGGTGAGAAGGGCGTACGTCGCGCCGTCGTGGACGTGCCCGGAGAGCGCGGGTCGGTCGTGGACGAACGACGCGAGGTGGTCGTGGTTGTGACGGATGCGCTCGCGGCGGTCGGCGGCGAGGTCGTCGTGCGCGGCGAGTGCGCGCTTCGCGAGCGCAACGCTGGGTTCGGCGACGCTCGGCAGGTGCTGCTGGACGCGTTCGGTGCCGGCGACGAACTCGTGGTCGGCGACGAGCCAGCCGATGCGGAGTCCGCCGAACCCGAGGAACTTCGTGAGCGACCCGGTGACGACGACGCCGTCGGTACCGGCGACGCTCGGGCCGCCGAGCGGGCCGTCGGTTGCCGTGGTGGTGAACGACGCGTACACTTCGTCGACGAGCAGCGGGACGTCGGCGTCGCGGGCGACGTCGACGGTCGCATCGAGCGAGTCGCGGTCGGCGCGACGCCCGGTCGGGTTGTGGCGGTCCGTGATCGCGACGAGTGCCGTCCGCTCGGTGACGGCGGCCTCGACGCGCGTGGGGTCGAGGATGCCCTGGGGCCGCATGAAGCGGTCGACGCGCGCGCCGAATCCGCGAGGCGTACCGGTCAGGGGCTCGTAGCCGGGTTTCTCGACGAGCACGCGCTGCGACGAATCGTCGCCGCCTCCGTCGTGGTCCGTGACGCGAGGACGGCCCTCGGCGGCGACGGCGAACGCGAGTGCGTTCGCGTTGGTCGCGCCCGCTGTGACGAGCACGTTCTCGGGCGCGACGTCGTAGGCGTCGGCGACGAGCGCGTCCAGGTCGGTGTCCGCGGGCGGGTCAGGGACGGCGGCGAGTCGGTCGGGGACCGGTCCCGGCGAGGGAGTCTGGGGGCGGAGGTCGCTCGACGCGAGGTCGTGAGCGACCGCGTCCGGCCGTCCCTCGATCCAGGACAGGTACGATAGCTGCTCGAACACACCCCGAGCGTGCGCAGGCCTCGGTAAAGAACCCGAGGGGCTCGGGACGCGGTCCCGATATGCCGCCGTCGAGCCCCGCGACATATGTTCGCACAGCACCCCGCCCGTACTTAAAGGGCCGTCAGACACAAGTGCGTCGACCGGTCGTCGATGCGCGACCCGCCCCGTAGGATTAAGACTCTGTGCCCGAAATGAATAGGTGCCGGGTGCCTCTGACATGCCGGCAGTCGACGTCGGGCTTTGCCCGAGCCCGACGTCGGGCGGGATATCCCGCTTTTTGGTGACGTCTATCCTCGAGCGACAGTTCAGTCACGACTCGACGGGTCCGGGGATTCCGACTCGACGAACGGACCGCAGAAGTACGATTCCGCGACGACGTCCCGGCGAGACTCCTGACCAGGGCTCGGTCGGCTACAGGTCCTCGAGTGCGCCGACGGGATTCACGAATCCGCTCCCGTGATACTCTTTCCCGCCGGGTGCGTCGGACGCGGTCTGCTTCAGGCGGCTCTCGACCTGGTTCGCGTTCAGGTCCGGGGCCTTCGACTTCACGAGCGCGGCGGCGCCAGCGACCTGCGGTGCCGCCATCGACGTGCCCGCGACCCACGAATAGTCGTAGGCTGCGCCGAGATACTCGCCGTCGTCAGCAAACTGTGGAACCGCAATCGCGTTCAGGACGAGGTCGTAGTGCCAGCCCGGCACCTCGTTCGCTTGGGCGTCGGGGTCGTAGTCGCCGCCGGGCGCGGAGACGGTGACGGCGTTCGTCCCGTAGTTCGTGTAGTTCGCAGGAGAATTCGGTTCCTCCTCCAGTCCCTCGTCGCCCCAACCGAACCCGACGGGGCCAGTCGCGGACACGCCGACCGCTTGCGCACCCTCGTTGGGGAGGCTGATGACGTTCTTGTCGTGCTGGAGGTCCGCCGCGTCGTTCCCCGTGGAGATCGTGAGGAGCGTTCCCTGGCTGTTCGCGTACGTCATCACCTTGTTCACGACCTTGCCGTAGAACGAGCCCTCCCCCTGGCGCGGGACCGGGTACGCGCCGATCGAGAGGTTCGCGACGTCACAGCCGATTTCGGCGCTGTACGCGACGGCGGCGAGGATGCTCGCAAACGAGGCGCTCGAGCTCGGCGAGAACACGCGGCAGTCGACGATTTCCGCCCCCGGCGCGGTGCCGACGACGCCTGTCTCGTTCCGGTCGTTCGCGGCGACGATACCGGCGACGTGCGTTCCGTGGTAACCGCCGGCCGGATTCGCGGCGCCGAGCCCGTCGCCGGTGAAGTTCTGCGAGAGGTCCTCGTTCACCGCGTGCTCGAGGTCGGGGTGGCCGGCACCGACCCCACTGTCGATGATGGCGACGCGAGCGCCTTCGCCGCGAGTTTTCTCATGAGCTGTGGGGACGTCCTGGACCTGTTTGTCCCACTGGAATCCGTACAGCGGTTCGTCCGTCGCGGACGCGGCGTCCACGTCCGCGTCGACGCGCTCGACGGCGCCGTCGAAGGACACCTCGACGTCGGGTGCGTACTTGCCTTCCGTTCGCTCGACGTCGCTCTCGGCGCCCTCGACGACGAAGTAGCCGGCATCGGAGAGGTCGAACACGACGTCCAGCCCAGCGGCTTCGACGTCGCTCGCGCTCCGGTTCTTCGCCTCGAGGAAGAACCGGCTCGTCGATTCGGCGGCGGTGACGGTCGACCCCACGGCGATTCCTCCGAGTAGTGCCCCACCGACCTTCATCACGTCACGTCTGGACCTGTCTACCATGCCTCGTAGTACCGAACTTCTTCCTATAATATTTTCCGGTATATGACGAGTTGTTCCAAGATGCCGTCGAATCGCTGAAGAACAAGGACCGTTCGATCAACAGTTTGCGACGCTTCCGCGCCAGTGCAGCGAACGGTCCTCACCATCGTTGACGGTACGTGATTTTCACATATCTTCGTTCATTTAAATACGGTGCGTCGTCGCGACCGCGTTCGAGCGGGACGCTAGCCGGAGAGACGCCGAGACGAACGCGCGGTTCCGGAGGTCGTCCCGGTCAGAAGCCGTCGGTCCGGCGGTCGAGTTCAGCGTCGAAGCTCGCGGCGAGCGACGCGTGCGTGTCGTCCGTGACGGCGTCGCGGACGAGCGCGTACGCACCGGTCGCGTTCCGGCGGCGGACGGTCGTCGCGACGGAGTCGAGGAAGTTCTGGACGCTCGAGCGCTCTGCGTACATCAGGAGGACGTTCACGTTGTCGAACACCACCCATCCCACGTCGGGTTTGACGTGGTTCGTGCCGCGCTCGAAGCGCTCGTAGATGCCCGAGAGGTCGTTCGGGTGGACGACGGACGTCGTCCAGAGCGGGCCGTCGTAGTCCACGGGCGACCCGGAGACGGGGACGACTCCGACCGTGTTCGGGTCGCCGCCGCGTTCGCGGACGATTTGCTCGACTTTCTTCGGGGAGCGCGTCGTCGAGACGACGAGCAGGTTCTCGAACGCCGACTGTGGAAGGAGCGAGAGCGGGGACCGGAGCGACGGCGTGAGGACGAGCGCCTGCGTCCCGACGGGCACGTCGAGGAACGCCTCGGGCTCGCGCTGGTCGGGGTCGCTAGTCGTCGGCATCGTCGAACCCTCCAGTGTGCTCGGTCTGCGTGCTCTCGAAGGCGTCGTCGCTCGTGTCGATGAACTGCCGTGCGAAGTGGTAGATGCCGATGGTCGCTGACACCGACGCGCCGAGGTTGACGATGCTCACGACGGCGACCGGGGAGTCGAGCCCGGGCGCCAGGACGTCGTGCTCGAGGAGGAGTCCGAAGGCGTTCGCGATCGTCAACAGGAGGAAGCCGACGGCGAGCCCGACGAACCCCTCGGTGTACGCGACGTTCCGGGCGTACGCGACGACGGGGTAGACGAGGAGGAGGCTCGCGGCGAGCAACGCCGCGATCTGGATCGCGCCGAGAACCTGGTAGGGGTTCGATGCGAGGAGGTCGACGATACCCATCAGAGGTCCCTCCGCTCGGTGAGGAGCATCGTCGCCTGGAACGCCGAAATCACGGCAGCGAGGACGCCGACGGAGAAGACGACCGCGTAGACGGCGCTCGCGGACGGCACCTCGAACAGGTAGAACGACGCCCACGGCATGTTCACGACGATCATGCACGCAAAAACGACCGGGAGTGGTTTCAGGACGCGATTGATCGGTGCGCCGCGGAACCCGCGGACGGCGACGATCGAGAGGACGATCGCGACCACCTGGACGACGATGTTCAGGAGCGAGAGGAACTGGACGAGTATCCAGTAGGAGTCGGCGAACGCCATCACTACTGCCCACCTCCGTCCGTCGTCGCTGTCACTGGCGGTACGACAACCTCGGGGTGGAAAACGCTTTGGGCGTGGAGAATTTATCAGCGGGCCGATCGATTCTTCGGGCGACGCGAGCAGCTCTCGGACGAAGACCGCGCCGGTGTCGACGCGGGCGACTCTCAGTGGAAGATCGCGTCGGTGTCGACGTGTGCAGTGACGAGTTCCTGGACGCGGTCGACGGTGCGTTCGTCGCGCGCTCGCCCGGAGCGGACGACGGCGTCGGCGCGTTCGACCGTGGTGAGCGTGTCCGACTGGACACTCATGACGGGGACGCCCTTCTCGGCTGCTTTCCCGAGCACGGCGCCGGACGGTCGGTGACCGCCGGTGAGGATGAGGCACTTCACGCCGGGAGCCTCCAGCGCGGCGGTGTGGATCTCGCTCCGGTCGCCGCCGGTGATCACCGCGGCGTCGCGCGTCCGCCGGAACTGTCGGAGTGCCTCGTCCGCGCTCATCGCGCCGACGCTGAACCGCTCGACGTAGCCGTCCGTCGGGACGTCGGTGAGGAGCGTCGCGCCAAGTTCGTCCGCGAGCTCACCGACAGTGATGCCAGCGAGCTCCTGCACGCGCGGGACGACGCCGTGGACGGGTACGTCTCGACCCTCGAGGAACGGGAGCACGTCCGTCTCGAGCTCGTCGTACGCCTGGTCGGGGACGGCGTTGAACACGACGCCTGCGAGCCGGTCGCCGAGCGACTCGGCGTACGCGAGCGTCTCGTCGACGTCCCACGGTTCCGCGTACTTCGCGACGACGAGCACGCGCGCGTCGACGATCTCCGCGACGTCTCGGTCCGTGAGCGAGACGACGCTCCCCGTCGCCGGCCCACCGCCGCCCTCGAGGACGACGAGGTCGCGGTCGGCGGCGATGCCCTCGTACGCCTCGCGAACGCGGTCGGCGACGTCGTCGCCGATCTCGCGGCCGCGGATCGCCTGCTGGACGAACGTCGGCGAGTACACGACGGGCTCGAGTTCGTGCATCTCCTCGTCGAGGTCGAGGAGTTCGCGCGCGAGCATGGGGTCGGCGTCGAGGGTCTTCCCGACGTTCGACTCCAGGCGCGTGCCCTTCGGTTTCATGTAGCCGACGGACGCGCCGTCCTCGCGAGCGAGGCGCGCGAGCGCGAGCGCGACGCCGGTCTTCCCGATGCTGTCCTCCGTGCCGGTGACGAGTAGCGAGTCGGTCATAGTTCCTCCAGGTCCGTGGTGAGTCGCAGGTCGACGGCGGTCGCGCCGTCGGGCGCGACGACGAGCGGGTTGACGTCCAGTTCGAGTATCGCGGGGAAGTCAGTCGCGAGCTGTGCGAGCCGTTGAATCGTCTCGACGACCGCGTCGACGTCGACGGGGTCGCGGCCGCGTGCGCCCCGCAAGAGCGGCGCGGACTGTATCTCCTCGGTCATCTCCCTGGCCTCTGTCTCGCCGACGGGTGCGACGCGGAGGCTCGTGTCCTCCATCACCTCGACGAAGATGCCGCCGAGGCCGAACAGGACGAGCGGCCCGAACTGGGGGTCGCGGTTCACGCCGACGATGGTCTCGACGGCGTCGTCGAGGTCGAGCAGTTCCTGGACCTGTACGCCCAGGACGTTCGCGTCCGGCTGGTAGTTCCGCGCTCGCGTCACGAGGTCCTCGTAGGCGTCGTGGACGTCCCCCTCGTCGACGCCGACCTTCACGCCGCCGATGTCGGACTTGTGCAGGATGTCCGGGCTGACGATCTTCATCGCGACCGGCCCCCCGATCTCGCGTGCGACGTCCTCGGCATCGTGCGGGCTCTTCGCGACCGCGCCGGTCGGCGTGTCGATGCCGTACGCGTCTAGGATCTCCATCGCCTCGATGCCGATGCGGTGCTCGCCGCGGTCCGCGGCCTCGGTGAGGATCTCGCGGACGCGCTCGCGGTCGACGTCGAAGTCCGCCGGGTCGTCGTACTCGCGCTCGCGGATGCGACGGTAGTCGCTGAGAGCGTCCAGGCCCGAGACCGCTCGTGCCGGGTCGAAGTAGTTCGGGATGCCGTGTTCGCTCATCGCATCCGCGGGCGCTTCGGAGCGCTCGCCGCCCATCAGGCACGCGACGACCGGGAGGTCGTGGCGGTCCTGCGCGGCGACGATCTCCTCGGCGAGGTCGCCGAACTCGAGGACGGCCGTCGGCGCGGACACGACGACGGCGCTCCCGACGTTCGGGTCGCCGAGCACGGCGTCGAGCGCCTCGCGGAACCGCTCGACGTCCGCGTCGCCGATGACGTCCACGGGATTGTACACGTTCGCGTTCTCCGGGAGCGAAGACGACAGCGTCTCGATGGTGTCGTCGGCGAACGACGCGAGGTCGAGGTCGGCGTCGCCGATGGCGTCGGTCGCGAGCACGCCCGGTCCGCCCGCGTTCGTGACGACGGCGACGCCGTCGGTGTCCGGGAGCGGCTGGTCGGAGAGGACGCGCGCCCAGTCGAACAGCTCCTCGACGCTGTCGGCGCGGAGGACGCCCGCCTGCTCGAGCCCGGCTTCGTAGGCGGCCTCGCTCCCCGCGATGGCGCCGGTGTGACTGGACGCGGCGTGCGCGCCCGCGTCCGTACGCCCGGACTTCACGAGCACCACGGGCGTGTCTTTCGTGACCTCGCGAGCGGTGTCGACGAACTCGCGGCCGCGCTTGATCGACTCGAGGTAGCCGATGACGACGTCGGTCTCCTCGTCGGCGCCCCAGTTGTCGACGAAGTCCGTCTCGTCGAGTACCGCCTTGTTGCCCAGGGAGACGACGTCCCGGAACCCGATCCCCTCGTCGTTCGCCCAGTCCAGGACGGCGGTGATGAACGCCCCGGACTGGCTCATGAACGAGACGTTCCCCGGGAGCGCCATCTCGGGGCCGAACGTCGCGTTCATGTCGACGCCGGTGTTCATCACGCCGAGACAGTTCGGGCCGACGAGGTCGAGGTCGTACTCCGCAGCCACCGCGGCGAGCTCTCGCTCCCGCGCCGCGCCCTCGCCACCGGCTTCGCCGAACCCGGCTGTGACCACGACGACGGCGTCCACGCCCGCCTCGCCCGCGTCCCGGACGACCGAGACGGCGACCTGCGGCGGGACGACGACCACCGCCATGTCAGTCGGTGGCGCGTCGACGAGCGCGTCGTAACACTCGTGCCCGAGCACGGACTCGCGGTTCGGGTTCACCGCGATCACGTCGCCGACGAACCCGTCGTCGAGGTTCTCGAGGATGGCGCGGCCGACCGAGCCCTCGCGGTCGGTCGCCCCGACCACCGCGACCCGCTCCGGCGCGAAGACGGCAGATAATCGTCCCATCGGTCGAATCGACGACCGTCGTTCTGATAAATGTGGGCGTCGGCGTCAGCAAACGGGAACGACCACGTCGACGGGGAGCGTCGGCGCCCCCACCGACCGACGGTCGTCCGCTCTGCCCGCCGACGTCGGACGGCCCAACGCGCCCCACCGTGACTCTCTCGAGGTCAGAGCTGGACGTCCTGTTCGAAGAGCCGGAAGTCGCCGTCGCGGAGCGCGACGAACGCGAAGTCGCCGAGGTTCGTCGAGCCGCTGGGTTGCTCGTTCACGCCGTTCAGTAACTCGCCGCTCTCGGAGAGCCCGATGTACAGGGTGTCGCCCTCCGTCAGGGTCTCTGCGAGTTCTCCGCGTGCGAACCGGCGAGCGGACAGGTTGACGGCGACCCCGCTCGACACGTCGCCGTTGGTCAGCTCCAGTGCGACGAGTCGCCCCCCGTCCGTGCTCTCGGCACTGAACCGCACACCGCGCTCTCGGGCTGTCCCGGCCCAGGCCGGTTCCTCGACGGTCGTCTCGCCGAGTGCGCTGACGGTGACCGTCGACTTCTGCTGGACCGTCCGATCGCCTCGTTCGACGGTGACGTCGTACGTGACCTCGTCTACGTACCCGGCTTCGGAAACCCAGACCCTCGCCTCGAACTCGCTCACATCTTCGCCGAAGAAGACAGACAGCAGGCGCTCTTCGTTCGCGACGCCAGTGGACTCGTACGAGACGGCGTGCTCGCCGTTCTCGCTCTCGGCGAGCCCCGTCGCTTCGCCCCACTCGCCCCCGACGAGGAGGCCCTCGAACTGCGAGAGTCGAAGGACCTCCTGGGGGTCGGGCGTCTCGTTGTCGATCCGGTACGCCTGCTCGAACCCGGTGTCCATCTGCACGTACCCGGCGTCCTCGCTGGCCGCCGACCAGAGCGTCTCGGTGAGGTCGCCTGATTCCTTCACCCGACTGATCCCGTCGGCGCTGTACGCGTTCGCGAACTCGGCGGAGGACGTGCGTCCGTCCCGATCGGTCGCTCGGTCCTCGCCGAGGGCCGCCGAACCGGCGTCGACGATCGAGGACCGATGCGTCCCGAAGAGCTCCGTCCCGACGATGCCACTCCGACTCGCCCCGTCGGGATACGCGAAGTTCTCGAGCGTCGTCGGCTCCTCCGTCCGAGTCTCGGTCTCCGTCGCGGTCGCGGTGTCCGTCGCCGTCGCCGTCTCGGTCGCGGTCTCCGTGTCAGTCGCCGTGTCGATCGTCGTCGCGGTTCCCTCGCCACTCGCACACCCCGCGAGTGCGGTCGCCACTGCAGCCGTACTCCCCAACAGCACCCGTCTCGTCATCTTCGTCTCGTCCGACATTATCCGTCGTATCTGAGACCCCCGGAACGTAAATAGATGTCATTTCGCGTCAGATACTCTCGACACGTCGCGAGCGTGACGTGGTGGTCGACGACAATCCGATTCCGCGGCGTCGAGACATTACTCCGACACGTCGAGACCCTACTCCGCCACGTCGAGCACGACCGCGTCTGCGCACTCGCGTAGCTCGTCGGGATCGATGGGGAACACCGCCTCGGGGGTGCCGGCGGCGGCCCAGACGGTGTCGAACTCGGTGAGGGTCTCGTCGAGATAGGTGGGGACGGGGCCGTCGTCGCCGTGGTGGCAGAACGGCGGGACGCCACCGATGGCGTACCCCGTCGCTTTCCTGACCTCGTCGGCGTCGCCCATTCGGACGTCGCTCTCGTCGACGCCGCGTTCGGCGGCGAGCTTCGCGAAGCTCACGCGGTTCGCGCCGCTCGTGACGACGACCACGGGCTGGTCGCCGGCGACGAGGACGATGCTGCTCGCGATCTGCGCGACCTCGCAGCCGACCGCGGCCGCGGCGTCCTCCGCGGTCTTCGTCCCTTCGGGGAACTCCGTCGTCTCCAGGTCGAGGCCGTGCTCGTCGGTGGCTCGCTGCGTGAAGTCTGCGGCGCGCTCGTGCATGAGCGCTCGAATTCGCCGAGGGTTCAAAAAGGCTCGCGCAGTGGCAGAACTGCGGACGGGACCGCGCCGGCGGCGGCGCGAGCGCCACGTCGCTGGCCGGTGGGTCAGGCCTTCGCGTGGACGCGGACGTCCAGGAGGTCGGCCGCGTCGGCGTCGCGGAGCGCGTACCGGACCGGGTCGCGTTCCACCGCGAAGGGGGCGACGGCGACGACGACGCGCCCGACGTCGGTGGTCGCACGGAGGACGAGTCCGCGGGAGGTGACGACGACGTACGGCGGCTTCGGGACGAGGTCGGCTCGTAGCGAGCCACCGGCCGCGTCGACCGCGTCCGCGAGGACAACGGTCGCGGCGTCGAGCGTCCCCGTCTCAGCGAGTACGCGCTCGAAGGGGTCGACGACCGCGCGCCGGTCGTCCGCCGTCGCCCCATCCCAGGCCGCCGCGGTGACGCGGCCCGCCGTCGCGACCGCGTCCAGGAACGCCGCGTGCTCCTCGCGAACGCGGACCTCGACCACGTCCGCAATCGCGCTGGCGTCGGCGTCGTCGGCAGCCTCGCGGTCGGGGTCGACGGCGCGGCCGGCGTCGTCGGCGTCGTCCTCGGTCACGCCAGCACGTCGCTCGCGCCGGGGCTTGAACGTGACGACGGCCCACCGTGGTCCGACGGTCGCCGTCCCGGAACGGTGCCGGCGCCGGCAACGCCAAGTGCGGCGTGCGCGAAGTCCGGGCCATGAAGATCGTCGACTACGACCTGTACGAGGTTCCGCCGCGGTGGCTGTTCCTCCGCGTGGAGACCGACACCGGGGTCGTTGGGTGGGGCGAACCCGTCGTCGAGGGACGCGCGCACACCGTTCGCGCGGCCGTCGAGGAGCTCATGAACGCGTACCTGCTCGGCGCGGACCCGCTCCCGGTCGAGGACCACTGGCAGACGATGTACCGCGGCGGGTTCTACCGCGGCGGACCGGTCCTCATGTCGGCCATCGCGGGCATCGACCAGGCACTCTGGGACGTCCGCGGGAAGCACTTCGAAGCCCCGGTGTACGAGCTCCTCGGCGGGCCCGTCCGCGAGAAGATCCAGGTGTACCAGTGGGTCGGCGGCGATCGACCGGCAGACGTCGCCGACGCCGCGGCAACGAAGGTCGACGCGGGCTACGACGCGTTGAAAATGAACGCAACCGCTGAACTCCGGCACGTCGACTCGCCGAGCGCCGTCGACGCAGCCGTCGACCGACTGCGGACGGTCCGGGAGGCCGTCGGGCGGGACGTCGACGTCGCCGTGGACTTCCACGGGCGCGTGTCGAAGCCGATGGCGAAGCGCCTCGTAGCTGAACTCGAACAGCACGAGCCGTTCTTCGTCGAGGAGCCCGTGCTCCCCGAGCACCTCGACGCGCTCCCCGCGATACAGGCCCAGACGTCGACGCCGATCGCGACCGGGGAACGCCTCTACACGCGCTCGGACTTCCGGAACGTATTGGAGACGGGTGCGGTCGACGTGATACAGCCGGACCTGAGTCACGCCGGCGGCATCACGGAAGTCGCGAAGATCGCGGCGATGGCGGAGACGCACGACGTCGCGCTCGCCCCGCACTGCCCGCTCGGGCCGATCGCGCTCGCGTCCTGCGTGCAGGTCGACGCGGTCGCGCACAACGCGCTCATCCAGGAGCAGAGCCTCGACATCCACTACAACGAGGGCGCGGACGTCCTCGACTACCTCGCCGACCCGGACGTGTTCGCGTTCGATGACGGCTTCCTCCCCGTACCCGAGGGGCCGGGGCTCGGCATCGAGGTCGACCGCGAGGTCGTCGAGGCGCGCGCGGGAAGCGTCGACTGGCACAATCCCGTGTGGCGGCACGAGGACGGGAGCGTGGCAGAATGGTGACGCCGACGCCGATTCCGGGCCTCGAAAGCGACGGCCGCCGGTTCGAGGGGCGGACCGCGCTCGTCACCGGCTCCACCAGGGGCATCGGCGAGGGCGTCGTCCACCGGCTCGCCGCGGAGGGCGCGGACGTCGTCGTGAACGGCCTGGACGCCGACGCCGGCGAGACCGTCGTCGACGACGTCCGCGACCGCGAGGACGCCGGCGACGCCGCGTTCGTCCAGGCTGACCTCCGCGACCCCGACGCTATCGCCGCGCTCGTCGACGCGACCGTCGACCGCTTCGGCGGCGTCGACGTCATCGTCAACAACGCGGGCGTCCAGACCGATACGAGCACGACCGACGCGACCCTCGAGGACTGGAACTACGTCGTCGAGACGGACTTCCGCGCGTACTGGCTGACCGTCAAGCACGCCGTCGAGCGCGCCGACCCGGACGCGGTCGTGAACGTCTCCTCGAACCACGCCGTCTCGACGATGCCCGACCACTTCCCGTACAACGCCGTCAAGGCCGGCATCGACGGGATGACGCGAGCGATGGCGCTCGACCTCGGCCCCCAGGTCAGGGTGAACTCGGTGAACCCCGGGTGGGTGCTCGTCGACCGCACCGCCGCGGAGCTCCCCGACGACCGTCGGCGCGACGTCGAGAACGCTCACCCCGTCGGCCGACTCGGCGAACCCGCCGACGTCGCCGCCGCCGTCGCGTTCCTCGCGAGCGACGACGCCGGGTTCGTCACGGGGTCGACGCTCGTCGTCGACGGCGGCCGCACCGTCGTCATGCAGGACGACACCCTCCCGGACTACGCCGCGGAGGACTGAGCACGCGTCGACGGCCAAGAGGTGAGCACGCGCCGACGACCGAGCGGGCGATGCGCCAACGTTTTTCTCGCCGGGGTGTCTCCACAGTGGCATGAATCGGACGTTCGCCGCCGGGGTCGCACTCACCGCGGCCAGCGTGACCGGCTACGTCGTCGGCGTCCTCGCGCCGTACCCAGGCCGTGCGTTCTCGCTGACCGGCGTCATGGTCGGCATCACGCTCGCCGCCGTCGCGGGCGGTGCCGGCGGTGAGACGGCGTGATCCAGACGCACGTCCTCACGCCCGAGGGCGTGGACGAGCACGCCGACGTAGGAGCGGGGAAGGCAGCGACCGGGACGACGTGGGTGCGCGTCTCCGACGGCACGCCCGAGGAGATGCAGTCCGTCTGCGAGACGTTCGGCATCCACGACCTCGAACTGGAGGACGTCCGCGGGGGCGTCCGCCCGAAGGTCGAGGAGTTCGACGACCACGTGTTCCTCCTCGTCAAGAGCGCGCGACTCCGCGGCGGCGAGACGACGTTCGAAGAGGAGCTCTCCGATCAGACCGTCGGCGTCTTCCTCGGCCCGGACTGGCTCGTCACGCTCTCGACGGGCACGCTCTCCGCCGTCGGTCGCGTCTGGGACGCCGCAACCCGCGAGGAGAAACGGCTGCTGTCGCGCGGCCCGGACTTCCTCGCGTACCGCGTCCTCGACGCGCTCGTCGAGGAGTACTTCGACGTGCTCGACGAGATAGAGTCCGACATCGAGGCCGTCGAGGACGAGATCGTCGGCGCCACAGGCATCGACACCCTCGAGGACATCAACAGCCTCCGACGGGAACTCCTCGCCACTCGGCGATTGCTCTGGCCGACGCGGGACGCGCTCGCGGCGTTCGCGCGCGGCGACGTCGAACTCGTCACCGACGACACCGAGAAGTACTTCAGGGACGTCCAGGACCACGTCATCCAGCTCGTCGAGCTCGTCGAGACGTACCGCGACCTCGTCGCGGGTGCACGCGACATCTACCTGAACTCGCTGTCGATGTCGACGAACGAGGTGATGAAGCGACTGACGGTGGTCGCGACGATCATCCTCCCGCTGACGTTCGTCGTCGGCGTGTACGGGATGAACTTCTCGGACTCGCCGTACAACATGCCCGAGCTCGCGTGGACGTTCGGCTACCCGTCGGTTCTCGTCGGCATGGCTGGCGTGACGATAGTGATGGTGGCGTACTTCCGCCGTGAGGGCTGGCTGTGACCCGCGACTGGACTCGGCTTAATCCCCGGGGTTCGATACTGAAAACTAATGTAGGGTCGGTCGCAACTAGTGGGTGATGGCTGTGGTGGACCGACGTGGCTGTGACGGCTGTGGTCGCGACATCCCCGTCGAGGACCTGACGGCGGTGTCGGTCCCCGGCGACGAGCACGCCGTCTGTTGCCCGGAGTGCCGCGAGCACGCGGAATCGGTCGCCGACGACGGACTCGGGACCGGCGAACTCGACGGCGAGAGACCCGGCGCGGTCGCTCGCCAGCGCGGCGAGTGCGAGGGCTGCGGTGCGACGGACGCCGTCGACGAGTTCGAGACGATGTCGCTCCCCGACGGGTCGACGGTCGCGGTCTGCGAGGACTGCCGCGAGCACGCGGCGTCGATGTCCCGTCGGACCGACGTGGACGGCCACCGCGGCGAGTGCTCGGGCTGCGAGGAGCCGTTCGACGTGAGCGACATGGTGGCGCTGGAGCTCGACGACGGGACGACCGTCGCGTGCTGCGACGAGTGCGCGAAGTACGCGCGCGCAGCGGCGCGTACGACCACGAACGAACCAGACTACGACGCCGACGCACAGCGCTCGACCGCAAGCGACGACTCGACGACCGGCGACTCCAACGCCGGGGCACGCCCCGAGTCCGCCATCGAGGAGGACGCGGAGACGGCGCTCGTGGAGTCGCCGTCGATCTGCGAGCAGTGCGGGGACTGGGTGGACGTCGAGCTGTTCGAGGTGGTGACGGTCCACGACCGCGTGGAGGAGTTCTGTCCGCCGTGCAAGGATCGAGCACGACGGAACGGCGTCGTCAGGGACGTCCGGATGCGTCGCGCCGAGGCGTACGACGTACTGGACGTCGACCCCGGCCGAGCGGAAGCGGTGGTTCGTGACGCGTACCTCTCACGGATCAAGGCGGTCCACCCGGACAGCGACGGCGGGAGCCGCGAGGCGTTCCGGCGCGTCCAGCGCGCGTACGAACGCTTGACAGATTGACTGTCCCCGTCCGGTACGGCCGGCCGGTCGTCGCTCGCTCCGTCACTCGGGGAGCGCGCCGTCTTCGCGGTGGAGGAACCCGAACGTGCCGGCGTCGAAGAAGTACGTCGACCCGCACGTCCCGCAGTCTTCGCGGACCGGCTGGTTGTGTTCGTGCATCCGCCAGAGCTCCTTCTGGCTGCGCTCGATCTCGATCGTGACGGTACCGTCGCAGCCCTCGAGGCTGCAGGGGAATCGCAGGAACCAGTTCGGGACCGAGAGCGCGCCCAGCGGTGCGAGCGCAGCGCGGAGTCGACAGACGAGATTGAAGACGGTGACGGGGAGGTCCTCGCGCTCCAGTTCCACGCCCTCGGAGTCCGCGACGTACCCGCCGCGGAGCGTCGGGTCCTCGTAGACGGGGAGGACGGGGACGCCCTTCGCGACCGCGTACCCGACCTCCTGGTTCAGCCACGGATCGGTCGCGCCGTCCTCGGTGAACAGCGCCACGACGACGTCCGCGTTCGCGATCCGGCCCTCGAGTTCGCTCCGGGCGCGACCGGACTCCAGCTCCTCCATGGCGACGTGGACGGTGAACGGGAAGTTCCGGACCGTCGAGAACAGGTCCTGGGCGAGCGAGAGGTCCGCGGGACCGTGCGTGACGTAGACGGTCTCGTTCAGCATGGTCTCCGAATTGGGGCGGGGCCTAATAGGTCTGTTCTCGCGCGTCTGTCGCTCGCCGACGAGTCGGCGTCGACGCTCGATCGTTCACGCGTGGAGTTTCCGGTGACACGTCGGGCAGAGGCTGACGTAGTTGCGGGCGTGCCGGTAGCCGCTCTCGGAGAGGGGGACGACGGCGTGGAGGTGGAGGTCGTCGCCGACGACGATGCGTTCCCGGACGCCACAGCCCCGACAGCGTCGGTCGTCGCGCTCGTGGATCGCTTCGGCGTCGACCGCAGTCGTGGCATGCGTGCATCGTCGATGGGACGTCGACTGGTGGGGTGCGTCGTCGCCACCCGCGTCGTCGGCCGTCGGGGCGTCGGCGTGACAGGGCTCGCAGAGCGAGACCCGGTTCCGGTCAGTTTCGGGTTCGTCCGGCACGAGTCGTCGACGGACGACCGCAGAGAGACTGTCCGCGCCGCAGTTGTGACAGCACTCGCCGCGGACGAGCGACCCGTTCGCGGTAGTGCCCCGGCCACGACGCGCACTCGGAACGCATTCGGTGGTCGCCCGCTTGAGTCGAGACAGAACGTCCTGGGTCTCCATCGACCGAACGAACGCACCCGAGTGGCTTAATTTTTTCTACGAAAGATGTGGAAATATCTCGTTACGTGCCGGAGACGAGGTCGCGGAGGGCCGCTTCGGGGTCGTCGGCCTTGGCGACGCCGCTCGCGAGCAGGACGCCCGTCGCACCGAGGTCGTTCGCGGACGTCACGTCCTCGCCGGTGGAGATGCCGGCGCCACAGTAGACGTCGACGCTCTCGTCGACCGCCGCAGCCGCCTCGACGGCGCCCGTGACGACGTCCGGGTCGGCCTGACTCACGGGCGTTCCCGACCCGATGAGTTCCGGTGGCTCGACCGCGACTGCGTCCGGGCCGAGCGCCGCCGCCGCGCCGATCTGTCGCGGGTTGTTCGCGCAGACGCACGTCTCTAGACCGGCGCGCTCGGCGGCGCGCACGGAGCCGTCGACGTCCGCGAGCTTCAGTCGATTCTCGCTGTGGTTCAGGAGCGTCCCCGTCGCGCCCGCGTCAGCGACCGCTTCCGCGAGCGCACTTCCGGTGTGACTCCCGTGCTCGTTCGGCGACACGTGCTGGGCCCACGTCTCCACGCCGGTGTCCGCGACCGCGGACAGGTGCGCGGTCTGGGGCGCCACGCCGACGCGGACGCCGGTGTCGTCGGCGACCGACGCCGCGGCACGAGCGACTTCGAGGTGGTCACACGGGTACGCCTTCAGGTTCACGAGAACGAACATACTCCAACCGGCGGCGGGCAGCGAAAAGTACCTTTGGAGTTCGGCGAACTCGACCTTGTCCGAGCGGCCGACCGTCCCGGGCGCGGTCAGTCCTGACAGCAGCCGCCGGCTTCCTCGCCGAAGTCGACGACGAGCTGGTCGCTGATCGCTTCGTTCACCGCCTCCAGGCGAGCGTCCAGTTCGTTCTGGGCCTCCAGGTACTCCGCCATCACGGGGATCTCGTGGAGTTCCGACTGGGCGGCCTGGACCTTCTGGAGGTCCGCCTGCGTCGCCTCGCCGGTCTGGCGCGCGAGCATGAACTCCTGACGGATGTCCTCGAACTCGTCGATCTTCGACTGGGCTTCCTCGCTGGCCTCGACCGCGGCCTTTGCCTCCTCGAAGCGCTCGTACTCGGGGAGTTCCGTGATGGCCGCGCCGAGTTCCCGCCCGAGCGCCTCCACGCTCTCGGTCGTCGACGACTCGTGGTCGGTCTCTACGCTCATACTCGAGTCTTGGACCGGACGCGTTTCAACCTGCCGGAACGGGCGACTCGCTGCGACCCACAGGCGCTACGCCCGGGTCCAGGGCATCGCTCGACTACAACGGCCGGCTGGACCGACGAGACCCGTCCCGTCCCAGACGGCGACCGCCGAACGACTCCCCTCCCTGGGATGTATTGGCACAGCACGGTGACCGGATTCTCCGGTTGTAGCCGGTTCAACCGCCGATTGAACGGTTTGAACGGTGCATGAACCGACTGAACGGAAGACGCAATTGAATACGGGTAGCCGTTACGGGAAATCCATAGGATGGGGGAACACGACGGGACGGTCCTCGTTGCCATGCCGCCGACGGAGCGCCGGCAGCGAATCGAAGACGTACTCGCGGAGCGCGACCACGACGTCAGGACCGCGGACGACGGCATCCGCGCCGTCGACGCGATCCGGGGTGCGGACGCCGTCCTCGTCGGTGACTACCCCGGGCAAGTGCCGAGCCTCGTCCTCGACGCGACGACGCCGCCCGGGGTCGTCCGCCCGAACGTCCTCCTCGCAGCCGACGACATCGACGTGGACGCCGTCCCCGACGAGCGACTCCCCGTCGGCTGTACGCCGACGGTGGTCGGCGACGCCGTCGACAGCGCCGTCGAACGGGCGACGTACACGGAGCGCGTCGCGGAGTTCTCCGCGGTCGCCGCCGCGGCCGCGACGAGCGACCACGGATCGCAAGCGCTCGCCGAACGCGTCGCCGGACTCGCTCGCGACGCACGCGACGTCCAGTCCGGGTTCTCCGCGAGCGACTGGGCGGCCGCGTTCCGCGCCGTCACCGCCACGAACCTCGACGACTCCGGGAACCGCACGAGTTAACCGTCCGTGCCGGTTACGACGGTGCAATGAGTCAGGATTCGTATTCGGAGGGCGACCTCCGGAACACGGGTATGTCCCTCAAGCACGACCGCGAGTGGGACTACGAACTCGACCGGATCGTCGAGGCGATAGAGGAACGGGACGCGAAGAAGGTCGGGCTCCAGTTCCCCGAGGGCCTGAAGCGACGTGGGCCGGCGGTCGCGGACGACCTGCGCGCGCTCGTCCCCGACGACGTCACGATCATGCTCTCCGGGCAGCCGTGTTACGGCGCGTGCGACCTCGACACGTTCCTCATGCGTCGCACGGACGTGTTCGTGCACTTCGGGCACTCGCCGATGAAGGAGTCCGAGAAGATCATCTACGTCCCGCTGTTCTCCAACGTCGACGTCGAACCGATCATGGAGGAGTCCCTCGACGAGCTCGCGGACCCCGACGACGACCCCGACGTCGGGCTCGTGACGACCGCCCAGCACATGAACCTCTTCGACGACATGCGCGCGTGGCTCGAGGACCGCGGGTACGACGTCCACGTGCGTCGCGGCGACGACCGACTCACGCACGAGGGACAGGTCCTGGGCTGCAATTACGCGAGCGCGGACGTCGACGCGGACCAGATCCTCTACGTCGGCGGCGGGAAGTTCCACCCGCTCGGGCTGGCGATGGAACACCCCGACAAGACGGTCGTCATCGCCGACCCCGTGAACAACGTCGTGACCGTCGCGGACACGGAGAAATTCCTCAAGCAGCGCTACGGCGCAGTGCATCGGGCGATGGACGCCGAGAAGTGGGGCGTCATCTTCTGCACGAAGATCGGCCAGGGACGCTTCGACCAGGCCGAGAAGATCATCGACGAGAACGACGACGCGTACCTCATCACCATGGACGAAGTGACGCCGGACCGGCTGCGGAACTTCGACATGGACGCGTTCGTGAACACGGGCTGTCCGCGCATCACGACCGACGACGGCCCGCAGTTCCACAAGCCGATGCTCACGCCCGGCGAGTACGAGATCGCGGTCGGCAACGAGCCACTCGAGGAGCTATCCTTCGACACGTTCCACGGCACCTGGTAGTCGCCGAGACCGCGACGGCTGGGGCCGTTCCGCGGTCGTCGACGCAACCCCCCACCACGACTGTTGCAGGGGGTGTTACACGTCTCGGGGCGTACATACTTCCAGCATCCCCTCTTTGGTCTAGACGCCGCCGGCCAGGACGCATTGCCCCCGCGTCACGGCCGGGGTCCCGACGCTGGAATCCGCCCTGATAGCCGTCTCAATCGGGTCGAACGGACGACTCTACCTCCGCCCCCCGACCCGAAACGCGGTTCGCGTTCGACCGGAGCGACTCGAACGTGTCGGCTGCCCACGACACGAACGAGTCGTCGGTCGACACCGCGAGCGCGACCAACTGATTGTCCGGTCCGTACCCGCCGACGAACGCTCGGTCCTCCGTCACCGTCAGCCCGAACCCGGGGTCGGCCTCGAGTGCGTACACGGAGAAGCCGTCGCGAGCGATTGCCGTCTGAAGTTCTTCGCCACCCTCGTCGCGCTGGCGTTCGAGGACGTCCACTGGCAGGAGGAGTTCCGTCTCGACGCCCGCATCGAGCAACTCCTCGTGGCCGTGGTCGAACATCTCGCTCCGCACCGGCGTCAGTCCCTGGACGGTCGTCGTGTCGCTCGCGGTGAGCTCCTCGACGTACCGCATCACGGGCGCGTGTGGTTTGTCTCGAGTGGCCGTGACGACGTCCGCCGTCGCGAGCACGGGGAGCGGCGGGACGCCGTCGGCGGGGATCGCCTCGAGGAGACCCTCGAAGGTCTCGACGGTCTGCATGCCCGAGCGGAACGCGTCGAACGTCTCGTGGACGAGCACGCCGGCGGTGGTGACGGCGTAGCCGTCGTCGCCCTGGTGTACCCAGCCGCGTTCGCAGAGCGCGGAGAGGTTCCGGTGGACGGTCGCTCTCGACACTCCGAGTTCGTCCCTGAGGTCGCTCGGTCTCGCGGCTTCGTACTCTCGGAGTGCGGCGAGCAAGCGGGGGCGGACCCGCGAGTCTGCGAGGAAGGATAGCGCGTCGGTCGTCATTGCATTCAGTTCGCTCCGGCCGGGCAAAAACGTTCGGCCGACGGCTCGGTCGAGTCGACGACTACGCGGAGGGCCCGACTCGCTGGCGAACGGCGGTGCGTTCCGAAACCTGTAAACGCGCGTCGTGGGTACGAGGGTGTATGGAACTGCGGGTCATCGAGAACACGGACGACGAGCTCTCCATCGAGATCGCGGGCGAGGACCACACGTTCATGAACGTCCTGAAGGGGACGCTCCTCGAGTCCGAGGACGTCGCCGCGGCGACGTACGACGTGAACCCCGAGCAGTCCGGTGGCCAGACCGAACCGATCCTGACTGTCAAGACGGAGGGCGACGCGGACCCGCTGGAGGCGCTCGAGGCCGCCGCGGGCTCCATTCGCGAGAAGACGACCGCGCTCACGGACGCGTTCGACGACGCGACCGCCTGAGGACGAGCTCTCTTCGCTTCTGCGGTCGCGCTCTCGCACCCGGACTTGCGAGTGCTTACAGTCGGATGGGGACGCCGCGCTCTGCGAGCCGTCGCTTGCAGTCGTCGACGCTGTACTCGTCGAAGTGGAAGATGGAGGCGGCGAGTGCGGCGTCGGCGCCGGCGTCGGCGAACACGTCGTACATGTCGTCCGGGCTCCCGCAGCCCGAGGACGCGATGACTGGCGTGTTGACGTTGTCGCAGACGGCCTTCGTGAGCGGGATGTCGTAGCCGTCCTTCGTGCCGTCGGCGTCGATCGAGTTCACGAACAGCTCGCCCGCACCCGTCGATTCGGCTTCGCGCACCCACTCGACGACGTCGAGTCCGGTGCCCTCGCGGCCGCCCTTGACCGTGCACTCGAACCAGCAGGACTCGCCGTCGACGTCGACGTAGTGCTCGCCGTCGTCGTCGAACCGGCGGCGAGCGTCGACGCTGATGACGATGCACTGGCTCCCGAACGCTCGCGCACCCTCGTTTATCAGGTCGGGGTGCGCGATCGCGCCGGAGTTGATCGAGACCTTGTCCGCGCCAGCGCGCAGCGTCTCCTTGATGTCTGCTTTCGTTCGGATGCCGCCGCCGACGGTGAGCGGGATGAACACCTCGTCGGCGACCGCGGAGACGGTGTCGAGCATCGTCTCGCGACCCTCGGCGCTCGCGGTGATGTCGAGGAACACGAACTCGTCGGCGCCCGCCTCGTTGTACCGCTTTGCCATCTCGACGGGGTCGCCGGTGTACTCGAGGTCCTCGAAGTTCACGCCCGTGTACACCGCCGGGTTGCCGTCGTCGTCGAGGTCCACGTCGATGCAGGGGATGACGCGCTTCGTGAGAGTCACGGTTACTGCGTACTCCTCGGAGGCCGTCGGACAAAAGCGGTCCGCTCGGCGATCGCGGTCCGCCCCGACGCTCGCGGTTCGCTCACTGGTCGCACCCCGCTCGTGCGGTGGGCGGATACAAGTGCGCTGCGCGTGGAGGTGGGAGTATCGAGATGAAACGCTATCCCGCGGTGCCGGGCGTCGACGACGCCGACCCCGCGTTCTTCGAGGCCGGCCACCTCTGGGTGCAGGAGCTGGTCGCGGGTGAACTGATTCGGGTCCAGGTCCAGGCGTCGGGCGCGCTCCGCGTCGGGACGCGTCGGCGCGTCCTCGACCCCGACGAGGTCCCGCTGCGGTACCGGCACGCCGTCCAGTCGATCAGGGACGACCTGGACGTGGACGCGCTCCGCGCGGCCGTCGCGGACGTCGAGTCGGTCGTGTTCTTCGGCGTCGCGACGCAGTACGACGGCGTCCCGTACGACTGGGCGCGGACGCCGTCCGTGCTCTGGGTCGACGCGTGGGACGCCGACCGCGAGGGATTCCTCGCGGTGGACGCGGCCGAGCGCGCGCTCGCGGAGTTCGGACTGGAGCCCGTGAACGTCCTCGAGAAGGAGGTGCACGTCAGGGACTACGACGCCGCGTCGCCGTCGATGCCGAGGTCGGCGTGGTACGACGGCCCGGTCGCGGGCGTCGTGCTCCGGAAGAAGACCGGCGAGCGCCTCGCAATTCCGAACCCGGCCATAGAGCGCGGGGTCGAGCGGGCCGTCTCGCCGACGGCTGCGACGGCAGACGCGCCGACGGATGCGCCAACGGACGCGACGGCGGCCGCCGATCGGGCGGCGACGCGCGAGCGCTTCGAGCGCGTCGTCCAGTCGGTCGCCGCCCGCGACCGACCGATCTCGTTCGACACCGTCTACGACCGCTTCCTGGCGGCGATCTACCGCGAGACCCACGACTGGCTGCTCTCCGGCGACGACGGCGCCGGGTTCGACCTCGGCGCGTTCCGGTCGGCGGTGTCCCGGCGCACCAGCGAGTTCCTCGACGAGCGCTGACGCGTCCCGAACGGGAACTTTCAAGCACAGTTCGGGCGACCACGGACACGTAATGTCGCTGCTGAGTCCGTTCGTGAACTCCCTCCCGGTCGCGGCGGCGTTCGTCCTCGCCGCCACCGCCGTCATCTGGAAGGCCAGCGCGTGGCTGGAGCACTCCGCGGAGAACCTCTCGCTGTACTACGGCCTCCCGCCGATCGTCCACGGCGCGATCGTCGTCGCGATCGGGTCGTCGTTCCCGGAGCTGTCGTCGGCGGTCGTCGCGACGTGGCTTCACGGCGAGTTCGGCCTCGGCGTCGGCGCCATCGTCGGCTCCGCGATCTTCAACGTCCTCGTCATCCCGGCGCTCTCGAGTCTCGCCGCCGAGTCGGAGATGACGGCGAGTCGCGACATCGTCTTCAAGGAGGCGCAGTTCTACATGCTCTCGGTCGCGGTCATCCTCATCACGTTCTCGCTCGCAGTCATCTACAACGGCGTCCCCGGCGGCGAGTTCCTCGGCGAGGTGACGCCCGGACTCGCCGTCCTCCCCATCCTCCTGTACGTGCTCTACCTCTTCATCCAGTACCAGGACACGAGCGACCACGACGCCGTAACCCCGCCCGCGGACCTCAACGTCCTCGCGCAGTGGGGGCTGCTCGCCGTGAGTCTGGCGTGCATCGTACTCGCCGTCGAGGCGATGGTCTCGGGCATCACGTTCGCGGCGAGACAGTATTCGCCAGGCCTGCTCTGGGTGTGGGGGATGACCGTCATCGCGGCCGGGACGAGCCTCCCGGACGCACTGGTCTCGATCCGCGCGGCGAAGGCCGGCGAGGCGACGACGAGCCTCGCGAACGTCCTCGGGAGCAACATCTTCGACCTCCTCGTCGCCGTCCCGGCGGGTATCGTCGTCGCGGCCTTCGTCGGCGACGTCGTCGTCGTCGACTTCGTCGTCGCGGTCCCGATGATGACTGCGCTCACGGTCGCGACCATCGTCCTGTTCACGCTCCTGCGGACCGACCTCCACCTCTCGGAGCTGGAAGCGTACGCGCTGCTGGGCGCGTACATCGTGTTCATCGCCTGGCTCGTCCTCGGCATCCTCGGACTGTCACCGGTTCCAGTCCCACGGGGGTCCTGACGGAACGCCGGAGTGGGTTGGTGCCCGCGACGCGACGCCGTGGATGGTAACCGTGAAGTGACGGCGGCGAGAACGCTCGCATATGACCGAGACTCCCACGGGAGACGTCGACGAGACCCCCGAGCACGTGGAGGGACTGGACCGCGTGACGTCACCGATGCAGGACTACTCGACGTCGCAGGTCGCGTACGGCGCCATCGTCCTCGTCGTCGGCCTCCTGCTCACGTTCGGCCTCGGCCTCCTCCTGTAGGCTGGCGCTCGCTTCCCGGAACTCGACCGCGTAGCGACTGCGCCGCCGACTGGATGGCTCCGATAGACGGCTCAGGCGAGCGTGGCGAGCCAGAACCCGAGTGCGGCGCCGGCGAGTGCGAGTGCGAGCGTCCCGAGTGCGTTCGCGGCCGCGGCCCGCGTCGAGCGAGCGGCGCGGTCGACGGTCTCGAACGCGAACGTGGAGAACGTGGTGAACGCGCCGCACGCGCCGGTGCCGACGAACAGGAGCGCGTCACCGCCGACGACGCCGGAGGCGCCGAGGCCGGTTGCGAGTCCGAGGACGAGACTCCCGAGGACGTTCACCGCGAGCGTCGCGTGCGGGATGGCGGCGTCGGCGTCGTCGACGCGCTCGTAGACCGCGTGTCGAGCGACCGCGCCGAGGGCGCCACCGATACCGACGAGGACGGCCGGGTTCACGCCTCCACGCTCCGTGCGAGTGCGAGCGCGACGTGCCGGCCGAGGAGGACGCCGCCGATCCCGAGCGCGTAGTTCCCGGCGACGTTCCCGGCGGCGACGAGCGGCGCGGCCTGGTACGTCTGGACGGCGAACGTCGAGTACGTCGTGAGCGAGGAGAGGAACCCGGTGCCGACTGCGGTCCGCATCCGACCGGAGAACGCGCCGAGGTACGCCTCCTCGTACAGGAGGAAGCCGAGGAGCGCGCTCCCGACGACGTTCACGGCGAGCGTCGCGGATAGCCCTCCGACGGCGACGTCGACGCCGTACCGCGCGTTCGCACCGGCGAACCCGCCGAGTGCGACGAGCGCGTACGTCTCGACGGACGCGAGCGGGTGGCCGTCAGTCATCGACCGCCACTCCACATCGGGAGTGCAAAAATCCGGCGGGTCGCTCACCAACCGAGGGCGAGCGCGAGTGGCCGTGCTTGCGAGTAGACGAGACGGGAGCCGATTCGCCGTACTCGGTAGTGTGCGTGGCGAGCGCGGGGAGGACGCGAGTAGAGGAGAGAACGGAGCGGGTTAGAAGACGTACTCGTCGTCGTGACCCATCATGCCGTCGTCCTCGAACCCGGACTCGAGGCGTTCGTCCTCGTCGTCCATCGGCCCGCTCGTCTTGTACGCCTTCAGACCGGCGGCGAGGAGGTCCTCGATGGCCTCGTCCCGGTTGACGAACTCGCCCTGCTCGACCATCTGCGTGATCTGCATCTCGAGATGCTCGGGGATGTTTATCTCGACCTTGGGCATCAGTAATTGGGGCTATCGGTAAGGGGGTATTTAAGCCTGTTGGGGACGTGAATCCGCCGCGGTCAGGCGCTTCAGGGCCGCGATCGCGGGTTGCTCGGCAGTCGCGTCCCGTGACGACCGACGCTGTCCACCGGGCCGTAACCGTGAACTGACAAACAAGCGTCGGGAACCCGCGACCACGCGTGGCCATCGTTCGGTGCAACCCCCACTCGCCGTCGGTCGATCTGCTCGCGCTCGCAGTCGTCCGCGCGACGACGAACGGTCCGTCACGCCTACGGTCCTCGACGCGCTACCAGAGAGCGATGACTGTCAGGGACGTCACGGACATCCACGAGGAGTTCGACGGGGAGCGCGTACCGCCGGGCCAGCGCGAGACGTCGAAGTTCCCCGTGCTCTCGAAGAGCGGCACGCCGAACTACGACCCCGAGAACTACTCGCTGGACGTCTGGGGCGCCGTCGACGACGAACTATCCTTCTCGCTCGAGGAGTTCCAGGGCGTCGAGAGCGAGACCCAGCGCCAGGACTTCCACTGCGTCACCGGCTGGTCGAAGCTCGACTGCGAGTTCGCGGGCGTGACGTTCCCGACGCTCGCGGACCTCGCGGGCGTCCACGACGACGCGGTCCACGTCATGTTCCACGCCCTCGACGGCTACACGACGAACCTCCCGCTCGAAGACTGCATGCGCGAGGAGGTGCTGCTCGCGTGGGCGTTCGACGGCGACGACCTCCCCAGGGAGCACGGCGGCCCGCTCCGCGTCGTCACGCCCCACCGGTACGCGTACAAGGGCGCGAAGTGGGTGGACGGCGTCGAGTTCCTCACCGAACCAGAGCGCGGGTACTGGGAGAAGCGCGGGTACTCGAACACCGCGAACCCCTGGAACGAAGAACGGTACGCCTGATTCGAGCCGCGACCGAGCAGCGCTTTAGACCTTGCGCGTGTGATACCGTCGGCTCCGCGTCTCGGATATGAACACCCTTTATAGGGCCGGTCCCTGAGTTGGGTGCGATGGAACGAGCGGGCAGCGGCGGGCGCTCGAGCGAGGTGGGTCGGGACGCCGGGCGTCTGGTGAGTCGCAGCCGCGAGGTGGGTGACGTCTCGTTTCGGGCGTTCCTCGCGTCGCGAGCGCCGCCGCGGCTCCAGTGGGCGAGCCCGGGCGGGCTGGAACTCGCGGGCGCGGGCGTCGCCGTTGAACTGACCGCGGACGGCCCCGGCCGGTTCGACGCCGTGCGCAACCGTGCAGACGCGGTGTTCGCGGACGTCGACGCGAACGGCGCGGCCGAGGGCGCGCCCCGCCCGCGATTCGTGGGCGGGTTCGCGTTCCGCGACGATCACGTCCCGGATGGCTCCTGGTCGGGGTTCCCGGCGGCGTCGTTCGTCCTGCCGGCGATCCAGTTGACGCGCACCGACGACGGGACGTGGGTGACCGTGAACCGGTACGGGCCGGACGCCGATGCCGACGCCGTCGAGGCGGCGCTCGACGAGGCGGTCGACGCGGTTGCGGCGCTCCCGAAGATGCGACCCGTCGGCGACGCACCGGGAGTCGCGGCGACGCGCCGGACGACGTCGAAGGACGCGTGGACGACGCAGGTCGCGGACGCGACCGAGCGCATTCGCGCCGGCGACCTGGAGAAGGTCGTGCTCGCGACCGCGCTGGAGGTCGACCTCCGCGGCGACGTGGACCTCCCGGACGTCCTCGAACGGCTCCGGCGGACGTACCCGAACTGCTATCGCTTCCTCGTCCAGCCGACCGAGACTGGGGGGTTCCTCGGCGCACCCCCCGAGCGCCTCGTCGCCCAAACTGGCCGGCGCGTCGAGACGGAGGCGCTCGCGGGGTCCGTCGGCCGGGGCGGAACGCCCGAAGCGGACGCGGAGCTCGCGCAGTCGCTCGTCGACTCGGAGAAGATACAGCACGAGCAGCGTCTCGTCGTGGACGCGATCTGCGAGCAACTCGCCGGGTTCGGCGCGGTCGCCGAGGGAGAGCAGCGCGTGCGCAAGCTCGACAACATCCAGCACCTCCAGACGCCGATCTCGGCGGAACTGGACGTGGATGCGCACGTGCTCGACATCGTCGAGGCGCTGCATCCGACGCCGGCGGTCGGCGGGCTGCCGCCGGCAGCCGCTGCGGCGACGATCCGGGACGTGGAGACGTTCGAGCGCGGCTGGTACGCCGCCCCCGTCGGGTGGTTCGACGCGACGGGCGACGGCGAGTTCCTCGTCGCGATCCGCTCGGGCGTGGCGGGCGGCGACCGGGCGACGCTGTTCGCGGGCAACGGCATCGTGCGGGACTCGGACCCCCAGGAGGAGTGGGACGAGATCCAACTCAAGTACCGGCCGCTGCTCGAGGAGTTCCGATGACGGCGAACGGCGACGAACCCGGCGACGGGTATCCGAATCGCAACGTACTCTGGGCGGAGACGCTCGTCGAGGAACTGGCGGCGGGCGGTCTCGAGGCGGTCGTGGTGTCGCCGGGGAGTCGGTCGACGCCGTTGACGGTGGCGGTCGCTGACCGCGACGACCTCTCCGCGTTCTCGGTGCTCGACGAGCGCGCGGCGGCGTTCTTCGCGCTCGGTCGCGCCCGGCGGACGGGCGAGCCGACGGCGCTCGTCTGCACGTCCGGAACGGCTGCAGCGAACTATCATCCCGCCATACTGGAGGCGAGTCAGGCGCGCGTGCCGCTGCTGGCGTTGACTGCGGACCGGCCGCCGGAGTTGCGGGACTCGGGCGCGAACCAGACCGTCGACCAGGAGAAGCTCTACGGCGACGCGGTCCGCTGGTACCGCGACCTGCCGGAACCGGAGGCGACGCCGCGGAAGCTCAAGCGGCTTCGCACGGACGCGGCGCGAGCGCTCGCGGAGACGCGCGGGACGCCAGCGGGGCCAGTGCACCTGAACTGTCCGTTCCGGAAGCCACTGGAGCCCACGGACGTACCGGGCGACGTCCCGGAGGGATGGGACGAGGGCGACGACCGTGCGTCGGCCGGGCGCTTCGAGGACGGGGAGCGACGACCGTTCGTCCGCACGGAGGCGGGGCGACCGACGCTCTCCGCGGCGCGACTCGACGCGCTCGCGGACGTCGTCGCGGACGCCGAGACGGGCGTCGTCGTCGCCGGGCCCGCGGACCCGGTGGACGTCGCTCGCGAGGACTACGCACCAGCCGTCGCGGGCCTTGGCGCCACTGTGGGGTTCCCGGTGCTCGCGGACGTGCTCTCGACGGTCCGGTACGGCCCGCACGTCGCGGACGCACCGGTCGTCGGCGGATACGACGGCTACGTCGACGGGCTCCTGGACGCGGTCGACCCGGACGTCGCGCTCCGCTTCGGGGCGTCGCCGACGTCGAAGCCGCTCCGGAAGGCACTCGCGGAACGGGACGTCCAGCAGGTGCTCGTCGACCCGGCTGGCGAGTGGCGGGACGCCGAGTTCGCGACGGACACGCTCGTCGCCGCGGACCCGGTCCACGTCGCCCGCGAACTCGCCGAGCGCCTCGAGGGGGCAGTCAGTGAACGCGAGAGCGGCGAGCGATCCGCGACCGAGCGGGCGCTCGCGCTCGACGAGGCGTTCTCGGATGGGGTCGCGAGCGCACGCGTGGACGTCTCCGTGGGTGCGTTCGAGGGCGAGGTGCTCGCGGACGTTGTCGCTGGCGCACCGGACCCGTCGACGGTCGTCGTCTCGAACTCGATGCCGGTCCGGGACGCCGACCGGTTCGCGGCCGCCAGCGAGGCGGACGTGACCGTGGTCGCGAACCGCGGCGCGAGCGGCATCGACGGCGTCACCTCCACCGCGCTCGGAGCAGGGAGTGCCACGAGCGACGAGCTCGTGTACGTCACGGGCGATCTCGCGTACTACCACGACATGAACGGCCTGCTCTCGCTCTCGCGGTGCGGCGTCGACGCGACGATCGTCGTCGTGAACAACGACGGCGGCGGCATCTTCCACGAACTCCCGATCGCCGAGTTCGAACCGCCGTTCACCGAGCAGTTCCAGACTCCCCACGGCATGGATTTCGCGGCGACCGGCGACCTCTACGACCTCGCGTTCGAACGCGTCGCACCGGACGCGTTCGCCGACGCGTACGAGCGCGTGCTCGGAACGGCGGGGACGGCGGTCCTCGAGGTCGGGTTCGACGCGGCCGCGAGCCACGACGCCCGCGACGCCGCGACGGAACGCGCTCGCGAGACCGTCCGGGCCGAAGTCGACGACTTCGACGCCCAGTAGCGATTGGGCCCTGTCCAGGGGTGCGCTCTGCCTACCGCAGCACTCGCATGAACAGCACGCTGTACCCGAAGGGAATCCACGTGCCGCCGAGGAAGACGAGTCCGAGGAGCGAGAGGACCTCCAGTCCGGGGACGGCGAGGAGGACGGCGGGTGCGATGACGCTCCACGCGCCGAAGACGTAGCACCCGATGCGGGGCATCGTCAGGAGGTAGCCGGTGAGCGCGAGCGCGCAGACGGCGACGGTGACGTTCACGAACAGCGAGAACTGCGGCGAGACCGCCGAGTACGCGACGAACGGGTAGAGGACGAACATGATGCCGACGACGACCGCCTCGCTCCCCTGGAGCTCGTAGGACACACGGCTGGTGTCGAGTTCCTCGTCGTCCCAGTCGTGCACCGAGTAACCGCCGTCGTCGTCGCCGTCGGTCGACCCGCGGCCCTGGCGCTGTCTCTCCTTCGACCACTCGCGTGCGCTCCGTCGTGCTCGTTCACGATAGCCGTCCGCGCTCGTCGCGCTCGCGGACGTACCACCGTCACCGGCAGCAGTGTTGTCGCCGCCAGCGCCGTCGCCACCTGCACCGTTGCCACCAGCGCCGTCGACGCTCTCGCCGCCGACGTCGTAACTCCGCTCGCTCGGGTTGCCGTCGCCCGCACGCGCCCGCGTCCGGTCGTACGCACCCGGGTCGAACCCGAAGCGGTCGTCCGCGCCGACGCCACCGTTGGCGTCCGCACCGCCGGCCTCCGCGCCGCCAGCATCTGCGCCGCCGTCATCCGCGCCTGCACCGCTGTCGGCGGTGGCCGTTCCGGACCGTCCGGCCTCGTCCGCGCGCCGGTCCGAACCGACGTCCCAGCGACTGCCGTCGCCGCCGGTGCCGCCAGCGACGTGAGTCGTGTACGACGCGTGGCCGAGGCGGTCGTAGCGAGCGCGCTCGTCGGGGTCCCCGAGGACGTCCTCCGCGGCCTGCACGCGCTGGAAGGCGTCGGTCGCGTCCGGCGAGTCGTTCAGGTCGGGATGGGTCTCCTTGACCCGCTCGCGGTAGGCTGCCTCGATCTCGTCCTGGGTCGCGGTCCGCTCGACCCCGAGGACGTCGTAGAACGTCTCGGCCATCGCTGCTTGGTGGACGGTGGGGCCGGATCGAGAAAAACGTTCGCGGCCATGATCCACCGCAATCCGGTCACCAAGGGAGCCCCGACACGGGGCCGGGTCGAGACGCGAACCTCCAAGTGCGCGCCGCGGGTCAGGTCCGGTATGGTCAGCGAACTCTTCGACCCGGATCGGTGGGAGGCGACGGCGTTGAACGACGAGTTCAGGGACGTCACGTACCATCGCGGCACCGACGTCGGCGCGGTCCGCATCGCGTTCGACCGGCCGGAGGTGCGGAACGCGTTCCGCCCGGGGACCGTCGACGAACTCTACCGCGCGCTCGATCACGCGAAGCGCCAGACGGACGTCGGGTGCGTGCTCCTCACCGGGAACGGGCCGAGCCCGGACGACGGCGGATGGGCGTTCTGCTCGGGCGGCGACCAGCGCGTCCGCGGCGCGGACGGTTACGAGTACCGCGAGGACGACGCCGACCGCGACACGGCGAGCGACGCGGGGCGCCTGCACATCCTCGAGGTCCAGCGACTCATCCGGCACATCCCGAAGCCCGTCGTCTGCGTCGCGCCGGGGTGGGCGGTCGGTGGCGGGCACAGCCTCCACGTCGTCTGCGACATGACGCTCGCGAGCGCGGAGCACGCGAAGTTCAAGCAGACCGACCCGGACGTCGCGAGCTTCGACGGCGGGTTCGGGAGCGCGTACCTCGCGAAGCAGGTCGGCCAGAAGAAGGCCCGCGAGGTGTTCTTCCTCGGGAAGACGTACGACGCCGCGGAGGCCGCCGACATGGGGATGGTGAACGAGGCCGTCCCGCACGAGGACCTCGAGGACGTCGCGCTCGACTGGGCGGAGGAGATGCTCGGGAAGAGCCCGACGGCGATGCGGATGCTCAAGTACGCGTTCAACGCGACCGACGACGGCATGGTCGGCCAGCAGGTGTTCGCGGGCGAGGCGACGCGGCTCGCGTACCAGACCGACGAAGCGCAAGAGGGCCGGGACGCGTTCAACGAGGACCGCGACCCCGAGTTCGGCGACTTCGAGTACCACTACTAGCCAGCCGTCGGGGTTCGTCGCCGTCGCCGCCGTCGTCGCCGTCGTCGCCGTGACCGCCGTCGCTGTCCGCGGTTCGCCGCCCGCGGGTCCCTCGAGCGACCGTCTTCAGATCGCGAGTTAACGGTGTGATTTATGTCGGCGAGGGATGAAGTGCTCGGCTAGTGAGCGCTAACTGTGAGGGATGATGGCACGGCTGACGGCGCGTCGTCCGTGCTGGTCGTCGCCCCCACACCGACGATCGCGGCCGGTACCGACGCGGAGGCCGAGGGCGAACCCGACGACCTCCGGTTCGATCACGCGAGGAGTCTCGAGACGGCGCGGCACGTGCTGGCGTCGGGGACGCGGGACTGCGTCGTCGTCGACGGGTCGCTCCTGACCGACGACGGGTCCGGGTTCATCGACGACGTCCGGGCGCTCGCCCCCGGGTGTCCCGTCATCCTCCTCGCCAGGGGCGACGGCGTACTACCGGACGAACTCGTCTCGAAGGCGACGACGATAGTCGAGACGTCCGCCGGCGGAGAGAACGCGTTCCTCCTCGAGAAGGTCCGTTCGACCGTCCGGAGCACCGAACCGTACGACGACGGCCACCAGATGTATCGAGCGCTCGTTGAGACCGCCCGCGACGGCCTCTACCGGCTGGATGCGACCGGCGAGTTCGTGTACGCGAACGAGTCGTTCGCGGAGATGCTCGGCTACGAGCGCGCCGAACTCATCGGCAGTCACGGCTCTCGCCCGCTGGTCGACGGCGAGCTCGAACGCGGTCAGCGCGTCATTCAGCAAGTGCTGGCGGACGAGGACCGGGAGAGCGAGATCCTGGACATGGAGATGGTGACGAAGGCGGGCGATCGGATCGTCGTCGCCGTCCACTTCGTCGTGCTGACGACGGACGACGGCGCGTACGACGGCGTGATGGGCGTCGTCCGAGACGTGACGGAGCGCCGCGAACGTGAGCGCGAACTCGAGCGCAAGAACGAGCGACTGGACTCGTTCGCGTCGATGGTCAGTCACGACCTCCGGAACCCCCTGAACGTCGCCACGGGTCGACTCGAGTTGGTTCGGGACGCGATCGATCACGCGGACCTCGAGGAGATCGCCGTCTCGCTCGATCGGATGGACGCGCTGATCGAGGACTTGCTGACGCTCGCGCGCGCCGGCAAGCGCGTCGACGACGTGGAACCGGTCGCGCTCGCGTCGGTCGCCGAGGCCTGCTGGCGTAACGTGGCGACGCCGGAGGCGACGCTCGCGGTCGAGTCGGCGCTGACGCTGCGCGCCGACCCGAACCGGTTGAAGCAGCTGCTGGAGAACCTCGTGCGGAACGCGCTGGAGCACGGCCGCCGGGACGCTCACGTCGTCGTCAGCGACCTCGACGACGGGGACGGATTCTACGTCGCCGACGACGGCCCGGGAATCCCGGTCGAGGCACGCGAGGACGTGTTCGACGCCGGGGTCTCGACGAACGACGGCACCGGGTTGGGGCTGGCCATCGTCGAGGACGTCGTCGAGGCGCACGGCTGGTCGATCGTCGTGACCGACAGCGAGTCGGGCGGTGCGCGATTCGAGATCTCGGGCGTCGCGATCGGTTCGACGTGAGGCGTTCCCGTGACCGAGGGCGGGTCTCCCGTCTCCCGAGTCGGTGCTATCGTCGTTTCACCTTGCCGAAGGCACTTACCCGACTCGCCGGAACGAACGCGTATGCGATTGCCCTCCAACGCGGCGCTCGCGGTCCTGGCGGCCGTCGCGCTCGTCGCGACCGCTGGCTGTCTGACCGGACCGCTCGGTGCCGGTACGGACGCGACCGATTCCACGGACTCGACCGGAGCGGACACGAGCGAGCCGGACACGGAACGGACGACGAACGACGACCGTCACTCGAGCGACACTGGGTCGAGCGACGGGACCAGCGAACGGAACGACGTCCGCGTGTGGGACGCCGACCCCGGTGACGCGCCGGACCTCGCCGCCGACCTCCCCGACCCCGTCGCGTGCGACGGCGCCTGGGTGAGTTACTGGGGCACCGGCCAGGAGGGGATGCTCTGGGACGAGGACGGCCAGCTCCGCGTCGGCTGGACGGTGCCCGGGAACCAGAGCATGCTCTTCGTCGGGTTCGAGAACGAGACCGCCGTGGGGTACGATCACGTCCAGTACGAGCAGAGCGTCACCGCGGACGGTGCCGGCGTTCCCGTCGACGACGACAGCGGGACGGGGCGGTACGCGGTCGTCGCGATGCTCGACGTGAACGGGAACGGCAAGTACGACCCCGGGACGGATCGACCGTGCAGCGACGACGAGCGCGGTATCGAGACCACCGGCTGGCTGTGGGTGGACTGGGACGCCGACGACTGACGCCGACGACTGGTGTCTACGCTGCCGGCGCCGACCGTCGGTTCACGCAACGCGCGTCCCTCCCGGACCCTCAAGTCCATGGTAAGTGTTAACATTACTGTCGTCGTCTCTCAGCTAGGTGTTCGAATCGCCGAGTCGTCGCCCCGGCATCGCCATCGTCGTCGCGAACGCCACCAGATCACCACCATGGGACGAACAATCGCGACTGGGGACGCGCGGAGCAGCGAATCGCGAGGCGCATCCGACGACCGCGGGCGCCACCACCGACGGGGACGCCCGGCAGGCCGACCAGCCCGGACGGCGGCGGTACTCCTCCTGGCTGCCGGGGTCGTGCTCGTCGTCGCCACCATAGCGGCCGTCGCCCGACGAACGTATCACCCGTACCGCGGCTGTTGACGCGCTGACTGGCGGACCACGCTCGGAGCGGCGATCGACTTCCCGCAGGACGGACGACCGCGGGACGAACGGCCGTGACTGCCCGGCGTCGAAGGCCAACGTTTTGGTGCGAGCGCCCCGGAGACGGACGTAATGAGTACGGAAGCGGTCTCGCGACGGAAGGCGTGGGTGATGGCGGCGCGGCCGCAGACGCTCCCGGCGGCGGCGGCGCCGGTCGTCGTCGGGTCGGCGGTCGCGGCCTGGGCGGGCGCGTTCCAGGCGCTGCCCGCGATCGCAGCGTTCGTCGGCGCGGCCCTCATCCAGGTGGGGACGAATTTCGCGAACGACTACTACGACGCCGTGCAGGGCGCGGACACCGCCGACCGCGAGGGATTCACGAGAGTCACGGCGGGCGGCCTCATCGAACCGGCTGAAGTCAAGCGCGCGATGCTCGTGACGTTCGCGCTCGCCGTCCTTTCCGGAACCTACCTCGTCTACGTCGGCGGCGTCCCGATCCTCGTCGTGGGGATCGTGAGCGTCGTCTGCGGCGTCGCGTACACGGGCGGCCCGTACCCGCTGGGGTACAACGGCCTCGGCGACGCGTTCGTGTTCGTGTTCTTCGGACTCGTCGCCGTCACCGGCACGTACTACGTCCAGGCCGCGGCCGTCGCTGCGGACGCCGTCGGCTACGGCCCGCTCGCAGTCGGCCTGCCGCCACTGCCCGCGCTCGGACTCGCCGTCCTCGCGAGCCTCCCCATCGCGGCGATCTCGACGAACATCCTCGTCGTGAACAACGTCCGCGATCGCGAGGAGGACGCTCGGACGGGGAAGACGACGCTCGCGGTCGCGTTCGGGTACGCGTTCGCGCGCGCCGAGTTCCTCGCGCTGCTCGCGCTCGCGTACGCCACGCCGCTCTACCTCTGGGTCGGCCGCGGGCTCTCGCCGACGGTGCTCGCGCCCATGCTCTCCGTCCCCCTCGCCGTCTCCGTCGCCCGCACCGTCACGAACGAGACCGGCGGCGACGCACTGAATCCCGCCCTGGAACGCACCGGGCAGCTGCTCGCGCTGTACGCGGCGCTGTTCGCGGCCGGATTCGTTGTCGCGGGCCAGGGTGGCCTCTCGGGTGCGACCGACCTCGTCGCTGCAGCGGACCTCGCGAACGCAGCGGGGGGAGTCTGAGATGGACGCCGAGTTCCGCGAGTTCGCGGTGTCGCTGTCGCGGCCGCTCGCGACGGCGAACGGCGAGATCACGGACCGCGAGGGGTTCCTGGTTCGCGTGAGCGACGGCGAGCACGAGGGGTTCGGGGAGGCGACGCCGCTCGCGCAGTGGACGGAGTCCCACGCCGAGTGTCGGGGAGCGCTATCCGACGCCGTCTCGCGACTGCAGGACGACGAAGCGGCGTTGCGCGCGGACCTCGACCGGAACCCGGCCGCGCGTCACGGGGTCGCGCTCGCGCTCGCGGACCTCCGCGCGAAGCAGCACGACCGCCCGCTCTACCGGCTGCTCGGGCGACGGAGCGAGCGCGAGTGGGTGCCGGTGAACGCCACCGTCGGCGACGCCGCACCCGACGACACCGCGGCGGCCGCGGAGCGCGCGGTCGCGGAGGGCTACGAGACGGTGAAGGTGAAGGTCGGCACGCGCGGCGTCGAGCGCGACGTCGAGCGCCTGCGCGCGGTCCGGGACGCCGTCGGCGACGACGTCTCGCTCCGTGCTGACGCGAACGGCGCGTGGGACCGCGAGGAAGCAGAGCGCGCGCTCTCCGGGTTCGCCGACGCCGGCGTGCGCTACGTCGAGCAGCCGCTCCCGGCGGACGACCTCGCCGGCATGGCCGCGCTCCGCGGCGGCCCGGTGGGCGTGGCGGTCGACGAGACGCTCGCAGCGCACTCCGTCCAGCAGGTCCTCGACGCCGGGGCGGCGGACGTGCTCGTGCTGAAGCCGATGGCGCTCGGCGGCGTCGAGCGCGCGCGCCGCGCCGCGGTCGAGGCGCGCGAGGAGAACGTCGCGAGCGTCGTGACGACGACGATCGACGCCGTCGTCGCGCGCGCCGGCGCGGTCCACGTCGCCGCGTCGCTCGCGGGCGTCCTGTCCTGTGGCCTCGCGACCGGAGACTGGCTGTCGACCGACCTCGGACCGGACCCGTGCTTCGTCGACGACGGCTCCGTCCGCGTGCCCCAGGAGGCCGGCCTGGGCGTCCATGCGGTCTGGGAGGACGACGATGCCTGACGGCGACGCAGACGCCGGCCAGCGACCGGCCGGCGGGTCGTGGCCGACGACGGACCTCGTCCGGGCGCGCGCCGACGCCACCCCGGAGCGCGAGGCGCTCGTCGACGCGCCGACCGGCGAGTCGTGGACGTACCGGGAACTCGACGCGTGGGTCGAGCGCGTCGCCGCGACGCTCGCCGGTGACGACCCTCTCGGCGGCGACCGCTCGGACGCTGCGGGACCGGCGCGCATCGGCGTGCTCTCGCACCCGCGACCCGAGGTGGTCGCACTCCTGCACGCCGCGTGGCGGACCGGCCGGGAACTCGTCCCGCTTTCCGTCCAGCTCCCGCCCGCTGACCTCGCCGACCAGCTGGCTCGCGCGGACGTCGACGTCCTCCTCGCGGACGCTGACGCCCGGTCGCTCGCCACCGACGCAGTGGACGATGCGGCCACGCTCGCAGACCTCGTCGTCCGCGCGCTCGAGGACCTCACGCGGACGGAGACCGACGCGTCGGAACCAGGCGCGACCGGGCGGGCATCCTACGCGGTCGAAGGCGACGACGTGCCCGTGACGCTCATGACGTCCGGGTCGACCGGAGAGCCGAAGGCGGTCCGACTGACCGTCGGGAACCTCGTGTCGTCGGCGACCGCGTCCGCGTTCCGGCTCGGCGTCGCGCGCGGCGACCGCTGGCTGTCGCCGCTCCCGACGTACCACATGGGCGGGATAGCACCGGTCGTCCGCTGCGCGCTCTACGGGTCGACGGTCGTCCTCCAGCGCGAGTTCGACGTCGACGCGACCGCAGACGCGCTCGCGGCACACGACGCGACCGGCGTCTCGCTCGTCCCGACCGCACTCAAGCGACTTCTGGACGCGGACTGGCGACCGGACTCGTCGCTCCGGTACGTCCTCCTCGGTGGCGCGGCCGCCGACGCCGACCTCCTCGCGCGCTGCGAGCGCGCGGCCGTCCCGGTCTATCCGTCGTACGGGATGACCGAGACCGCGTCCCAGATCGCGACCGCGACCCCCGAGCAGGCGTTCGCGGACCCGGAGACCGTCGGTCAGCCACTCGTGAACACGACCGTCCACGTCGTCGACGCCGGAGGCGACGCAGTCTCGCCGGGCGAGGTCGGGGAACTCGTCGTCTCCGGGCCGACCGTCACGCCCGGCTACCTCGACGCCGCCGCAGACGACGCGGACGCAGGTCGGAACGACGCCGCCGCAGACGACGCGGACGCGGGTCGCGACGACGCGTTCTCCGGGCGCGGGTTCCACACGGGCGACCGCGGGTACCGCGACGCCGACGGCAAGGTGTACGTCACGGGGCGCGTCGACGACATGATCGTCACCGGCGGCGAGAACGTCCAGCCCGCCGTCGTCGCCGACGCCCTCCGGGCGCTCCCGGCGGTCGCGGACGCCGCCGTCGTCGGCCTCGACGACCCCGAGTGGGGCGAGCGCGTCGTCGCACTCGTCGTCCACGACGCGGACGCGGACGCGAACGCCGAGAAGGAAGCGAAGCGGGACGCCGAAGCAGTCCGGGACGCGGTCAGCGACGCCCTCGCCGACCACGAGGTCCCGAAGACCGTCGCGTTCGCAGCCTCGATTCCACGGACGGCGTCCGGCACCGTCGACCGCGACGCGGTCCGGGAGCGAGTGGGCGAGGACTGACTATCCGTCGCTGGGCGACAGTTCCGCCTGGAGTGCGGCTCCGAGCTGGCGTGCGGCGACGCCCGTCCCGACCAACAAGAGGGGAACGATCGCCGGAGCGAGGAAGACCACGCTGACGCCGGCCAGCGGGAGGCCGACCACGGCCGGGAGCACCGCCAGGGCACCACCGAGGACGCCGGCGGTGCGCGGCGGGAGCGTCGCTCCGGCGCCGACGAGCGTGCCGGCGGTCACCAGGCCCGTCCAGCCGAGCGCGAGCCACAGCTGCTGGTCGAGGACGACGGCCGCGGTCACCGCGACGAGCGCCGTCGCCCCGACGGCACCGGCCCACGCCGAGAACCGCGCATCGGGGTCGGATCGCGCGCCGACGGCGAGTCCGACGAGTGCGACGCCGAGGTACGCGAGGACGCCGGCGGCGATCGGCACCTCGGGGAGGAGGTCGTTCTGGTAGGTCGTGAGGACGTACCGCGTGTCGTCCTCGACGACGACGTACTGGCTCCGGTCGACGCCGTACTCGAACTCCTCGGGGCACGCGTCGCCGGTGACCGTCACGGAGCCGTAACCGGATTGCGCTCGGTCGAACGCGCGCTTCGCGTTCGGGGACAACTCGTCGTACTGGAGGACCGGCGCGTCTGCCGCGACGTCCGCGGCGTCACTCGCCGGGTCGACGTGGTTCGCGCACTCTCTCGGTTCCTGGAACTGGAGCAAGAGGGCGGGACTGCCGAGCAGCGCGAGACCGACGAGGAGGGCGACGAGCGCGGGACGGGCGACGTTCACACGTTGGAGTCAGAGACCATCGATAAGTGCTTTCAGGTCGCTGTCGTGACTGCTGGTCCGTCGCGAGCGCCAGCAGACGAACGGTTCTCCGTCGACCCGGCAGCCGTCGACGGGCACGGGTCGTCGGTGTCGACCCACGCTCCACGCTTAAGTCGCTCGCGCGTCTATTCGCGGTCGTGTGTACGTTGACGTTCGCGTGGCGCGCGTTCGAGGACGCGCCGCTCGTGGTCGCGGCGAATCGCGACGAGGCGCTGGACCGACCGTCCGTCGGTCCCGCTCTAATCGAGGGTGACGACGGCGACCCCGCCGTCGTCGCGCCGCGGGACGAGGACGCCGGCGGGACGTGGATCGGCACGAACGAGGACGGCGTGTTCGTCGGCATCACGAACCGCTGGACGGACGCGGACCTCGCCGGCGAGCGCTCGCGTGGCCTGCTCGTCCGTGACGCGCTCGCCGAGCGGTCCGCCACGGCCGCGACGGCCGTCGTCGAGGACGCGGTCGCGCACGACGAGTACGACGGCTTCAACCTCGTCGTCGCGGACGCCGACGACTGCAACTACCTCGAGTGGGACGGCGCGCTCGCCGTCGAGCACCTCGAACCCGGCGTGCACGTCGTCGTGAACGTCGGCAAAGTCGACGACTTCGAGATTCCCAACGAGAGGCGCGAGTACGGCGAGCGACAGGCGGAGAACGCTCGCGCGGTCCACGACGAACTCCGGGGACGACCGGGGGAGACGGCCGAGGAGTGGCGCGAGCGCGCCGCCGCGGTCCTCCGCGACCACGACTACGGCGTGTGCGTGCACGGCGACGGCTACGGGACGCGGTCGTCGTCGCTCGTCCGCGTCGGGGACGCGTTCGCGTACTGGTTCGCGGACGGTCCGCCGTGCGAGACCGACTACGAGCGCGTGAGCGCCTCCTTCGAGAACTGACGCACAAAGAGAACGGTTTCGCCCGGGTGTCAGTTCGGGTCGGGGTCGAAGATCTCGTCGTCCTCGGGGCCCTCTGCGCGGACGACGGCCATGGCGCCCTTCCGCGCGACCCGCGAGAGCGCGTGGTCGACGAGCTTGAAGTCGCCCGGCACCGGGAACGACATGTGCGTGACGCAGGAACTCCCGGGCGCGACCGGAAGCGTCTGCACGTACCGCTGCGGGTCGTTCGCGAGCGCGCCCTCGGCCCAGACCTCGTCCCAGACCGAACCGATGGCGTGGAACGAACTCGTGAGGTTCGGACCGCCGACCGCGTAGAACACGCGAGCGGTGTCGCCCGTCTGCACGTTCATCTCGTCGTGCGTGTCCGGCGTGATCGCGTACTTCTCGCCGTTCATCAGGACGTACGTCGGGTCCTCCGCGGCCATCGACGCGAAGTCGAACTCGTGGTGGCCCTCCTCGCCCGCGCTCCCTTTCGTGTAGACCTCGTGCTGGCCGAGGTAGAACTCGTGGTCGACCGCGGGGAGGCCGTCCTCGGGTTCGACGACGATGAGACCGAACATTCCCGCGGAGATGTGGTAGTCGACGTTCGCGACCGCGCAGTGGTAGACGAACGCGCCCGGGTACGTCACCTCGAACCGGAGGCGTTCGGTCTCGCCGGGCGCGACCATCGTCGCCTCCGCGCCGCCGCCAGGGCCGCGGGTCGCGTGGAAGTCGACGTTGTGCGCCATCGAGTTGCTCTCCGGGTTCCGGATGGTGAGGTCGACCGTGTCGCCTATACGCGTCCGGACCATCGGGCCCGGGATCTGGCCGTCGAACGTCATGTACGTGAACGTGACGCCGTCCTCGACCTCCGCGACGACCTCCTTCGTGACGAGTTCGACCTCGACGGTCGCGGGCTCGTCGCGGTCGATCTGTGCGGGGACGTCCCGCGGGTCCGCGGCGACGCGGTCGACGTCCACGGACTCGGCCGCCGACAGCGACTCCTCTCCGACCGAGGTCGGGACTGCGGTGAGGTCGTCGCGCTGTACCCCGCCGATGGTGCAGCCGGCGAGCGCCGTCGCACCGGTCACGCCGACCCCTTGCAGGAACCGCCGTCGCGTCGTGGTCTGAGTCATTGGCTTGTGTCCTCGACTCGTACTTGGCGCAGCACACAGATAGACCACCTCGACGGTTTCCTGGCCGTGAGAAGCGTTCTAACGGAATGAGAAGGACGTCCCGTCGTTATCTCGACGCGTCGCCTCGTTCGAGACGTGAACGACAGTGCACCCTACTGACTCATCAACGCGAGGCATCGACCGGCGGGCGTTCATCGGTGCGGTCGGGGCGAGCGCGACGGCGGGTGCGCTCGCGACCGGGCCGTCGGCGGTCGGCGCCAGCGAGACCGAACCGGATCTCGAGGAGTGGTTCGCGAACGCGGACAACTACGACGGCGTCGCGAACAAGACGGGCCTCGACGAGGTCGTGGTCGAGGTCGGGACGGACGCGAACGGCGGCGCGTTCGGGTACGGACCGGCGGCGATCCGCGTCGACCCGGGAACGACCGTCGTCTGGGAGTGGACGGGCGACGGCGGCCAGCACGACGTCGCCGCGACCGACGACTCGTTTGGGTCGCCGCTCACGGACGAAGCGGGTGCGACGTTCGAGCACACGTTCGAGGCGGAGGGAACGACGACGTACTCGTGCACGCCCCACGAGGCGATTGGGATGAAGGGTGCGGTCGTCGTCGGCGACGCCCCTGCGGGCACCGCAGCCGATAGCGTGGAGCCGGACTACGGCGACTGGTTCGCGGACGTGGACAACTACGAGTCGACCGTGGACGCGCGCGGCACTGACGAGGTCGCGGTCTCGGTCGGTGCCGAGGGCAACGGCGGCGCGCTCGCGTTCGACCCGCCCGCGGTCCACGTCGACCCGGGGACGACCGTCGTCTGGAAGTGGACGGGCGACGGCGGCACGCACGACGTCGCGGACGCCGACGGCGACTTCGCGTCCGAGGCCGCCGCGGACGCCGGCCACACGTACGCAGTTACGTTCGACGGTGCCGGCATCAGCAAGTACCGCTGCACGCCGCACGAGGGCGCGGGGATGAAGGGCGCGGTCGTCGTCGGCGAGTACAGCACCGCCGGCATCACCGTCGGGCCGGAGGTCCTCGGCGTCGGCGGCAGCCTCCTCGCCGCGGTCCTCTCGCCGATCGCGTTCTACGTGTTCCTCGTCGCACGCGGCGTCGGCGGTCGTCCGCCCGTGGGACGGTCGTACCGGCCGGGCGACGAAGACGCGCCGTTCGACCGGGAGACGGTACCGCGCCGTGACGACTCCCGGGACGACTCCGCGTACTCGGGCCGCACGTCCTGACGCTACCCCAGCCGTGGTCGTCAGTCGCTGACCGCCGTCCGGGTCGACGCGCCGACCTCGGGTGCGGGCTCGTCGACGTCGACGTGGCCGTCCGCGCGCACGGTGACGGTCCGGTCCGCGTAGGTGAACGCAACGGCGCCCTCCGCCATCCCCTCGACGAGCGTCTCCAGCCCGTCGGGGTCGACCGCGTCGTACAGGGGTGGCAGTTCGAGCGCGTCACTGTCCGTTGCGTCTGCGACGCTCCGTACGATTCTCGTGGTCACCGACTCCGTCGTGCTTGCCATGGTTCGCCATTCCACCGACGGGGCTTAAGCCTCAGTCAGACAGGTATCTGACGGGCGATAGTAACGGCTCTATACGGTGTCGAAGCAGGAAGGATCCGCGACGCGAGTGGCGACCCGCGAAGGTGACATTTATGCCGCGTCCGCTACTTCGTTCCAACGAATCCATGTCCGGACACCAGTCGCCGAGGTGGTGCGCGTGAGCGTCGCCGCAGAGGAGGAACTCACAGACGACGAGCGCGCGGGTCTCGAACTCGTCCGTGAGACGGGAGGCATCCACCAGAGCGACTTCTGGAAGGAACTCGGCGTCTCCTCGCGAAAGGGCTCGCGCGTCGTCGAGAGCCTCGTCGAGAAGGGCCTCGTCGACCGCGAGGACACCATCTACAACGGGCACAACACGTACTACATCTCGCCGACCGCGCGCGACCTCGAGTTCTCGCTGTTGATGGCCGGGGACATGCTCTCGCCGTTCATCGGCGAAGAGGAAGTCAACGGGAATAGCGACGCCTTCTCGCAGTGGATCATGAACCTCGCGTACGAAGAGTGACCGCCGTCAACACGACGCCGTCCACAACCGCGTAGCGAGTCAGGCCGACGCCGACGACGCCGAGTCCCGTCGTACCCGCATCCGTTCTGCGTCACCGTCGACCCGCCCGCTAGCGTCGACTCCACCGACCGGTGCCGCGCGGGAATCGGTCGCCGGGGTGGCCTCGGCCATGCGGTTCGCTTCGGGTGTCGGATCCGCCTCGGTCGTCCGGTTCGCTTCGGTCGTCGCGTTCGTCTCGTTCCCGGCCGTGGCGTTCGTGTCGTTCGTCTCCTGGACGACGTACTGCTGGCCGACCATCGGGTCGAGCAGGCTGTCGACGGGCGCGTAGTCGTCCGTGAGAACCGGGACGTCGCTCGTCTTCGGTGGGTCGCGGTAGTTCCGGATCTCGCCTTCGAGGTCGATCCCGATGTCGCGGCGGTCGTTGCGCGCGAGCAGCGCCGCCTCGTCGAGGCGCGTCTCGTTCTTCGTCGCGACGACCTCGACGTTCTGGACGACGGCGCCGCCGACGGTCGGGAATGTGTACACAGCGCCGAACGCGCTGTCGATCGTCTTGTACTCGGCGCGGTAGAACTCGGAGGCGGGGCCGCTCGGCGCGCTGATGAGGTTCGTCAGGAGGACGCCGTCCTCGTCGAGGCGGTCGCTCGCGAGTTGCATGAACTCCTGGGTCGTCAACTGGAACGGTACCTTGTCCTTCTTGTACGCGTCCAGGACGATGACGTCGTACGTGCGGTTCGTCTGCCGGAGGTACTCGCGGCCGTCGGCGTTGTACACGCGGAGGTCGTCGGACTCCTCCAGCCGGAAGTACTCCTCGGCGACCGAGATGACTTCGGGGTCGATCTCGACGACGTCCACGGTCGCGTCGTACTCGTTCGCGAACCGCTTCGGGCCAGTGAACCCGCCGCCGCCGACGAACAGGACGCTGTCGACGTCGTCTGTCATGAGCATCGTCAGGTGGAAGTACCGCGTGTAGTCGAAGACGTGCCGGTTCGGCGCGGACTTGTCCATCGCGCTGTGCTTCTGGCCGTCGAGGTAGAGCGTGCGCGTGTCCCCGCGGTCAACGACGCGGAGTTCCTGGTACGGCGTCTGCGTCTCGTAGACGACCGCGCCGTCGATAGAGAGGCCCGCCGCGCCGCCGCCGATGGCGGCGACGAGGAGCGCGAGCGCGAACCCGGTCGCGGCGACGTTCTCGCGCGTCAACCCCGGGAGGTGGAGCGCGACGGCGGTCGCGACGGAGACGACGCCGAATACGAACGCGATCGCTTCGACGCCCAGCGACGGGATGAGGACGAACGTGGTCGCGAACGCCCCGACGATGCTCCCGACGGTCCCGAGCGCGTACACGTGCCCGGAGGCCGCCCCGAGGCCGTCCTTCTCGGAGAGTTCTGCGGCGTACGGACTCACGTACCCGAGGAGGTACGTCGGCGGCCCGAACAGGAGCGTGATCGCCGGGAGCGATGCGAAGCGACTCGGGAGCGGGACCGTCCCGAGGCCGCGCACGAGCGCGTCGCCGAGCACGATGAGCGCCGCGACGTACACCGCGGTGAGGAGGAACACGCGCGCCATGCGGCCGTTCGTCGCCCGCCGCGCCGCTCGCTTCCCGCCGCGGTAGTAGCCGTAGCTGAGCGCGGCGAGGAACACGCCGATGATGCTCCCCCACGTGTAGATGCTGCTCCCGAACTGCGGCGCGATCATCCGCCCGGCGAGTATCTCGAGGCCCATGCTCGTGACGCCGGAGACGACGACCGCGAGCTCGGGCTTCGTCGGCCGAACCCGCTCGAGGACGGGACCGTCTGGCATATCCGGAGCGACGGGGTGCGTGGAGTTAACTCTAGGACAAGCGGCGGGGTCGAATCGGCCGTTGCGTCGAGAAATCGACGGGGAAGCGGGGCGTCCGTGCGGGCTCGTCGTCAGGCGGTCGGCGTGGTGCGTTCGACGAGGACGAACGGGTCGCGGTCGCGATTGTAGTAGGAGACGTCGCCGTCGATGGCCTCGATGATGCGACGATGGACTTCGCGGGCGGCCCGTCCCTCGTCTGGCGAGAGGTTGTGTTCGCGGCGGAGTCGGGACCAGAACTGGTCGTCGAGCCAGTACAGGGTCTCGTCGTTGGACTGGTGCAGTTCCTCGCCGAGGTCGGCGAGTTCGTCCGGGCCGTACTCGCGGCCGGAGAGCTGTGCGCGGGCGAGGACGGCGACGAGTTGCCGACGGGAGACCGGGGCGTGGAGGGCGACGTCGTCGACGAGGTCGCCGAAGTACGCCTCGACGAGGTCGCACGCGCGGGAGAATTCGCCGAATTCGACGTCGGTATCCTTCGATAGTTTCATTGTTTTGTCACCTCTTTGCGTGGAGGGGTCGGCTCCAGTACGTCAGTACCGGGAGAACCCATTTAGTCCTTCGCTCGATTTCGAGACGTGAGTCGTCCGGATGCCGGGGGTTTCAGTGGTCCGACGGCGGGTTCGGGGCGTGTCGCCGGTCTCGGTCGGGCGAACGAACCGACCGCATAACTGTCACGGCCCTCAGGTCCGTTCGCTACAGCGCGATTCGCATCGGATGATTGAGACGGCATGGTAGTTCATGCAGCCAGGGCGACTCAACCGTGGCGCGACTATTCGAGCGCGCTCGCCGCGCGGATCGCCGTCGCCTCCTCGAACGCCGGCGCGACGAACTGCATCCCGACGGGAAGGCCGTCCGTCTCGCCCGCGGGCACCGACACCGCGGGGAGGTCCGCGAGGTTCACCGGGACCGTGTTCGCGTCCGCGAGGTACATCTGGAGCGGGTCCGAGAGGCTCTCGCCGAGCTCCATCGGCGGCACCGGCATCGTCGGACTCGCGAGCACGTCCACGTCCTCGAAGGCCGCGTCGAAGTCCTGTTTCACCCACGCGCGAGCGTTCTGCGCTTGCTTGTAGTACTTGTCGTGGTAGCCCGCCGAGAGCGCGTACGTCCCGAGGAGCACGCGGCGCTTGACCTCCGCGCCGAACCCTTCCTCGCGCGCCTCCCCGAAGACCTCGTTCCAGTTCCCGTCGTAGCCGCCGGAATGCCCGTACCGGACGCCGTCGAACCGCGCCAGGTTCGAGGAAGCCTCCGACATCGCGATGACGTAGTACGCCTGGACCGCGTACTCGACGGACTCGAGTCCGACGTCGACGACGTCGACGCCCTGCGCGCGGAGGTCGTTGAGCGCGTCCTCGAACGTCTCGACCACGCCCTCGTCCGCGCCCTCGACGAGTTCCGTCGGGACGCCGACGGTCATCCCGTCCACGTCGCCGTCCGCTGCTTTCGCGTACGGTTCGTCGCGCTCGGGGTCGCGCGTCGTCGCGTCCTTCGCGTCCGGGCCGCCGATGACGTCGAGCACGGCCGCAGCTTCCTCGACGGTCGGCGCCAGCGGCCCGATCTGCTCGAGCGAGTTCGCGTACGCCACGAGGCCGTAGCGGGATACCACACCGTACGTCGGCTTGATGCCGGCGACGCCGCACCACGCGGCCGGACAGCGAATGGAGCCGCCCGTGTCCGAGCCGAGTGCGACGTCGGCTTCGCCCGCCGCGACCGCCGCGGCGGACCCACCGGAGGAGCCGCCGGGGACGTGCCCGGGCGCGACCGGGTTCTCGGTCGCTCCCCACGCGCTCGTCTCCGTCGTCGTCCCCATCCCGAACTCGTCCATGTTCGCTTTCCCGACGATGGTCGCGCCCGCGGCCTTCAGCCGCGAGACGACCGTCGCGTCGTACGGCGGCACGTAGTCCGCGAGCATCTCCGACCCGCAGGTCGTCCGCACGCCCTCCGTCGAGATGTTGTCCTTCACGGCGACGGTCGTGTCAGCGAGCGGCCCGTCGTCGGCGCCCTCGACGACGTCCTCGGTGACGAAGACGTTCTCGCTCATGAGACGTTCGGCCCCTTGAAGTGGCCGTCCTCGGTTCCGTCCGCGTTCGAGAGGGCGTCCTCGCGGTCGAGGCAGTCGTGGACCTCGTCGGGTCGCATCACGTTCACGAGGTCGGGGTCGCGGTCCACGTCCGGTACCTCGTCGAGTGCGTCGAAGTACTCGAGGATGTCCGCGAACTGGGCCGCGAAGTCGTCGACCTCGTCGTCGTCCAGGTCGACGCGCGCCAGCTCCGCGACGTGCCGGACGTCTGCTGTAGTGGCGACGTCGTCGCTCATGCCCGAACCCACTCCGCTGTGCGGAGTAAGGGTTTCGATACCGACCCCGAGAACGGGGTCGCTGGACGCGACCAACCGGGAGAGAGTGACCGATTCCAGCCGAACGAACGACCCCGTATGCGACAATTCTTCATCGAAACATAGTTTCGTTTGAGGATTCACGAAGATTCCTACGTATCTGGCCAATGCGTTTAAGTCGTCATGGAGAGGACGGTATACAGAGAGCCTCGGTTTTTCCAATCGGCTCACCCTCCCCCATCCACGATGACAGATACCACCATCCGGCGCCGCGAGACCGAACCAGCGCGTTCGGAGCAGCACGAAGAGCGAAGCGAGGACGTACTGGAGTGCCCCGAGTGCGAGGGGCAGCTCGTAAGCGACGAAGCCCAGGGCGAGACCGTCTGCGCGGACTGCGGGCTCGTGGTCGACGAGGACGCCGTCGACCGCGGCCCGGAGTGGCGCGCGTTCAACGCGAGCGAGAAGGACGAGAAGTCCCGCGTCGGCGCCCCGACGACCAACATGATGCACGACCAGGGGTTGTCGACGAACATCGGCTGGCAGAACAAGGACGCCTACGGCAACAGCCTCTCCTCGAACCAGCGTCAGAAGATGCAGCGCCTGCGCACCTGGAACGAGCGCTTTCGCACGCGCGACTCGAAGGAACGCAACCTCAAGCAGGCGCTCGGCGAGATCGACCGCATGGCCAGCGCGCTCGGCCTGCCGAAGAACGTCCGCGAGACCGCCAGCGTCATCTACCGGCGCGCACTCGCCGAGGACCTCCTGCCAGGTCGTAGCATCGAGGGCGTCGCCACCGCGAGCCTCTACGCCGCCGCCCGCCAGGCCGGCACACCGCGCAGCCTCGACGAGGTCGCGAACGTCTCCCGCGTCGAGAAGGACGAGATCGCGCGCACGTACCGGTACGTCGCCCGCGAACTCGGTCTCGAGATCGAACCCGCGGACCCCCTCCAGTACGTGCCGCGGTTCGCGAGCGAACTCACGATGAGCGACGAGGGCGAACGCCGCGCCCGCGAACTCTTGGACGCCGCCAAGCGCGAGGGCATCCACTCCGGGAAGTCCCCCGTCGGTCTCGCCGCCGCCGCCGTCTACGCCGCCAGCCTCCTCGCCAACGAGAAGGTCACCCAGAAGGAAGTCTCGAACGTCGCGAACATCAGCGAGGTCACCATCCGCAACCGCTACCACGAGTTGCTCGAAGCCGCACAACCCGTCTAGCGGCCCCCCCCGGTTTCGTCTTCTCGAGGACGGCCGGTCGATGCGACGACCTACAGTACTTTCTCGCCGTGGTCGAACGTCACGAGGAGCGCGAGCGCGACCGCGCCGATCGTCCCGACGACGAGTCCGACGACGAGGAGCGCGTCGTCGAGGCCGCCGCCGCAGTCCTGGACGAGTACCAGGTCGGCGTCGTAGACCGTCCCGTCGTACCGCAGACTCCGGTTCTCGAGGTGCTCGCGGTAGGCGGCGCGGTCGACGAACGCGGTCTGGTTCGATTCGACGGCGCGCTCGGCGACGTCCGCGAGTGCGGACGGGAGCGACGACGCGTCGACGACCCGCTCGTCGGTGGCGTTCTCGCCGACGAGTTCCCTCGTCTCCAGCGCGTAGTTGTCCGTGCAGCCAGCGGGCGCGGCGACGCCACCCGTGAACACGACGGCGCCGACGACGAGCGCCGCCGCGGCCGCGTAGTGGAGGACCGTGAGCGGCGGTCCGAGGTCGTCGCGGTAGAGCCAGAGGAGGACGACCGCGAGCGCACCGAGGGTCGTCGCGGCGGCCCCAGCGACGAACAGGACGTCCTCGAGGAGCCCGCCACAGGCCTCGACGACGACGAGGTCGGTCTCGTACGTCGTCCCCTCGAACCGGACGTTGCGGTCCTCGAGATGCGTCTTGTACGCGGCCCGCGTGACGGTCGCGCGCTCGCCGGCGACGGTCCGGTTCACCGCGCCGCGGACGTCGGCCGGGAGCGCGCTCGCGTTCACGACCGACCCGTCGGCGGACGTCTGGTCGGACGTCTCACCGGACGAGACGGCGGTCGCGTCCAACGCGTACGTTCGGTCGCAGCCGACCGACGGGGCGAGTCCAGCACCGAGCGCGAGGACGCCGACGAGGAGGACGACGGCGGCGACGTAGTGACGCTTCACGGTCGGACTCGTGGGCGGGAGTACCATTTGCGTTTCGTCAGCGGGTCGGGTCGCCGGAACCGACTCGCACCTGCGGAACTCAGCGGTCTCCGTCCCGGAGCCGACTCCGGACGTACGCGGTGACGTGGTCGTCCTCGCGGCGCTTGAACCCGGCCTGGCGGGCGAGCCGATCGAGTTCGCGGCCGACGAGGCTCCCGTACTGGACGGCCTTCTTCTCGCGGAACGCGACGCCGTCGGGCACCCACTCGCGGGCGGCGAGCCGGAGCGCGAACTTGCGTTCGCCCCGTTCACTGACGAGGAGGTCGCCTTGGAGCGAGCGGGCGGCGTCGATCACGCGCTCGTCGAGCAGCGGCGCGACCGGTGCGACGTCGGCGGCGTCGAGCGCGCGGACGTCCCGGTCGAGCTGGTCGGTGAGCGTCCGCAGCATCTCGTCGCGCGCACCGCGAACGGTGTCGGCGTCGACGCGCGGGTCCGTCGGCGCCTTCGCGACCTTCGCGTACCCGCCGAACAGTTCGTCCGCACCCTGGCCGACCGCGAGCCGGTCGTGGCCGTCCGCGGCGACGCGCTCGGCGACGAGGAGGAGCGGGAGCGCGATCTGGACGGCCATCGCGTTCTCGCGGCCGATGGCGCGCGCGACCCGCGGGACGGCGTCGGCGAGCGCGTCGTGGTCGAGTTCGACGACCGTCAGGTCCACGTCCATCGCTCGCGCAGCCGACCGGGCGGCCCGGACGTCGTGACTCCCCGGGAACCCGACGACGTAACACGGCGCGTCGAACAGACCGGCGACGAGCGCGCTGTCAACGCCCCCGGAGAACGCCACCGCGAGGCTCCCGTCGGCGCCGCCGCGGGCGTCATCGTCCGCGTCACCACTCGGTACGTCCTCCGCGGCCGCACGAATCGCCTCGCGCACCCTCTCGACGGCCTGCTCGCGATCCGCGACCGCGTCCGGAGCGGGACGCGCCAGCGCGCGCTCGACGGCGGCGACCGCGTCCAGCGTGCCGGACTCCCCGTCGTCGCTATCGTCTCCGGGAGCAGCGACGTCGTCTGGAGCGTCGTCCGGCGTCACAGGAACTCGGCGATCCGGTTCTTCACGCGGCGCTTCGCGCCGCCGGCGGCCTGCCGGAAGCTGATGCGCCACGGCGTGCGCTTGCCCTCGACGGTCGTGTCGCCGCGGCGGATCGCCGAGAGGATGGCGTCGACCGTGCGCTCCCCGCCCGTGTCGACCTTCGTCACCGCCTGGCCGACCATCTCGGAGATGTGCGCGTCGCTCCCCGCGGTCCGCGGGAGTTCGAAGTCGCGCGCGAACCGGTCGGCTTGCCGGTTCGCGCGACCCGTGAGGAGCCGCGAGTTGTACACCTCGATCGCGTCCGCGGTCGCGAGCGTCGTCCGGTCGATGTTCGCCATCACGCCCGACCGCGACTCCTGGAACGGATGCGGGACGACCGCGATCCCGCCGAGTTCCCGGACGTACGAGAGGGTCTCCTCGAAGGACAACCCCGGAGGGACTCGCTCGCGGACGCCGAGCGCGAGCACGTGCCCGGCGGCCGTCGTCACCTCCATGCCGGGGATGCCGATCAGGCCGTACTCGCCGGCCTTCGCGGCGGCGTCGAGGCTCGCGTCGATCTCGTCGTGGTCCGTGACGGCGATGGCGTCGAGTCCCACGGCCTCGGCTTGCTCGAGCAGGAGTTCGACGGGGTCTCGCCCGTCGTAACTCATCGCCGAGTGCGTGTGTAACTCGACCGATAGCACGCGTGACCGTTACTTGGGGCCAGTAAAAAACAACTCGGTTACCGCCCGGCGGGACGAGTGGCGCGACGTCGAGTTCGGTTCGCGGACGCGACCCACTCTCGGCGACGTCGGCCTCACGTGGTGGAGGTCCGCGAGGCGGACGCGCTCCGGGATGCGCCGTAGGTCTCCGCGAGCCACGCCCCCCACGTCGGACCGGGTGCGTCGTCCGCAGAGATTTTGTCGGTGTCGTCGCCGGACGGTCCGCAGGTGGCGTCGCCGGCGCGGAACGCGCTCGCGACGGCGCCCGGAATCGGCACGCGGACCACGAGCCGCCGGAGGGCACGAGCCTGGCGGTACGCGGCAGCGATCTCTCGGACCGAGAGCACCTCGGGCCCGCAGACGGGCGGGACGCGACCGCGCGCCTCCGGCGTGGCGTTCGCGACGACTGCGTTCGCGACCGCTCGGGCGTCCACGGGCTGCACGCGGAACTTCGTGGGGAGCGGCCACACCGGCGAGCGCGCGACCAGTCCCAACAGCTCGTCGAGGAACTGGTGGAACTGCGTCGCCCTCACGACGGTCGTCGGGACGGCCGCGGCCTCGACGAGTTCCTCCGCGGCGAGCTTGTGCCGGTAGTACGAGTACGGGACGTCCTCGATGCCGACGATGGACGGGTAGACGACGTTCGAGACGCCCGCCTCGGTCGCCGCGTCGAGGAGCCGTTCGGTGCCGTCGACGTCGACGGCCTCGGTGTCGCCGGTCGGTGCCGTCGCCGCGTGCACGACGACGTCGACGTCAGCGACGGCGTCCGCGACGCCGGTGCCGTCGGCGAGGTCCATTGCGACCCACTCGACGAGGTCCTCGTTCTCGAATCCGCTCCCGTCCGCGGGTGGCGAGCGACTGGTCGCTCTGACGTCGTGGCCGGCCTCGCGGAGTCGCGGGACGAGCGCGGCGCCGAGCGTTCCCGTGGCGCCGGTGACGAGCGTGCGAACCATGTAACTCGTCGTTCGCGCTCGGGGACCGAGTGTCGACTGCCGGAGTGCTCTGGTGGGTTCAAGTGCCTGGTGGACGAACGGTGAAAGATGCAGTCGGTCAGGGTCACGTTGACGGCGAACGGTCGCGAGGCCGAGATCCACCCGATGTTCGACGTGGTGGCGAACGCGTCGTTCGTCGAGTACGCCACGGCGATGCAGTGGAACCTCTCCCCGTCCGGGTTCGGCATCCTCCACTACGTCGAGGGCGACGTCGAGGCGTTCGAGGACGCGGTCGCGGACGTCGCCGTCGTCGTCGACTACGCGCTGGAACCGGTGACGGACGACGCGTTCTACGCGTACGTCCGGGACGAGGCGACGCCGGGGCTGCGGGCGATGCTCGACCCGCTGGAGAACGGCGGCGTCGTGGTCGTCCCACCGGTCGTCTACCACGGGGACGGAACGGTGACGCTGTCCGCGTTCGGCCCCTCGAGCGAACTACAGGGGCTCGTCGAGCGGACGCCCGCGCCGCTTTCGGTCGAGGTGGAGGCGGTCGGGTCGCTCGGGTCCATCCACTCGCTCGTGGACGCGCGGCTCTCCACGCGCCAGCGCCGCGCCGTCGAGATCGCGCTCGAACTCGGGTACTACGAGGTCCCGCGGGAGGCGACCCACGAGGACGTCGCCGCGGCACTCGACTGCGCGCCGAGCACGGCCGCCGAGCACCTCCGGAAGGCCGAGTCGACGCTCCTGCGGTCCGCGCTCGCTCGCACGTAGTCGCCAGAACCGAGCGCTGCGCTCGCGGCCGATGCACACGTTCGTGGACATGGAAACGCATTTACTGGGGGTCGATGTACACCGAAGTGAATGAGTCTCGCCGATTCGGACCGCGAACTCGTCGAGGAGGAACTTGGACGAGCGGCGACGCCGGCGGAGGCGGCGCTGTTCGAGAACCTCTGGAGCGAGCACTGCGCCTACCGTTCCTCGCGACCCCTGCTCTCCGCGTTCGACAGCGAGGGCGACCAGGTCGTCGTTGGTCCGGGCGACGACGCGGCCGTCGTCGCGCTCCCGGACCCCGACGGGGAGGGGTACTCGGACACGTACGTGACGCTGGGCATCGAGAGCCACAACCACCCGAGCTACGTCGACCCGTTCGACGGCGCCGCGACCGGCGTCGGCGGCATCGTCCGGGACACGATGTCGATGGGCGCGTACCCGATCGCGCTCGCGGACTCGCTGTACTTCGGCGACTTCGACGCGGAGCACTCGAAGTACCTCTTCGAGGGCGTCGTCGAGGGCATCAGTCACTACGGGAACTGTATCGGCGTGCCGACGGTCGCGGGGAGCGTCGACTTCCACGGCGACTACGAGGGGAACCCGCTCGTGAACGTCGCCTGCGTCGGCCTCACCGACGACGAGCGATTGATCACTGCGATCGCGCAGGAACCGGGGAACGAGTTGCTGCTCGTCGGGAACGCGACCGGCCGGGACGGACTCGGTGGCGCGTCGTTCGCGAGCGAGGACCTGAGCGAGGACGCGGAGACCGAGGACCGCCCCGCCGTCCAGGTCGGCGACCCCTATTCGGAGAAGCTCCTGATCGAGACGAACGAGGTGCTCGTCGAGGAGAACCTCGTCGAGTCCGCGCGCGACCTGGGCGCGGCCGGCCTCGGCGGTGCGTCCAGCGAACTCGTCGCGAAGGGCGGCCTCGGTGCGAACGTCCGCCTCGAGGACGTCCACCAGCGCGAGCCGGACATGAACGCGCTCGAGATCCTGCTCGCGGAATCCCAGGAGCGCATGGTGTACGAGGTCCAGCCGGAGAACGTCGAGCGCGTGCGCGAGGTCTGCGAGCGCTTCGACGTCGGCTGTTCGGTCATCGGGGAGGTCACCGACGAGAACTACGTCGCGACGTTCCAGGGCGAGACCGTGGTCGACGTGGACGCCCACTTCCTCGGCGAGGGCGCGCCGATGAACGACCTGGAGTGGACGGAACCGACTCAGCCCGAGCGCGACCTGCCGACGGTCGACCTCCCGGAAGCTTTCGAGGCGGTCGTTTCGTCCCCGAACACCGCGAGCAAGCGCTGGGTGTACCGCCAGTACGACCACGAGGTCGGCGTGCGGACGAGCCTGCGGCCGGGCGACGACGCGGGCATCGTCGCGGTCCGGGAGGCGGGCGTCGGCGTCGCGATCTCCTCGGGTGCGGCGCCGAACTGGACGAGCGTCGCGCCGTACGAGGGCGCGCGCGCGGTGGCGCTGGAGAACGCGACGAACCTCGCCGCGAAGGGGACGCGGCCGCTCGCCGCGGTCGACTGCCTGAACGGCGGGAACCCGGAGAAGCCCGACGTCTACGGCGGCTTCAAGGGCATCGTCGACGGGCTCGCGGACATGTGCGCGGACCTGGACGTCCCGGTGGTCGGTGGGAACGTCTCGCTGTACAACGACTCGCCGACGGGGCCGATTCCGCCGACGCCGACGCTCGCGATGGTCGGCACGAAGCCCGGCTACGACGCGCCGACGATGGCGGCGAGCGCAGAGGGCGAACTCCTGCTCGTCGGCGACCGCGTGCTCGCGGAGGCGGACGCGACCGCTCGCCTCGGCGGGAGCGAGTACCTGAACCAGCAGGGCGGTAGCGACCGGTTCCCGGACGTCCCCCCGCAGGCGAGTGCGTTCGTGCAGTTGCTCGCTGCGGTGGCACGCGAGGACCACGTGGAGGCGACCCACGACGTGAGCGACGGCGGGCTCGCGGTCGCGCTCGCCGAGATGGTGCACGAGGACGCCGGCATCCGGGCGACCGTGCCCGAGCAGGGCGGGCTCTCGGAGGTCGGCGAACAGGTCGGGTGGCTGTTCCACGAGCAGACGGGGCGTGCGCTCGTGCAGACGACCGACCCCGAGCGCGTTCGCGAGGCGTTCGCGGGCGTCGCACCGGTCGTCCGCGTCGGCGAGGGCCAGCGCGACCCGACGCTCGACGTCTCGATGTCCTGGACGGACCTGTCGTACGACGTCGACGAGATCGCAGCGCTGCGCGCGACGATCGAGCGCGAACTCGACTGACGCGGTCGCGACGCGGCCGCTGCCAGGGGCGAGGGCCGAGCTGGCCCCGTCAACTACTTGACGGAGAAGTTTGAACTACGAGTCGATGCGTTCCACCGCGGGGGGAGAGGATGCCTAACGAACCGACGGTACTCATCGTCGAGGACGAACCCGACCTCGCGAACCTGTACGCCGCGTGGCTCCGGGAGGCCTGCGACGTCGAGACCGCCTACAACGGCAGTCAAGCGCTGGAGGCGATCGACGAGACCGTCGACATCGTCCTGCTGGACCGGCGGATGCCGGGCCTGTCCGGCGACGAGGTCCTGTCGACGATCCGGGATCGCGACCTGGAGACGCGCGTGGCGATGGTGACCGCGGTCGAGCCGGACTTCGACATCATCGAGATGGGGTTCGACGACTACCTCGTCAAGCCCGTGTCGAAGGACGACCTGTTGTCGACGGTCGACCAGTTGCTCCTCCGGTCGACGTACGACGAGCAGCTCCAGGAGTTCTTCGCGCTCGCGTCGAAGAAGGCGCTACTGGACTCCCAGAAGACGGAAGCGGAGCTGCGTGCGAGCGAGGAGTACCGTCGCCTGGAGGATCGACTCGCGGTGATGCGGTCGAAGGTCGACGACACGATCAGCGAGCTCTCGAATCACGACGCCTACCAGCGCGTCGTCCGGGACATCTCGCGGAAGACCTGACGGCTATCGACTCCGTCTCGTGGCGGTCGGCTAGAGTCGTTCCCCGGTGGAGGGTCGGGCCGACCGCAGTTCGCAATACGTTTGGTTCTTGGTAACGTGTGTCTATGTATGCCGTCGAGTCGGCGCGCCGTCACGGTCGGGCTGGGGATCGCACTCGCGGGCTGTGCGAGCTTCGGTCGCGCCACCGACCGGGCGGCGAGCGAGTCCACAACTCGACCGGCGACGGCCAGCGACCGGTCGCGTCGACGGTCCGGGAGCAACGAGCCGCCGGAGTGGTGGCGGTCACCGCCCGACCTCGTAGTCGTCAACGACGGGCCGGGCAGCGCGACCGCGTACCTCGCGGTCTTCGGCCCGCACCGGGTCCTGCCGCGCTTCCGCGAGACGGTGTCGCTGCGAGCGGCGGTCGCGGGACAGCCCGCGGCGCGGTGGTCCTTCGAGGACGTGGACCTCGCAAGCGCTCGCGGCGTGCTGAGCGTCGAGACCGCAGACGGGCGCGAAGGGCGAACGAACTGGCACGGCGGAGGGCCGCGAGACGGCATCGGCGTCCACCTGCATACCGCTGGCGTCGACTTCGTCTCCCTCGCCCGATGAACGCGTCGCGGGCGGGCCCTAACGGAGCCGGGTACTGGCTCGTCACTCGCGGTCGACGGTGAACGTCGGCGCGCCCGTCAGCGAGAACCGCGTGCCGCCTGGATCGCCCGTCGTCACGTCCACCGACCAGCCGTGCGCTTGCGCCACCTGGCGAGCGACTGGGAGGCCGAGCCCGATCCCGGCGTCGCTCGACCCCTGCGGTTCGAAGACGCGATCGAACTCCGTCTCCGGGATCTCCTCGGCGTCGTCGAGGATGTAGAATCCCGTCGGTCGACCTTCGGGACCGCGCTCGGGGCCGATACGGACGGTCGCGCCCCCGCCGTTCGCGCGACTGTGGATGTCGTTGAAGAACGTCTCCAGCATGTGCACGAACCGATCGCGGTCCGCGCGCAGCGACCCCTGGAACTCGAGGTACACCGTCATGTCGTCCGCGAGCGATCCGTCGAGCGCGTCCGCGAGCGCGTCCTCGAACCCGACTGACTCCCGCGACCCGAGCGTCGCGGAGTCCTTCGCGAACTCGAGGATGTCGTCGACGAGCGCCTCGGCGCGCGACAGCGTCTCCGCGGGCGCCGCCTCCGAGGTCGCCGAGACCGCCGCCAGGTCGTCGGCGGCCGTCTCCAGGTGCTCCTGGAGGTCCTCGGAGAGGATGTCCGCGACCGCGCCGAGTCGCTCGCGTTGCTCCTCGAGACTCTTCCGACGTTCGGCGAGCATCTGCTCGCGGTCCATCCGATCGAGTGCCGCGGTCGTGTTCTCCGCGAGCAGACTGACGAGCTCCAGGTCCGTCTCGTCGAACGCGTCCGCCTCGAGCGCGCCCGTCATCACGACGCCGTGCGGGCCGAGCGGCGCGATGATCTCCGCGTGCAGCGGCGTGTCGTCGTTGAACCGCCGCTCGTGCTCGTGGACGTCCTCGAACAGTCTCGGTTCGCCGTCGCGATACACCTCCCAGATGAGGCCGTCGCCCTCCGGGAACTGCGGGAGCCCGCCGAGTTCCTCGTGCGCGCCCGCCGTCGCCGCGATCGGGTCCATGACGCCGCGTTCGTCGTCGAGGAGCCACACGCCCGAGATCGGGAGGCCGAGCAGTTTGCCGGTGGCGTGGGTCGCGACCGAGCAGATCTCGGGTGCGTCCTCGGCCTGGAACAGCCAGCGCGTGACGTCGTGGAGCCGCTCGACGACGCGCTCGTACTCGCGCTGGTCGGTGACGTCCCGGACGACGCCCGCGACGCGAACGCGACTCTCGTCCAGGGGGACCATGCGGACCTCGCCGATTCGTTGTTCGCCGTGCTCGGGCTCGAACGCGAGCTCGAACCGCTCGAAGCTCGTGTCGCCGCGACGGATCGCCTCGATCGCTTGCCCGAGGTCCGTCGTCGCCTGCGCGTCCACGGCCGCGATGTCGTGGAGCCGGTCGACGTGCTCGCCGACGAGGTGCTCGCGGTCCGTCGACAGCGCGTCCTCGATCGCCCGGTTCACGGAGGCGACGTGGTTGTCGCCGTCGACGACGATCACGCCGTCGTTGACGGCTTCGACGACGCGCGCGTGCTCGTCGAGCCGCCGCTTCTGTACTCTGCGTTCCGTGACGTCCTGCATGAAGACGCTGAGGCCGTGCTCGCCGGGGTACGCGCGCGCCTCGAACCACGTGTCCAGGGGCTTGTGGTAGACGTCGAACGCGACCGGGTCGCCGGTCTCCATCGCCTCGTGGAAGCTCTCCGGGAACTGCGTCTCGACGGTCTCGGGGAACTCGTCCCACATCACGCGCCCGAGGAGGTCCTCTCGGGAGCGCCACAGCAGGGACTCGGCGCGGTCGTTGAGGTACGTGAACCGCCAGTCGGTGTCGAGCGCGAAGAATACGTCCTCGACGCGATCGAGGACGGGTTCGGTCGGGTCGGGGATGGGGGATTCGCTCATCGAGGAGCGCCACCTCGCGCGACACGGTACAGAAGCTCTGGCGGGTGCGCCGGACGCTTCTGTCGTATCGAGTTCGTCGGTCGTGTCGAGTTCGTTCGTCGTGTCGTTTTCGTCGGTCGCGGGGAGGGGGCCGGGGAGGAAGCGCGCACGGTGAGGGCGGGGTGCGCTGTGGCGTCGGCGGACGCCTCGCGAGTGGGGTGAGGCCCGGGGCTGGGCGGGGGACTCATCTGGTCGTCTCGACGTAGGCGGGGTGAGGTACTTGACTCTCGTGGCCGAGTCGGCGCGTCCCGCTCGCCGGGTCCGCGTCCGAGGTCAGAAGAACTGGAGCATGCAGACGTCGGATTCGGGGTACGTCGCGTCGAGCGCTGCGAGGACGTCCGCGCCCGGGGACTCGTCGGCTGGCGCGTCGTCCCCCGCGGCACCGCTTGCGGCCGCGAGGTCGCCGGTGCGTGCGAGGTCGCCGGTGCGTGCGAGGTCGCTCGCGGTGCGCGTGCCGAGGATGAGTTGCGTGAGAGCGCCGATGTCGAGCGCCACGTCGGGGGTAGCGTCGGGGGCGCGTTCCGCGGTGCTGTCGCTGGTCGCGTCGTCGCCGATCGAGAGCGCGATCGGGTCGTCGTGCCAGTCGACGAGCGGGTCCGCGACGTCGAGGACGACGTGGGCGTCCGTGGGTCCCGTGGTGACGCCATCGAACGCGCCGACGGCTTCCGTCGGAACGGCTTCGAGCGCGTCGACGGCGTCGACGACGCGCCCCATCGGACCGGTGCGGAGGTCGGTCTCGACCTCGTCGGGGTTCTCGACGAGGTACGTGAGCCCCCAGTCGACGGGCGTCTTCAGCCTGACAGCGTCGACCTGCGAGTCGTGCGCGTGACAGAACGACAGCACGGCGAGGACGGCGTCGTGGTCGACCGCCCCGAAGTACGAGACGCTCAGCCGAGTGTCGTCGCCGTCCTCGACGGTGTACGTGAGGTACGCGACGGGGTCGCCGTCGCGGTATCCGACGTACGCGAACGGGTCGGTCCCCCACGATTCGAAGACGCGGTGCCGCCAGAACGCCTCGCCGCGGTCGACGGCGAGCGTCTGCGTCCACGTCCGGTCGTCGACCGCGTCGATGACGTCCCAGTCGTCGGCGTCGACGCGCTCGAACTGGACGGCGTCGGCCGCGTCGGAATCGGTCGCGAACGAGAGCGCGGCCGGGTCGACGTCGTGAACCGCGTACCGGTTCGTGGTCGCCCACCCGTACTGGCCGTAGAACGGCGTCGAGAACGGCCACAGCAAGCTCAGGGGGTCGCCGCGCTCGCGGTACTCTTCGAGCGAGTGCTCGAGGAGTCGACGGACGTTTCCACCACGGCGGTGCTCGGGCGGCGACGCGACCATCGACAGGCCGGGCGCGGCGACGCGTCGGCCGCGGACGTCGACGTCGAACCAGTAGTGCCCGCAGACGGCGAGGAGGTCGTCGCCGTCGAACAGGCCGCGCTGGCCGCCGACGGCCTCCGGCGCGTCCTCGGGGTCGAACTCGTCCGGGTCGAACGGCCCGGACTGCGCGTCGAACGCGTACCGGGCGATCTCCGTGACGCGCGCGTCGGGCGGGTCGATCTCGCGGTACTCCATATCGGGGGATTCCATACCCGAGAAGCGACCGGCGCCCTCAAGAACCTTCCCGAACGTTGTGAATCGGTCGCACGCTCGCCGCGACCGAGTGCGAGAGCCGTCCGCGACCGTCAGTCGAGGAATCGCTCGATGCGGTCGGTCGCCTCCCTGAGCTCGTCCATCCCGGTCGCGTACGACACGCGCAGGTGGCCCTCGCCGCCGGAACCGAACACGCTCCCGGGGACGACCGCGACGCCCTCCGCCTCGAGCAGGTCCTCCGCGAACTCGTCGCCGGTCTGTTCCGTCGGGACCTCCGGGAACGCGTAGAACGCGCCCTTCGCGCGGAAGCACTCGATCCCGAGTTCCTCGAAGCGCGCGAGGAGGAACTGCCGGCGGCGATCGTACGCCGCCGTCATCTCGTCGACGGCGTCGTCGCAGTGCTCGAGCGCCTCGAGCGCCGCGTGCTGGGCGGTCGTCGGCGCGGACAGCATCCCGTACTGGTGGATGCGGTTCATGCCCGTTATCGCCTCGGCCGGACCCATCACGTACCCGAGGCGGAGGCCAGTCATCGCGTACGCCTTCGAGAACCCGTTCACGACCACGGTCCGCGAAGCCATTCCGGGCAACGTCGCGATGCTCGTGTGCTCGTGCTCGTACTGGAGTGCAGCGTAGATCTCGTCGCTGATCACGGTGAGGTCGTGCTCGCGAGCGAACTCCGCGACCGGCGCGAGGTGTTCCAGTTCCATCGTCGCCCCCGTCGGGTTGTTCGGGAAGCACATGACGAGCACCTCCGCGTCCGCCGCCCCCGACGCCTCGAGGGCCTCGCGCGTCAGTCGGAACTCGTCGCGCTCGTACGTCGGCACCGGCAGCACTTCGCCGCCCGCGAACGTCACGCCCGGCGCGTACGACACGTACGCCGGCTCCGCGACCGCGACGGTGTCGCCGGGGTTCACGAACGCGCGGAACGCCAGGTCGACCGCTTCGCTCGCCCCGGCCGTGACGAGGATCTCCTCGTCCGGGTCGTATTCGAGGTCGTACTCGGCGTCCACGTGCTCGCCGATCGCCTCGCGCAGTTCCCGCATCCCGCGGTTCGCCGTATAGCTCGTCTGGCCGCGTTCGAGCGAGTCGACGGCCGCGGTCCGTGCGCGCCACGGCGTCGCGAAGTCGGGTTCGCCGACGCCCAGCGAGATGACGTCGTCGCGCTCCTCGGCGAGCTCGAAGAACTTCCGGATGCCAGAGGGCGGCACGGCCTGCACGCGCTCCGAGAGTTGGATGCCCATCTGGTCACCTCAGGGACTGACCGAGAGGCGGTCGTCGTCGTCGCCGTCGCCGAAGTCGACGCCGCTCTCCTTGTACGTCGTCATCGCGTAGTGCGTCACGGTCTGCGTGACGGCTGGAATGGGCGCGATCTCGTCCGCAATGAATGCGGACACGTCCCGCATCGAATCGCCGATCACCTCCACGTGGAAGTCGTAGTCACCCGAGACCAGCCGGAGGGTGTCGACTGCGTCGTAGCCCGCGAGCCGCCGCGAGACGTCGCCGTACCCGGTCTCGCGGTCGAGTTCCACGTTCACCTCGACGACGGCGCGGACGCGCTCGCGGTCCGTGGACTCCCAGTCGACGACCGCGCGATACCCGCGTACGACGCCATCCTCTTCGAGGTCCGCGATCGCCGCCTCCACGTCGCTCTCGTCGAGGCCCGTCATCCGTGCGAGGTCGGCCGTCGAGTACCGCGCGTTCTCCAGGAGCGAATCGAGCAAGGCGTCTCGCGCACTCGCAGTCATACACGAACGACCACCGGGGACCGGGTTAAGGGTTACTTCCGCGGCGGCACTCGCGGCGCCCCCTCAAGGCACTTACCGACGGCCCGCGCAGTCGAGCGCGATGCCAGCGAATCGCCCTCCACAAACCGTCGATCGCCGGCGCGTCCTCGCCGCGCTCACCGCGACGTCCGTCGGCCTCGCGGGCTGCCAGACCCTCGACGACGACGGAACGTCGGACGCGACCGATCCCGGAACGCGCACGCTGACCACCCAGACCCGGTCGAGTACGACGTCGGAAACTCGCGCGAAGACGTCCGAGACCGACGGAGCGTCCTCCGAGACGGACGCATCGACCACAGAGGCCGACCCGACGACGACCGAGCGACCGCGCGCTCCGGCGTGCGCGGACTGCTCGCTCCTGTCGACGAACTACGGCGGCGACGACGGCAGGGGGCACGCCCTCGAACCCGTCGACGACGAGCTCGACGCGGCGGTCGCCGTCCTCACCGACGCCTGGCGAACCACGGTCGACGAGCGCGAACTCACGTCCGAGGCGCGTCGGTTCCTCGCGGACACGGACTTTTCGCGCGAGCACGTCGTCGCCGTCCAGTTCCGAGAGCACAGCTGCTGTCAGCGGCTCTCGCTCGCGCGCTTCGACCGCGACGGCGACCGCGTGCGACTCCGACTCGACGCGCCCGCGTTCGGGCCGCTGCAGGCCGAAAACGACAAGCTCGTCCTCGTCAGGGCGCCGACCGAGGACCGCGGCGTGCCCGACAGCGCCGTCGCTCGCATCGTAATCGGCGACGAGTTCGACGTCACGATCACGCCCGACGACGTCGAACGCTGAACGATACCACGGCGACCGATCAGTCGTAGTTCTTGAATATGTGCGCGCGAACGTCGTCCTTCGTCTGCACGTACTCGGTCGTGCCGTCGGGCATGTCGACCTCGTACCGGGCGTCCTCCTTCGAGGCCTCCCGCCACTTTTCGTCGTGCGTGTCGAGCAAGTTCATCATCGCGTTCAGGCGGTCGTCGTCGTCGCCTTCGGCGGACGGCGTCGGCCCGCTCGAGGACCCACCGTCGTCGTCAGCGTCCTCGTCGGCGGCCACGTCCGAACCGGCGTCCGCAGAGGCGTCGGCGGTGACCGTACCACCGTCTGCGCTCGCGTCCGCTTCGTCCTCGACGCTTCCCGCGTTCACCTCGACGTCGGCGTCCACGTCGAGCTCGCCGCCGCCCTCGAAGTGGTCGATGAGGTACTGGAGCGCGTCCTGCTCGCGCACCGAACCGTACTGGACCTCGTTCTGGAGTTCGTCCCGCAACGCACGCAAGAACGCCTGCTGCTGGTCTGATACGTCGATGGTCGGCATACCCCCACGTATCCCCCCAGTCCCCTTAAGCGTGGACGCTTCGTGGAACCGGCGGGCCCCGTCGGTCCCTCACTGCCACGCGGAGAGACGCACCCGACTCGCGGATTGGTCTGGTATCGCGAACGCCAGTTCTTAACCCCCCGACGGTCTACGGACGGACATGGTTCTGAAGGAATCCGAGTCCGAACTCGGCGCGGGCGACGAGGCCATCGACTTCGAGCTCCAGGGTACCGACGGCGAGACGTACACCCTCGACTCGTTCGCCGGCAACGAGGCACTGCTGCTCGTGTTCACGTGCAACCACTGTCCGTACGCGAAGGCGAAGTTCGACCTCCTGAACGAACTCGCGGCCGAGTACGACGACGTCGCCGTCGTCGGCATCAACCCGAACGACGCCGAAGAGTACCCCGACGACTCGTTCGAGCGCATGCAGGAACTCGTCGAGGACGGCACCGTCGCGTACGACGCGTACCTCCGCGACGAATCCCAGGCCGTCGCCGAGGCCTACGGCGCGGTCTGCACCCCGGACCCGTTCCTGTTCGAGAACGACGACGGGACGTTCCGGCTCGCGTACCACGGCCGGCTCGACGACGCACTCAACCCCGACGACGACCCGACGCGATACCAGGTGCGCGAGGCCATCGACGCCATCCTCGCGAACGAACCCGTGGACGTCGACTGGAAGCCGTCGCAGGGCTGTTCGATCAAGTGGACGGAGAACTGAACCCGGCCGGGCGAGCGGCGAACGCAGACGACTCGTCTTCGGTTGCGAGTCAGTGCCGGACGAGGGACCGAGAGACGTTCCGTCGCAACGACCGGGTTCGTTCGAGCAGGTGCGTTCCGACGGAGAGCACGGGGTAGCTCGACGGCAACGCGTCGTAGACGTACTCGTAGAGCGCGGTCGGACCGTCGCCCTGACCGACGACGTGTCGTTGCTCGTGGATGGCTGATTGTCGCGACTCCAGGAGCGACACGAGTTCCTCGCGTCTCCCGTGAACGGTGTGCCAGTCGTGGACGAGGTCCTCGCGGTCGACAGTCGACGCTGGCACGTCGGCGTCGGCGCCGGTCGTCGCGTCATCGACGACTCGATCGACGGCGGCCACGTCCGCTTCGACGGCGTCGAGGTCGTCGTCGATCTCACGGAGCGTCCGCGTGCACGCCGAGAGAGAGTCGTCTTCGGCGTCGATGGCGGACAGGAGGCGGTCTCGGCGCTGCTTCGCTTGCGTGCCGCGCGCACACAGCGTCTGCTGGAGTTGTGGCGAGAGGATGGCGCCGTTGCGGACCGCGAGCGCGACGTCGTCGCCGAACTCCGCGGCCATGTGTTCCGCGAGCGTGTCGTCGTACTCGTCGTCGTAGTGGGGGACGGCGAGGACGGTGTCGCGGTAGGCGTCGACGACGTGCGAGAGCGTCCCGCCGTGCCCGGCGTCGACCGTTGTCGGCCCACCGTCGGTGAGGCCGGGATTCTGGGGGTCGATACTGGCGACGCTGTCGACGAACGTCGCGAACGCGTCCCGTTCGAGGCGCGTCCGCTCGCGTTCGGCGGCGAGCGCGTCGGCGGCGTCGTAGAGCCGGGAGAGGGCCATCAGGACGGCGACGGCGAACGCGAGCGTGGCGGCGAGCGCGAGTCCCTGCGTCAGGACGTCCGCGGGAACGCAGAGACCGTCCGCGACGCACGCTTCGGCAGTCGCCCCGATGTTCTGTTGCGACACGCGCGTGAGGGCCGGAGGGGCGAAGAGCATCGTATGTTCACCATTGCCACGGCGACCGAATAACAGTTACTCCTCCTCACAGTCCCGCAACCATTCCGACGCAGTGGAGTCGGCACTGGCAGTTTCCGGGGCGAGGCAGTCGGTCGGCGAACTTCGATAGTCGGTCGCAGAACCGCAACTGTCAGCGTTCTATTAGACTGCGCGGCGGTACTGTCGCGGCCACTCCAGGGCGTCCTCGCGGTCGAGAGCTTCGGCGGCGTGTAGCGCGAAGTACGGGTCCCGGAGGTGCTGGCGACCGACGATAGCGAGGTCAGCGCGGTCGTTCCGGACGATCGCGTCCGCCTGCTCGGGCGTCGTGATGCCCCCGACCGCGCCGACGAGTGCGTCGTCGCCGACCGCGTCCCCGACGCGTTCGGCGTACGGCACCTGGTAGTTCGCACCGGTCGACGGGATCGACTGGTCGGGGTGGAGGCCGCCAGAAGACACGTCGACCAGGTCCACGACGCCGTCGCTCGCCAGATCGGCGGCGAGCGCGGCGGTGTCGTCGACCGTCCAGGACTCGCGGTCGTCGAGCCAGTCCGTCGCGGAGAACCGGACGAACACCGCCTGGTCGTCCGGCCAGACGTCGCGGACGCGCTCGCAGACCTCGCGCACGAGACGCGTCCGGGCGTCGAATGACCCGCCGTAGCGGTCCTCGCGGCGGTTCGTCACCGGACTCAGGAACTCGTGGAGGAGGTAGCCGTGCGCGGCGTGGACCTCTGCAACGTCGAACCCGGCGTCGCGGGCGCGCTCGGCGGCGCGAGCGAAGTCCTCGACGAGCGCTTCCACGTCGCTCGTCGACATCGTCTCGACGCGCTTCGCGTTCGGTTCGTCGCTCCGTTCGTCGTCGCCGGCGCGCCACGGGTACGCGTCGGCCGAGGGCGACGGTGCGATCCAGCCGTGACCGTCGGGCCCGAGCGGTTCGGAGTCGTCCCACGGCGGGCGCTTGCTGCCCTTGTGGCCGGCGTGGGCGAGTTGGATGGCCGAGAGTGCACCGTACTCCTCGCAGAACTCCGTGATCGGCCGGAGCGCGTCGGCGTGCGCGTCGCTCCAGAGGCCGAGGTCCTGGGGACTGATGCGGCCGTCCGGGCGGACGGCCGTCGCCTCGGTCATCACGATGCCGGCGCCACCGACGGCGCGCGACTCGAGGTGCTGTCGGTGCCACTCGGTCGCGACGCCGTCGCGGTCGGGACACGAATACTGGCACATCGGGGAGACCATCACGCGATTGCGCGCGGTCGTCCCTCGCATCTCGAGGTCGCTGAAGAGGTCGGTCATCGAGTACGGTCTACCGCGGCCGAGGGAAAAACGCTCGCGCTACGCGGCCGTCTTGCCGGCTCGCTCGACGCGGCCGTCTTGCCGGCTCGCGCGAGCGATGGGTCGCGCTCCCCTCGGTCGTGCGAGTCCTGCGACTGTGGGTCGCTGTCGCTAGCGAGTGCTTGGCGGGCAGGCCACCCGTCCGCGTTCGTGCGTCGGCAGGTGGCGCTCCCGCCTGGACCGACGCACGCGACCGCTCAGTGCATCGTCGACCGTCGCCGCGGCATCCGCCTTGAACCCTCGGTGCGGGTCGACGCTGGTCGATCGTCGGCGGTTGCGCGAAGCCGAACGGTCTTGATTCGGGCGGCGCGAAGGAGCGTATGAACGTGGAGACGCGATTCGGGACGGAGTCGCCGGTCGTCGGGATGGTCCACCTGCCGCCGCTCCCGGGGTCGCCGCGCTACGACGGCGACCGGGCGTCGATCAGGGAGCGTGCGGTGACTGACGCGCGGACGCTGGAGGCGGGTGGCGTGGACGCGGTGCTCGTGGAGAACTTCGGGGACGCGCCGTTCTACCCGGACGAGGTCCCGTCGCACACGGTCGCCGACGTGAGCGTGCTGTCGCGAGCGGTCGTCGAGGCCGTGGACGTCCCCGTCGGCGTGAACGTCCTGCGGAACGACGTGGACGCGGCACTGTCGGCGGCCGCAGCGGCCGGCGGGTCGTTCGTGCGCGTGAACGTCCACGTCGGGTCGAGCGTGACGGACCAGGGCGTGATCGAGGGACGGGCGTTCGAGACGATGCGGGAGCGCGAGCGCCTGGACGCGGACGTGGCGGTGCTCGCGGACGTCGACGTGAAGCACGCGACGCCGCACGGTGGGCGGCCGCTCGCGGAGCGCGTCGCGGACGTCGTCGAGCGCGGGCTGGCCGACGGCGTGGTGGTGTCGGGGTCGGGAACGGGGCGGCCGGCTGACGCCGACACGCTCGCCGCGGTCCGGGCGACGCTCGACGAGGTGGCGCCGGAGACGCCGCTGTTCGTCGGAAGTGGCGTGACGGAGGCGTCGGTCGCGGAGACGTTCGCGGTCGCGGACGGCGCGATCGTCGGGACGGCGTTCAAGCCCGACGGCGACGTCGACGCGCCGGTCGCGGAGGACCGGGTGCGTGCGCTCGTCGACGCGGCCGGCGAGTGAGTGAGTGAGCGAGTTTTGCGGAAGTGAAGACGGCGAATCCGTCCCTGGAGTTCACTCCGGGCCGGACTCGTTCGAGAGGGGCCGAAGCGTCGAGATGCGTGCGTTCTCCTTGATGCGAATGCCTGCACCGCCGACGCTCAATGGCACGAGTGGCAAGTGATCGTCCACGCGCAGCGACGGATGCGACGCGCCGCGAGCGAGCACCTTGTTCCGGGCCTGCAGGTGCATCGGGTCGTCGCCGACGAAGAACTCGTTGTACTGGACGACGTACTGGCCGGCCTCCAGGTGCCACCACTGGTACTCGTCGTCGGGGTTCCGGCGCGTCACGTCGCACGGTTCCAGGTCTGCCTCCGCGACCTCGTCGCCGCCGAAGTCGATGCGTCCCGGCGCGGCGACCTCGTGGATGCCTGCGACGGTGAGGTCGACGCCACGGTCGTGGACCTGCGTCTCTGGGTGCAGCAGTCCGTCGACGACGTCGGTGAGTTCCTGCATACGCGCCCGTTCGAGCGGCGGCGTCAAAAAGCCCCACGGCGGCGCCCCCGCTCGGGGCGAAGGCCTTTGTGGGACCACGCCGAGGGTGCGGTCGTGAAACGATCGGTCGGGTACGGGTCACTGCTCGTCGCCGCCCTCATTGCGGTCGGAGCGAACGTCCTCAGCGGGACGTGGGAGGTGTCGACGGCGAACGAGGTGCTGAAGGCGTGGACGCTGAAGGGGGCGATCGCGTTCGCGGTCGCGCTCGCGACGTACGGCAGTTACGTGCTCGTCTCGCAGTTCGTCGCGCGGTGGGCGACGGACAAGCGACGCATCCACGACGTCAGGAACCTGCTCCGGCTGGCGTTCGGTCTCGTCGGCGCGGTCGGCGTCGCGGGCGCGCTCACCGACCAGTGGCTCGGCGTCGTGTTCAGTCTCGGCGTCGCGGGGTTCGCGGTGACGTTCGCGCTCCAGACGCCCATTCTCTCGGTCATCGGGTGGGTGTACATCATGGCCAAGCGCCCGTATTCGGTCGGCGACCGCGTCCGCATCGAGGACGCGAAGGGCGACGTCGTCGACGTCAGCTTCCTCGTGACGACGCTCTGGGAGGTCCAGGGCGACCTCGTGACGACCCACCAGCCGTCGGGACGCACCGTCACCGTCCCGAACGCGGTCGTCCTCGACTCGCAGGTGTTCAACTACACGCAGGACGAGTTCCCGTTCGTCTGGGCGGAACTCCCGATCCAGCTCTCCTACGAGACGGACCTCGAGTACGCACGGGAGGTCGCGCAAGCGGTCGCGGACGACTACCTCGGGGACGAGATGGCCGCGCGCGTCGAACGGCACCGCGAACGCATCGCGGACTCGCCCGTCGACCTCGAGGTGAAGTCCAGGCCGTCGGTGAACGTCTCGCAGTCCGAATCCTGGGTCGAGTTGCGCGTGCGATTCCTCACGAGGCCACGTGGCGTGCAGGCGACGCGGAACGAACTGTACGCGCGCATCCTTGACCGGTACAAGGAGAATCCGGACCGCGTCAGCTACCCGGTCGGTCGACCGCGGTGACGCCCCGACGCCGCTCCGGTCGCTCGACGCCGCACTCGACTCCGGCCGTGGCTACTGCGGCGGGGCGAGCCCGTGGACGCCGTCAGCGGCGTGCACCCAGAGCGCGCCATCGAGCGGCGTGATGCCGTAGACCGTGCGGTTGATGGTGTCGCTGATCTGGACCTCCGGCGTCGTGTACGACCACAGCATCTGGTCGTCGCCGTCGGCGACGCTGACCGCCTGGATTCGACCGCGTGGGTCGTTGGCGACGTAGAGGACGTCGTCGACGCGAGCGAGCGGCTTCCCACCGTAGAACGTTCGCTGCTCTGAGCCGTCGGCCGCGGCGTACGCGCCGACGTCGCCGTCGGTACCGGCGTAGAGTTCGCCGTCGGCGAGCACGGGCGTCCCGGAGAAGTCTGCGTCGTTCACCCGCCAGGCCTCCTCGCCGCTGCCGGCGTCGACCGCGACGAGGTCGTCGTCGTCGACCGTGAACGCGTGGTCGTCGCCGACGACGGGGTCGACCCAGGAGCCGTTCCGGAGGTCCGAACGCTCGAAGACGACATTCCCGCTCTCGGCGTCGAAGGCGTGCAGGCCGTCGCGGCTCTGGACGTACGCGACGCCGCCACCGACCGCGACGCTCCCCGTCCGCGTCGTCTCGAGTTCCCGACGCCAGCGCTCGGTCCCGTCCGCGAGGTCGAACGCGCGCACCTGCGCCGGGACGCCCTGGTAGCCGCCCGAAGCGACGTATACCGTCCCATCTGCGACCGTCGGCGCACCGTGGATGCCGTCCATCTCCGGGCCGCGCCACGCGAGGTCGCCCGTCTCGAGGTCGTACGCGAACGCCTCGATGAACGTCGTCACGACGACGACGCCGTCGGCGACCGCGGGCGAGCTGTTCACGCCGTACTCGACGAGCGACGACGCGCGCCTGACCTCGGCGGTTCCGGGGTCCCGGACCGTCAGCGGCTGGCCGTCCGCGCGTCCGTGGACGTTCACCACGCTGTCGTCGACGACCGCACCTTCGCCGCCGGCGTCGAGCGTCCAGTACGCGTCCACACCTTCGACCGGGTCGCCGTCAGGCCAGTAGCCGGTGCGTGCGGCGTCGTATCCTTCCTGGGGCCAGTCGCCGCCGTCGGTCGGGAGCGCCGGGTCGCCGGGCGGCTTCGCGTCGACGCGCTCGTCGACGTCGGACCCGGTGGTTCGGTACGTCGTCGTGGACGTCGTCGGGTTCTCGCTCGTCACGCGCGACCGCGTTCCGGTCGACGTCGCGCTCCCGTGGGTGGTCTCGGTGCCGGTCGGGACGCCGTCGCCGTGCGTGACGCACCCGGCGACGCCGAGCGCCGCGGCGGCGGCGAGGAACCGTCGTCTGTTCGTGGAGGGCATGCACGACACTTGACGAACGCGTGGTAAATGCTTTCTCGCGGAAGACTCGGTGCGTACGAGGACGGCGCCCGGACGCCGAGGGAACGCTTACGGTCCCGTCGACCCCACGCTCTCGCATGGACTTCGCTGACGTCACCAGGTTCGTCGAGGCGACCGCGCCCGAACCGGACGCGCTCGCTCGCGAGATGGACGCGCACGCCGAGGAGATGGGGTTCCCGCACGTCGGGCCCGCGGTCGGCGGCCAGCTCAGGATGCTCGCCCGGATGGCCGACGCCGAGCGCGTGTTCGAGTTCGGCTCGGGGTTCGGCTATAGCGCGTACTGGTTCGCGCAAGCACTCCCCGAGGACGGCGAGGTCGTGCTCACGGAGTTCGACGCCGAGGAACTCGACGAGGCCCGCGAGTTCATGCGTCGCGGCGGCTACGACCACCTCGCGCGCTACGAGCACGGCGACGCGATGGAGGCCGTCGAGCGCTACGACGGCCCGTTCGACGTCGTCCTCGTCGACCACCAGAAGGAGCGCTACGCCGACGCGTTCCGCGCCGTCCGCGAGAAGGTCCCCGAGGGCGGCGTCGTCGTCGCCGACAACGCGATGTCCGCCGGCATCATCGACTTCGACGCGCTCCTCGCGCACTTCGCCGACGACGAGTCTCTGTCGGACGCGAGCGACGCGACGAAGGGCATCGCCGAGTACCTGCGAACCGTCCGCGACGACGACGCCTTCGAGACCGTCGTCCTCCCCCTCGGCGAAGGCATCGCCGTCAGCTACCGCGTCGCGTAGCGACCGGGATCACTTCTCAACAGACCACGCGAGGGAGTCGATTCACGATTCGCCGAATCACACGACGGAACCGGTTCACTCCTCGCCGGACCACTCGAACGGCCCTGTGCCACCGTCCGGCGACGGGCTCGGCGCTGGTGCCTCGACCGGACTCCCCTGGCCGTCGCGGTCGTCGTCTCCGTCGCGGTCGTCGTCGCCCTGACTGCCGTCCCTGACGCTGCCGTCGTCGTCGCGGACCTCGAACGCTTCGAGCGCGTCCCAGAGGTCAGACGCCCGCACACTCAGGCGGTCCGCGCTGTCGGAGACGCTCGAGAGGTTCGCGGTTTGCTCCTCGGCGGCCGCCGCGACCGTCTCCGCCTCCGACGCGGTCCGGTTCGAGATCTCGGTCGCGCCCTCCGTCATCGCAACGACCTCCTCCGTGCTCGCGGCCTGCTCCTCGGTCGCCGCCGAGATCTCCTGGACGCCCGTGTTCGTCTCCTCCGCGTACGAGGCCATCTCGTCGAGCGCCGACGCCGCCGCGAGCACCGAATCGGCGTTCTCCGCGACGCGCTCGTTCACGTCACGAACCTGCGCGGCCGTGCGCTCGGTCTGCTCGTCGATGCGCTCCAGTCGCTCCTCGATGTCCTCCGCGGCGTCCTTCGCCTCCGCGGCGAGCTCCTTGACCTCCTTGGCGACGACCGCGAACCCGTCGTCGTTCCCGTCGCCGCTGCTCCCGCGCGACGCCTCGATGTTCGCGTTCAACGCCAGCATGTTCGTCTGGTGCGCGACGTTCGAGATGAACTCCACGAGCTTGTCGATCTCCCGCATCTGGGATTCGAGCGCGTCGATCTCCGCGACCGCGTCCTCTGTCTCGCCCTCGATCTCGCGCATCCCCTCGATCGCGTCCTCCGCGGCGTCCCGGCCCTCGCGGCCGACGGTCGCCGACCGCTCGGCGGTGTCCGCGACCTCGTTCGCTGACGCCGCGATCTCCTCGGTCGTCGTCGCGAGTCCCTCCATCTCCGTACTCACCGCCTCGAGCTTCTCGCGTTGCTCGTCCGCGCCGACCGAGATCTCCTGGACGGACTCCGTGACCTGCGCGCTCGCCGTCTTGACCTCGTCCGTCGACGTCGCGACGCTCCCGGACTCGGTCTCGACGGACGACGCGAACTCGCGGGTCGCTCGCACCGTCTCCTCGAGGTCGTCCATCATGGCGTTGAACGACGTCGCGACCGCCGTCATCGCCTCGCTCTCCTCGGAGCCCGCGAGCCGCCGGGTGAGGTCGCCGTCGGCGCACGCGTCCATCGTCTCGCTGTAATCGTCCGCGGTCGCCTGCAGGTGCTCGGAGAACGCGTCCGCCGCCCGACGACGGGATTCGGCCTCGTCGCGGGCCTCCTGGGCGGCCGTGATCTGGTCGTCGAGGGAGACGCGCATCTCGTCGAACGCAGCCCCGAGTTCGCCGAGTTCGTCCCGGCGGTCGACCTCGACTGGCGACTCCAGGTCGCCCCCGCGGAGGCGACGCGCGTGCTCGGAGAGGTCCGAGATGCCCGAGACCGTGTTCCGGACGAGCGTCAGTCCGACGACGCCGAGGACCAGCGAGAGCGCGACGAGCATCCCGCCGACGCCGAACTCGACGAACGACTGCACGGCGAACGCGCTCTCCGCGGTCGTTCGCCGCGTCACGTACCAGTCAGCGTTCGAGACGGACGCGACGCCGACGACCTTCGGGGCGCCGCTCGCGTTCGTCGCCCGATCGAACGATTCCGAGAGGTCCAGGCCGGCGGTCACGAGCTCGTCGGACGCCATGATGTCGTTCGCGTCGTCCGAGAGCACCGTCTGGCCGTCGTCGCCGACGACGACGTACGACCCGTCGGTCGTCGCCGGGAGCACGCTCTCGGAGAGCGCTTCGAGTTCGACGACGAGGACGATCGATCGCTCCGGGTGGTTCTTGACCGGCGTGGAGACGAGCACGACGGGCGGCACGTCCTCCCGGAGCGTCGTCGGCTCCGACATCCCGACCTCGCCGGGCGTCTCGCCCTGCGTCTCCCTGACCGTGGTCGCCCACTCGTCGGTCAGGTCGGTGCTGTTCGACCGGAACAGCCCCCAGTCCTGGCCGGCGCGAGCGTACGTCTCGCCGGTCGTCGAGTTCACGTACATGGCTGCGGCGACGTAGGACGGTTCCTCCGCTCCACGTAAGAGGACCACCGAGTCGCCGTCAACGTCGTTCTGGACGGGTCGCGTCTTCGTCAACGTCACCGCACGTCGTTCCAGTCCCGAGAGCGTCGCGTCGAGGTGCTGGCTCTGGACGGCCGCGTCCTGCTCGTATTCGGCCTGGACGTCCTCGCTCAGGTTCTGGCTGACGGCACCGTAGACCGCGCCGCCGATGCCGCCGAGTACGACCAGGACGATAACGCCAGCGATCAGGAACTTCCGTCTGAGACTACTCGCCAGCACGTCGGGCACCAGACGCCGAATCAGGGTCATCGCCGACGCAAAGAGAGCCCCAATTGAAATACGTACGTGGTTCGAGCGCCGTATGGGAGAGCCTTCCAAATATATTCGAGTCCAGAAGTACGTATATTCTACCCTGCATGTGTCGAACTTTCCAGGATCCAACGCTGAATACACGCCGAGAGGCATCGTACGAAACGTCGCTCCCAGTCGTTGCGCTCGGCACTCGTCGCCCGAGTAGTCGCGCGCACCGACACAGACGGACCGCACCACGCCGAAGAAAAGAGCCGACCGCGAGTCCGCCTCAGGCTTCGTCGTCGAACCCGTCCTCGAACTTGAACGTGCCGTTGCGCTGGACGACCTCGCCGTCGACCTCGATGCGCGAATCCTCGCTCATGTCGACGATCATGTCCTGGTGGACCGCGGACTCGTTGACCTCGTTGTCCTCGCCGACGGTGTCGTCGTACGCGCGTCCGATCGCCATGTGGACGGTGTCGCCCATCTTCTCGTCGAACAGCATGTTGTACGTGAACCGGTCGATGTCGCGGTTCATCCCGATGCCGAGCTCGCCGAGGCGCCTCGCGCCGTCGTCCGTCTCGAGCACGCTCGTGAGGACCTCCTCGTTCTTGTCCGCGGAGTGCTCGACGACCTCGCCGTCCTCGAAGACGAGGCGGACGTTCGTGATCTCGCGACTCTGAACCATCACGGGCATGTCGAACAGGACCTCGCCCTCGACGCTCTCGGGCTTCGGCGCCGTGAAGACCTCGCCGCCGGGGAGGTTGTGCTCCGCCCAGTCGTTCTTCGTCGGGTTCCCGTCGACGCTCATCGTCACGTCCGTCGTCTCGCCGGAGACGATGCGGACCTCGTCGGCGGGATCGAGGATCTCGACCATGTTCTCCTGGAACGCCTCCTGGGCCTCCCAGTCCTTGTTCACGGCGTCGAACACGAAGTCCGCGTACCCCTCCGTACTCATCTCGGCGTCCTGCGCGTTCCCGGGCGCCGGGTACTGCGTGAGCAGCCAGCGCTTGTCCATCATCTCGTCCATCAGCGGCCGCATCTCCTGCTGTCGCGCCTGGTTCGTCTCCGGCGGCACGTCGCTGGACTCGAACGTGTTCGAGTCGCCGCGGATGGAGATGGAGACGTCCGTCTTCTCCGCCATCGCGAGCACGTGCTCGGGGGTCTCCCACTCGTCGACGTCCTTCGCGAGCTGGTACGCGCGACTCGCGCGACTCGACCCGAGGTTCAGGGACGCGGTCGCACCGATCTCGCCGAGCTTCTCCATCACCGCGACGCCGAGGTCCTCGGCCTCGATGGGTGCGTTCACGAGGACGAAGTCGTCCGGTTCGACGCGCGTGCTGTGTTCGACGATGATCTCCGCGTGTTCGTGGAGGCGGTCGTCCATACCCGAACCTGACCGGAGAATCGTGATATTCGTTTCGAAACACGGACCAGTTGGGAGCCGACGCGAATCGCGTGCGCGGCAGGGTCAGTCGACGTGCGGTTTCGCCATGAGGTCGTCGAACGGCTTCGCGTCGAGCCACTCGCAGAGAGAAACGAGTTCGTCGACGGCGGCGTCGAACAGTTCCGCGCCCTTCGCGGCGGTCGCGTCGGTCTGGTCGCCGAACACGCCGTTCTCGGAGTTGTCGATGGCGTCGTAGTAGTTCCGCGCACCGTGCACGGTCGGTTCGCCGTCCTCCAGGTGGACCTGTCCGCCGTCGCGTGCGTCCTCCAGGCGGTCCTCGCGAACGTTTGCGGGGTCGAGGTGGAGCATCATCGCGGTCTCCTTCGGGCCGCCGTGCGGGCCGTTGTGCTCGAACAGGTCGTTCACGAGGTCGGGGATGGACTCGTCCCACATCCACTCGACCGCGTACGCGGCCCGGTCCTCGCGGAGCCGGCGGCCGACCTCGCGGAGGTGCTGCATGTTCCCGCCGTGGGCGTTCACGTACACGACGCGGTCGATGCCGTGCTCGGTGAGGCTCCGCGTCATGCTCTCGACGTAGTCCCGGAACGCGGGCGGGTCGACGCTCGTCGTTCCGTGGAACTGCATGTGATGCGTGCTGACGCCCACTCGCACCGGCGCGGTACAGAGATAGTCGGCGCGGTCGGCGGCCTCGCGAGCGAGCGCTTCCGCGATCGTGTGGTCCGTGGACTCCGGGAGGTGGGGGCCGTGCTGTTCGGTCGAGCCGAGGGGGACGAGCGCGAGCGACTCCCGGTCGAAGTACGCACCGAGGTCGGGCCACGTCTCGTCTGGCAGGTACATACGGCCCGGAGGGGACGCCGACGACATAGCACTTGTGCCATCGTGGACCCTCGCGCGCGTCGAGGACGGAGGCCGTCGCATCCTGGCACCCTCGCCAGTTGTGGGCAAAGCACAAGCACCTGCCCGTGGTTTGGCGAGATATGCCAGGAGGCTCATCGCAGACCCTTCGACCGTTCCTGTGGCGCGCATCGAAGCTGTTCTCGGACCGCGAGATCGTCTCTCGGACGCTCGAGGGCCAGAAGCGGTACGGGTACGCGGAGTACGCAGACCGAGTCGCGCAGTTGGCGCACGCGCTCGACGACGCCGGCGTCGAGCGCGGCGACCGCGTCGGGACGTTCTGCTGGAACGACCACTGGCACTTCGAGACGTACTTCGGCGTGCCCAGCATGGGCGCACAGCTGCACACGATCAATCCGCTGCTCCCGGACCACCACATCCAGTACATCGTCGAGAACGCTGACGACAAGGTGATATTCGTCAGTCCGTCGCTCCTCGAGAAGCTCGAGGGCGCGGCCGACGACGAGGCGTTCGACGGCGTCTCCCAGTTCGTCGTGACGAGCAGCGAGGTCCCCGAGACGAGCCTGGAGCCGGTCACGAGCTACGAGGACTTCGTCGCGGGCTACGACACCGAGTACGACTGGCCGGACCTGCCGGGCGATCAGCCCGCGGGGATGTGTTACACGAGCGGGACGACGGGGAAGCCCAAGGGCGTCGAGTACACGCAGTCGATGCTGTGGGGGCACACGATGGCGACGCTCCCGAAGTCCGGCCTCGACCTCGGAGCTGAGGACGTAGTGATGCCGCTCGTGCCGATGTTCCACGTAAACGCGTGGGGGCTCCCGTTCACGTGCACGGCCGCCGGCGCGAAGCACGTCTATCCGGGGCCGTCGCCGGAGCCCGCGGACGTCGCGCGACTCATCGAGGAGGAGGACGTCACGGTCACCGCGGGCGTCCCGACGCTCTGGCTCGGGCTGCTCGAGTACGCGAAGGACAACGAGGTCGACCTGTCGTCGCTCGAGACCATCGTCATCGGTGGGTCCGCCGCACCCGAGTCCGTCATCCGGCAGTACGACGAGCAGTTCGACGTCACCGTCCTGCACGCGTGGGGGATGACGGAGATGAGCCCGCTCGGAACCGCCGCGCACCTCAAGCCGGGGATGGACGAGTGGAGCAAGGAGCAGCAGTACCAGAAGCGCGCGAAGCAGGGCCTCCTCGTGCCTGGTCTGGAGATGAAGGTCGTCGGCGACGACGGGTCCGAAGTGCCGTGGAACGGCGAGGACTTCGGCGAGCTCTGGGTGAAGGGCCCGTGGGTGACCCAGGAGTACTTCGAGCGGCCGGAGGCGAACGAGGAGGACTTCGAAGATGGCTGGTTGAAGACCGGCGACGTCGTCACCGTCGACGAGGAGGGGTACGTGCAGATCGTCGACCGGGCGAAGGACGTCATCAAGTCCGGCGGCGAGTGGATCTCGAGCGTCGAACTCGAGAACGCGCTGATGGCGGTCGACGACGTCGCGGAGGCGACCGTCATCGGAGTGCCCCACGAGCGCTGGCAGGAGCGGCCGGTCGCGTTCGTCGTACCGTCGGAGGGCGCCGAGGAGGACGCCGTCCGCGAGGCGGCGCTGTCGACGATCGAGGCGGACTACCCGAAGTGGTGGGTGCCCGACGACGTCCTGTTCATCGACGAGGTGCCGAAGACCGCGACCGGGAAGTTCAACAAGAAGGTGCTGCGCGAGGAGTACGCCGACGAGAGCCTCGTCGAGGGGAAGGTCCCCGACGAGGCCGCGCCCGAGGACGACTGAACCCGTTCGAACCACGACGCCGCGGACCGTTCGTCGCCGCAGCCGAGTTGGGGCGCGGCGTCCGCGGACAAACCCGGGCTTTTTGTCCTTCACGCCGAACGCCCCTGCATGCGTCGCCGTGCCCTCCTCGCCGCCGTCGCTGCAGGCTCCTCCACCCTCGCGGGGTGTTCGGTCCTCGAGTCCGAAGACCCAGAGAGGGGGACGTTCGACGTCTCCGAGACCACGGCGTCGACGACAACCCTCGGCTTCGACGCGGACCCGAGCTCGCTCTCGCGGGGCTTCGCGGTCCCTGGAACCGACGACCACGAGGTCGCCGTAACGACGCCCGAGGACGTTCCGGACGGACTGGAAGTAACGCTCGGGTTCGCGAATCCGCCGTCGCGCGAGGCGCCCGCGACCGTCTACCTCCGCGTGGCCGTCCGCGAGACCGCAGACCGATCCGTCGACGTACCCGTCGGTGCGACGCCCCCGTTCTCGACGTACGAGGGCGCGACCGCCGACGGCGGTCGCCGGCTCTACGTCGTTCCGCGCCGAGCGGGCGTCGAGTTCGACGAACTCGTTCGGCGCGACCGCGGCTGCTGGCGCCCCCGGCTCCCGGTCGGCCCAGACGAACCGACGGCCGGGAGCAGGACGCTCGAGCCAGGAGACGCCCTCGAACGCGAGTACTACCTCGTGACGCCGTGGGCGAACGACCGGTGCCTCCAGCCCGACCAGTACCGGTTCGAGGCCGACGCCGGCTGGTCGTTCCACGTCGCTCCCTTCTTCGTCCAGCGACCGGAGGAGTCCGCGTACGCCGACGCGTCCGTTCCAGGCCTCCCGGGGTTCGAGACGACGCACTGGTACCACGACGCCGGCCACCGGCTGTACGTCGCGCCCGACGCCGAACAGGTCGGGTTGCCGAGCGCGACGACGACGCTCGACCTCCACAACCACCTGCGTCGCGCCGTCACGGTCGACGAACGCGCCTGGACGCTCTACAAGCTCGACGCCGGGTCCTGGTACCCCATCGCGCCACTGACCGGCGGGCCAGCACGACGCAGACTTCTCCCCGGCGAGACGTCGACGCTCGCCCTCCAGTTCTACACCGACCCGGACGCTCCCGACGCCGGCACCCGGTACGCGGTCGGCGGACTCGGACAGGGCCGGTACGCCGTCGGGTACCCGCTCTCGATGACGATCCCCGGCCGCGACCCCGGCCCCAGCACCGACGCCGGCCCGAGCAGCGAGTCGGTGGAGAGCGGGCCGCGGGCGGCACTCCTCACTGTCGTCGGCAACGAACCCCCACTCGACACCGCGGACGCGATCGACCACGTCGACGTCCGCGACGGCACCGCACACGCCCACACCACCGCCGACGAGTCCGCGCCGGCGTCGGTTCGCGTCGCCCGCAACGGGAGTTCGGACGCGCCACGGCCCGTACGCGAACAGGTCCTCCAGTGCGCGGCCATCCGGAGCGCAGTCGCGCTCCTCCGCGACGGCGTCGACGGCGAGCGCGTCGATTCCGTACTGTATCACGCGGAGCCAGCCACGATCGACCGCGCGAGGACGTGGCTCGCGTCGGTCGTCGGCGCAACCACGTTCGGCTTCGAAGGCGCGACGTACCGGGTCTCGGTCGACTGAGTTCGCCCCTGAAACGGCGACCTCACGGTCGCCGTACGCTCCCCAGTCAGTTCGCCCCTGAAACGGCGACCTCACGGTCGCCGTACGCTCCCCAGTCAGTTCGCCCCACGCTATTTGTATCCGAGGCCCGAAGCCGGAGCATGGAACTTCTCGACGATAGCATCGTTCCCGAGGCCGCCCGGGACGTAAAGCAGGAGGCCCGGGAGTTCGCCGCGGAGCACGTCGCACCGAACGCCGAGGAGTACTACCGGACCGGCGACTACCCCTGGGAGATCCTCGAAGCGGCCCAGGACGCGAACCTCGTCGCGCAAGACATCCCCGAGGCGTACGGCGGTCGTGGCCTAGACATCCACCAGATCCTCGCGCTCACCGAGGAGTTCTATCGCGCCGACGCCGGCATCGCGCTCACGCTCCAGCTCGCGAGCTTCGGGTGCGAGATACTCTACGACCACGGCGACGAGAACCAGAAGGAGGAGTACCTCCGGCCCGTCGCCGAGGGCGAGCAGATCTCTGGGCTCGCGGTCTCCGAGCCCGACACCGGCAGCGACCTCTCGGGCGTGGACACGACCGCCGAGAAGGACGGCGACGAGTACGTCCTGAACGGCGAGAAGTACTGGATCGGGAACGGCGTCGAAGCGGACTGGATCACGCTGTACGCGCGCACGGACGACTCCGACAACCGCTACGGGAACCACTCGCTGTTCGTCCTGCCGACGGACGTCGACGGGTACGAGGCCGAGCACGTCCCCGAGAAGATGGGATTCCGTGCCTCGAAGCAAGCGCACATCACGCTCGAGGACGCACGCATCCCCGAGGAGAACCTCATCGGGTTCGAGGGCAACGGGTTCCTGATGCTCGCGGAGTTCTTCAACATGGGTCGCGTCGTCGTCGCCGGCCACGGCCTCGGGCTCGCCGCCGCCGCCATCGAGGAGGCCTGGGAGTTCACGCACGAACGCGAACAGTTCGGTCGCCCAGTCAGCGAGTTCCAGGCCGTCCAGCACGGACTCGCGGACATGCTCATGGACTTCGAGAGCGCGCGAGCGCTCACGTGGCGAGCCGCCGACAAGGTACAGAACCACGAGGACGCCGGGTACTGGGCGGCGATGGCGAAGACGCGAGCGACCGAGACCGCCGTCGACTGCGCCGAACGCGGCATGCAGTTCCACGGCGGCCGCTCCGTGTTCACCGACCGACGGATATCGCGAGTGTACCGTGACGTCCGCATCCCCGTCATCTACGAGGGCGCGAACGAAGTCCAGCGGAACCTCGTCTACGGGCAGCGCCCCGGCACCTGACACCTGCGCCTCGACGCAGCGGCCCAGCACCTGACACCTGCGCCTCGACGCAGCGATAGATTCGAACCGTCGAGTGCGCCCGCGTTCTCGGCGACTGTTCGCTACAACGACAAGCATTATTACGCGTTCTGGTGAAGGGAGGAGATAGGTAGCGTGGACCATCGCCCGCCAGTGGTCCGACCGGAGAGTTGACCAGATGACCGCGACGAATGCCGTCCTCGTCATCAGCAACGACGCACAGTTGCGGGACCGACTGGCCGCACCCCTGGAGTGGTCGTACCCGAACGTCGACGTCGAGACCGCCGCCGGCTTCGACGGCATCATCGACCAGCTCGCCGCCGACGACCCCGACTGCGTCGTGACGGACGTCGACACCGTCCAGGCGGCCCCCGCGATCCTCCAGGCCGCTCGCGAACGCCACCCGGAGCTGACGCTGCTCGTGCTCTCGGAGTACGAGACCGACCGCGGCGACGGCGCCGCGATCATGGAAGTCGTCGAGTACCTCGACGGCATCGGCGAACCGGGGAGCGACGACGCGTTCGCGGGCTGGGTCGCGAACTCCGTCGTCAGGACGCCGGGCGGGAGCGACGCCGGCCCGCCGGGCGGGAACCGGCCCGAGGACGTCGTCCGCGACGTCAAGCGCGCGCTCGTCGACGCGGAGTCCCCGATGGACATCGAGGCCGCGGTCTGCGAGCAGTTGACGCTCGGCGGCCGGTACGCGTTCTCGTTCATCGGCGAGTACGACCGCGGCGAGGGCCAGGTCGTCCCCTGGGTGACCGCCGGCATCGACGACTGGCCGGTGAGCACGACGTTCCCCGTCGGGACCGGCGGCGTCGTCGACCGGGCGCTCCGAACGCGCGAGGTACAGGTCGTCCAGGACGTCACCGATCACTCGCTGACCGTCCCGTGGGCGCAGGCCGCGAGCGACTACGGATGCGAGAGCGCCATCGTCGCACCGCTGTACGTCGAGGACGAACTGTACGGCATCCTCGGCGTGTACTCGCGGGACCCCGACGGGTTCGACGACATGGCGGTCTCCGGGATCGAGGAGATATCCCGGACAGTGTCGTACGTATTGGACACGATGGCGATCCGCGGGCGTATCGACCAGCAGGAACGCACCCTGAAGCGCTACGAGCGCCTCGTCGAGACCGTCGGCGACGGCATGTACGCGCTCGACTCCGACGGCCACTTCATGACCGTGAACAACGGCCTCATGGAGATGACGGGGTACTCGCGCGAAGGCTTGCTCGGCGAACACATCTCCATCGTCCTCGACGACGAGGCCGTCGACGCCGGCCGACAGCTCGTCCGCGAGATGTACGAAGCCGAGCGGATGACCGCGGCGACGAAGGAAGTCCAGGTCATCCCGAAGACCGGCGACCCCTACCCCGGCGAGGCCCAGATTGCACTGCTGCCGTTCGACGACGAGTTACGCGGGACCGTCGGCGTCGTCCGCGACATCACCGAACGGAAGCGCCGGGAGCGAGAGCTCGAACGCCAAAACGAGCGCCTGGAGGCGTTCGCGAGCATCGTCAGTCACGACCTCCGGAATCCACTCGGGGTGTCCCAGGGCTACCTCGACCTCGCTCGCGAAGCTGCCTCGCCGGAGGTCGCGGCGTACCTCGAACACGTCGGGGACGGCCTCGACCGGATGGAGGACATCGTCGGTGACGTCCTCGCGCTCGCGAGACAGGGCCAGACGGTCACGGAGACCGAACCGGTGACGCTCGAGGGACTGGCCCGGGAGGCGTGGTCGAACGTCGAGACCGAGGACGCGACCCTGGAAGTCGACGACGACCTGCACTTCGGGGCGGATCGGTCGCGCCTCCTCCGGTCGTTCGAGAACCTGTTCCGGAACAGCGTGGAACACGGTTCCACGAGCAACCGGACGCAGTCCGGTGACGCGATCGAGCACGGCGGCGGGGACGTCACCGTCACCGTCGGCCCCATCGAGCATCGCGCCGGCGGGTTCAGGTTCGGAACTAGCGACGACGCCTCGTCGACGGGGTTCTACGTCGCCGACGACGGCCCGGGGATGCCCGCGGAGATCCGCGAGCACGCGTTCGACTCCGAGTTCACGACGTCGGACGACGGACTCGGTATCGGGCTGTGGGTCGTCCGAGAGGTGGCGTCCGCGCACGGCTGGCACGTCGACGTCGTCGAGAACGATGACGGCGGTGCACGCTTCGAGTTCACGGACGTCGAAGCAGTCTGAGTCGAGTGTCGAAGCGGCGTGAACGCGGCTGCGTCGCGTTCCCGACTACTGTTCGCCGGGGAGGTCCTGGAATGCGCCGACGAAGTCGTCGTGGTCCTCCATCCCATCGACGGCTTGGTCGACGCGCCCGCGGAGTTCGTCGACGCGCTCCGTGAGGTCCTGGTACTCGTCGTTGTCCGCGAGCTCGCGCTCTGACTTCTCGGACTCGAGCAGGCTCTTCTTGGAGACGAGCGCGTAGTACTCCTGGATGTCCGTCTCGTACGTCGACCGCCCGCGGATGGATTCGACGACGTCCATCAGTTCGTCCTTCGACACGGGCTTGACGAGGTAGTCGTCGAACCCCATCTCGATGATGTCGAAGTCGGGGTCGACCGCGGTCACCATCACGACGCGGCAGTCGTAGCCGCGGTCGCGGATCTCCGCCAACACCTCGTCGCCGGAGAGGCCAGGCATCCGCCGGTCCAGCAGGACGACCTCGACGGACTCGCTCATGAGCTCCAGCGCCGACTCGCCGTCGTAGGCGGCCTCCACCTCGTACTCGGTCGTAAGCCAGGCGGTGAACAGGTCCGCTAGCCGGGACTCGTCGTCCACGACGAGCACCTCGAGTCCCGACCCGGGTGGACCACCTCCCTCTTGTCCGTCGTTGGCTGCCACGTTCGACCCAATGAGTCAATGATTCATAAATGCCGCGACCACTGCCCTAACTTCTGATACTTCATGCGGCGTGGACAAGTGCCGGCGACGACGTCGCCGGGAACGGGCCGGGCACGTCGTCCCGGTCGCCCACACCGACCGAACGCGTCCCCCACGTGAACAGTTCACGCAACGCGAGACGTCACCGCGACCGACACGACTCGGTGCGCAACCGCCGGCCCGGCCAGCAGTCGACGACTCGACCGCAGACCACGGCGACCTGACCGAGGCCGCCACGTCGAGCCTACGGCGACGTGTCCGACGGATACCGCCGCTGTTCCTCGAGGCGCTGACAACCATCGACCATCCCGTCGGGGATCGAATCCGCGCAATCCATCAACGACCGCAGTATCGACGCCACCTCGTCGAACGACTCCCCGCGACGCACGCGAAGCGGCTCGCGCTCCCACTCCACGTACGACCGCGCCGCCAACATCGGCAGATGCTCGTGCACCAGTTCGACGCACAACTCCTCCGGGTCGAGCAACATGAACGGCGGATTCGCCGCCTCCGGCAACTCGAGTTCACGCCCCTCGGGCGCCTCGAGGAGCGACACCACGATCTGCCGCCGTGGCTCCGCGGACAACGCCCGGAACGCGCCGTTCCAGGACTCGATCACGGCCTCCCCGTCAACAGGGTCCGTCACGGCCATACTACACGGGAGCGCACTACACGCCGAAAAAACCTACGCCCAACGTCACCTAGCACGTGATTTCCGAAATACGACCACGAACTGCCCACTACCGAACCACGACCACCCGACCCCCGAACAACCACGACCGCGCCCCTCCCACCAGCCAACGCGACGAGCCAGAACACTCCGCACCGTCGTTCGGAGCGACAAGCCAGGAGGGGGCTTTGAACCAAATGCTTAACGTCCATCCTATAATGGCAAGGATATGGTCAGCGACCCCGAACGCGCCGTCGACACACTCCGACGGAAGATCCGCGAGGGAGAACGCGACGTGGACGACGATCGCGACGTCGACGTCCTCATCGAGTTCAGCGACCAGCTCCACCTGCTTCGCGAGAGCTACGGGCATCACCGACACGAGAAGCTCCTCCGGCACCTCACCAGGATCGCCGAGCACGCGCCGGCCTCGCTCGCCGACACGCTCGAGGACAGGGAGGCGGCCGAGGAGGTCGTCCGTTGGATCCACTCCGAGTACGACCTCGACGCCAGCCCGGAGACCAACCAGGACTACCGGGTCGCACTCCGCGTCTTCGGGCGACGAACGACCGACGAGAACGGCGAGGACCCCCCGGCGTCGATCGACTGGGTGTCCTCGACGCTCCCGAACGACTACGACCCGAGCCCCGACCCGCAGATGATGCTGCGGTGGGAGGACGACGTCGAGCCGATGCTCCAGCACTGCCGGAACGCGCGCGACAAGGCCGCGATCGCGCTCCAGTTCGACGCCGGTCTGCGTGGGGGCGAACTCAAGGACCTCACCGTCGGCGACATCAGCGACACGAAGCACGGGCTCGCCGTCCGCGTCGACGGGAAGACCGGCCAGCGCTCGGTCGACCTGATCCCGGCGACGCCGCACGTGAACCGCTGGCTGTCCGAGCACCCTGGCGGCGGCGACGACCCGATCTGGTCGAAGCTCTCCAATCCGGATGCGCTCTCCTACAACGCGTTCCTCGACATGTTCAAGCGCCCCGCCGCGCGCGCTGGCGTCGAGAAGACCGTCACGCCCACCGCCTTCCGGAAGAGCAACCTTGCGTGGCTCTGCCGACAGGGGATGAACGCACGCCACATCGAGCGCCGCCAGGGCCGCGTCCACGGGTCGGACGCAGTCGCGCGCTACACCGGGATCTTCGACGACGACGTCGGCGACGAGTACGCTGCGATGATGGGCCTCGAGGTCGCGGAGGACGAGACCGACGACGAGTTCGCGCCGGTCCCCTGCCCGCGGTGTGACCGCGAGACGCCCGCGAGCGAGAGTCGGTGCATGTGGTGCGGGCAGGCTATCGACCACGACGCGCACGCGGAGGCGGCCGAGCAGGACCAGGACATGATGCAAACGATCGCCGAGCATCCCGAAGCCGCTGAGGCCATCATGCAGATCAAGGAGACCACCGACGACGTCCCCGGCCTCCGCATCAGCTTCGACAGCGACGACTGAAGACTCGTTACTCATCGGTCTCCTCCTGGCGGTAGTCCTCGAGGTCGTCGAGTGCGGCCTGGGCGCGCGCCGAGAACGGAGCGTTGAGTGCGGCGATCTCTCGGAGCTCGTCCTCGATTGCTTCGAGCGCGTTGAACCGGCGTTCGCGAGGGTCGGGCTCGTCGGTGGTGCTGTCGTCTGGGGTGTGGGCTGTGCTCATGATGGGTCGAGGTCGGTCTGGAATTGGTTCGCGACGGCATCGCGGACGATGCGCGTACTCTCGGGGCCACTGGCGGCGAGGACGGTTCGAATGACGCTCGTGTACCGCAGCAGCACGGTCTCCGTGGGCTGGTGGTAGCGAGCCTCGTCGATCGACCGGAACTCGGTTCGGGATTCGAGCCGCATCTCGCAGCCCTCCGTCCACGCGGCTTCTGGGCTGACGCTGTCGGGTGGGGTGCGTTGATCCCAGCGATCGGCGGCGTGCTTGGTGACGACCGGATCGGGGACGTTCTCCCAGGTGCCGTAGTCCTGGACGCGACTCACGCCGGGACACCTCCTGAGGCGATGGTGAGTCCGACAGCGCAGAGGATGGTAATCGCGGCGAGCAGCACGATCGGGCCCGTCCACGGGCTGGCCGCACGATCGTCACCACCGATTCTCGTCGTCTCGATGTGGTCGCCGACGTGATCGTGATTCGACTTCGGCCGCATGACGTGACACCAGAACGTCGTCGACCAGTTCCAGGCGGCGTACTCGATGAACCAGCCGACGAACTCGTCCTGGCGCATCTCGCCATCGAGGAACTCCTGGCACATCTGTCGGATCTGGAGGTCTTCAGACATCCTCGGCCTCCCGTTCAGCCCCTGTCTCCACTGAACGGCTGTTCCCGCTGGATGGCGGCGAAATCTTGTGCTGTTCCGTCTCGACCGTATCCAGCACCTCGAAGGCCTCCATGACGGTTACAGCGTGGCTCCCCTTGTCCCGGTGGTCGTAGGCGTGCCAGTAGGCTCCTCCCTCGCTTGTGACGAGTTCTCCGTCGATGGCGATTACGGCCTTACACCAGGGACACCACAACGGACCATCTACCGACTCGTCTTCGGCACCGTCCGCAGAGTGCTCAGACAAGGTTGCTCACCACCGCGCCCTCGATGACGAATTCGTGCGGGTTCCCGCACTTCGGGCACTCCCAGCGGAATCCCGGGAGCGTGATCCGTTCGCCGTACTCGTCGAGCGTAGCCGGTTCGTCGAGCTCGACTGTGTCCGTCCAGGCGCAGGATGGACTGGTGCACTCCGTCTCGACCTCGGTCTTCCCGGCTATCTTCTCCAGCGGGTTCTGGTAGGTATCGCTTGCGGGCGTGCCGCCGTCGGTGCTGACACAGTGATCGGGCCAGGTAGCGCAGTCACCGCAGGGGTCGTATCCCTTGTACCACGCTGCGCTCTTGTCCCATCCGACGACGGTCCGGTCGTCCAGGTGGTAACAGTCGCGGTCATCGTGGTAGTTCGCGCCGTTCGGGGTGGCGAAAACTCTGGTCCCGTCGTGGTCCCCGGATGACGGCCACTCGCGTGAGATAGCGTCCGTCGTCTGCTCACTCGGCATCGTGCTGTCCTCCGTCGGCGTGGATTCGGGTGGCGCGCTCGCAGATGACGGGGTCCTTGAGGAGCTGCTGAGCGTCCCGGATCGTATTCGTGATGCCCTCGTGGGTGGCGAGCGTGTCGGCCTCCTGGAGGAACTCGTCGGCCTCCTGGAGCCAGCGCTCGCGCGTGATAGGTGTCCCGCGCTCGCTGTCCGACAGGCACGCCAGCCGCGACCTGGCGTGACAGAGTCGGAGACGGAGTCCCGGCTCGTGTGATTCTGGGCCCTGCATGGCGCCCTCGACGAGCTCCTGTGCGTGCTCGAATCGCTCGAGGGACATCACGCCTCACCTCGGAGTGCGCGGACCTGCTGGAGGCGTCCCTTCGCGTCGTCGAGTGCGGTTTCGACGTCCTCGAGGTCGGCGTCGCCGGCGACGGCGGTCTCGAGTGCGCGGTCGAGTTGGTCGCGGAAGTCTTCCGCGCTCATGATCCACCTCGCTTCGACAGGATGGGGATGGTGAGGCCGAACTGGAACTGGAACTGGATGCCGTCACCGGTTCGGGTGACGTCGACGAGGTCGGGGCCCGGCATCAGGCCTCACTCCCGTCTTCGTCAGCCCGATCTCGGCAGACGATGCAGAGACCGTCCTTGAGGCCGCGCTCTGGCTCGTTCCCGCAACGATCGCACGTCGGCCCCTCGGGGAGAGCAACGTGGGGAAGGACCTCCTCACGGAGCCAGCGCCCCCACGTCGCAGCCTGGGTGGCGCCGGCATACACGGCGACGTATCCGCTCTCGGTGATGGTGCCGCGGACGACCGTGCTGTTCCACGGGTAGACGAATCCGAGCTGGACGACGTGACTCCCGCCAGAGGGTGGGTGGGCGGCGTCGTGGTAGTCGATGCTGACGTACCCGTTCTCGCTCGCCTGCTCTTCGCCGACCTGCCAGACGTCCGCGTCTTCGTCTTCGAGCGCACCAGCGAACGAGTTCAAGTCGATCACGGCACGCTCGATCCACGTATCCTTCGCGGCAGACAGGTGCTCCCAGAGGAACTCGCCGTCCGTACTGGAGACCGCGACGAACCCAGGGTCCGCGGTGAGGTCGGCGGTGAAGTCCACCGCGACTTCGCGTCGTGCCGGCTCGCTGGAGGTGAAGATGTCGATGATGTCACCGTCGCTGCTGACGGCGGTCTCGACGAACTGTTTCGTCGTGTCGACGTGTCCAGCGGCGGTACCTTCGTAGATCTCGGTCTCTCCACTCAGATACGTGATTGCTTCGCTCGCGATGGTGACGCCACCGCCCTTCTTGCCGGTCGTGACGGCGGGCTCGTCGATGAGGTCGTCAGTGATACCGAGGATGCCTGCCTGCATCACGCCCACCCCCGGAGGTCGACGGTCGGACCACTCAACCACTCGCCGGCCTCGAGCGCCTCGACGGGGAAGTCGGGGTCGGAGTCAGTGGGCGTGAACATCGTGCGGCCGCCGGTCGTCGGATGCTCGCGGAGCTCTGGGATGTCGGGCGTCCTCTCGTCGCGCTCGAGGGTACGGCCGAGGACGAGTCCGAACGGCATCACGCACCACCTCCGGCGACTGCGTACTTCGCGTCCGTCTTCGCTTCTGGTTCGGGGAGGCCGTCGTACGCGCCGGCGAAGTAGGTGATGCGGCGGAGGTCGTCGAGGTCGCGTTCCCAGCCGATATCGTGAGCGAGCTCGCGGATCGAGTCGGCGTCGCCGGCGGCGACGTGGAAGCTGGCTTCGTCCATCCACGCGGGGATGTCGGCCTCGGCGGCGATCTCTTCGAACGTCATCTCGCCGGACTGGCGGGCTTCGGGAACGACCTGGTCGTGGACGGCTTCGAGGTCGGGCTTCCGTCCGCGCCAGTTGCCGAGCTGAACGGTGTTCCCGATGATGCTGAAGAGCGCATGCTTGTCCTTGAGCTGGAGTGAGTCGGGGTCTCGGTCGTCGAGCTTGGCGGCGATGTCGCGCGCGACGCGATGCGTCACCGTGCCCGAGTCGTTCTCGGGCGGTGCGACGCCGAGCGCCAGACAGACGTCGTCGAGGATCTCCTCCTTCGGAGCGTACATCGTGGACTCCGGGGCGTCTGAGTCGTCGGTCTCCTCGGATTCGTGTTCAGCGGACTCGGTGGTGTCAGACGTCGCTTCGTCCGCGTCTTCTCCACTTGCAACCGTGGGGTCCCTTCCCTCGGCGGTGTCCTCGACATTGTCCTCCTCGCTGGAGTCGTCCTGGAGAGCGTCGAGGATGATCTGGGCGTCGTCCTTGAGTGGGGCGCCGCTCCGTGAGCTGTCGAGATCGAGTGTGTCGTGGATGGCCCCGATGACGTCGTCCTTCGTGTCGGCGTCCTCGCGGTCGACGTCGAGCCTGTCGGCGAGCGTCTCCCAGGTACCCTTGGTCCAGTTGACGCACGGGCTGGACTCCTCGACGCCGAGCTCGTCGATGATGTCCGCGACGATCTCAGGCTTCGTCCGCTCGCCCTCAGCTTCCGCCTCGGGCGTGCTCGAGACGGAGTCGTCGTCAGCTTCTCCAGCGTCGCTGTCGTGGGTGGGGGTGTTGTCGACGGTCTCGAGACCATCAAGTTCCTCGTCGACGGTGTCGATCTCGAGGTCGCCACGGTCCTCGGTGCTCCGTTCCTCGACGGTGGCGTCGTCGATCGCCTCTTCGACATCTTCGTCCGTGGGGCCGTCGACGGGGGTGTCCGCGGTCTCGGCGCCGGGGTTGATGTCGTCGAGGGGGTCGCTGGTGGCGTCGTCGAGGCGCTGGTCGAGGTGGTCGCAGCGCTTCGAGATCGCATCGACGTGTGCTTCCAGGCCCTGGATGCTGGACTCGATGTCCCGGAGACGATCGGCCTCGTGCCCGGTATCGAGGTCGTCGAGGCGCTCCTCGAGGTCGAGGACGTCCTCGTGGAGGGTGTCGAGTCCGGAGTCGAGTTCGGCGACGTAGTCATCGAGGAAGTCCACAGCCTCCTCGGGCGTCACGGGACTGGGGACAATCTTGTTGACGAGCCCGCGCTCCTGGGCGCTCGGGATTGGGTCGACGACGTCCTGAAGGCCGCCGGCGGGGACGACGACGTCGAGGTAGACGGGCGTGCCGTCGGTGTCGGACTCGTTGCTGATGGAGGCCTCGCGGAGCTGGATGCCGCGGTCGGCGAGCAGCTCCAGGAGTGCGACCTGGCGCTGGCGTGCTTCGAGGTCGTCGCGAGCGCGACCGAGCGGCGAATACTCCGGGGAAGAGTCGGTCGACATCGCTACCACCACCCCTCGTCTTCGAGGTGTTTCGTGTACGTGTTGATGCCACGGACGCGGTCGGCGGGCCAGACGTCGAGCTGATAGCCCTGCTTATTGATGCAGTGGACGAACCGGCCGTGGAACTCGATTCGGTCGTATACGCGCACGTCGTCGAAGCCTTCGATCTCGACCTCGCCACCGTTCGGTAAAATTGAACGGTCCTGGTGGTTGCCGAATTGCTCGGACATCAGGCGTCACCTCCGGCGCCGTCGATCTGGTCGTGCATCCAGTCGAGTTCGTCCTCGATGACGCCGTACCCGCGCGTGGTGAGTTCGTACTGGTTCGTCCGGCGGTCGAGCTCGCTCTTCTCGAGGAGGTCGGCGTCGACGAGCTGGTCGAGGTTCGGGTAGAGCCGGCCGTGGTTGACCTCCTTGCCGTAGTACTCCTCGAGGGCGCGCTTGATACCGAGTCCGTAGTCGGGGTCCTCGTGGAGGACCAGGAGGATTCGCGTCTGGAACTTCGTGAGATCCGCGCCGGTCGGGCTGGGGCCGGGGTCGGCGCCGCCTCTGGTGTCGGCGCTCATGCGCCCGCACCTCCGGGAAGCGGCTGGTTACTGGACTGTGATACTGCTCGGGTCGTGGCCTGAATCTTAAGTAGGCCGTGGACGTTCGTTGACATGGCTTCTCGTTCGCGCGTCCCAGATCGGGACGACAGGGTGGGAAGCCACGCCGCGGGTGTTGGCGCACCCGGGGCATCTTTCGTTCTACCCCCATAGCGGCGCGTTGCGTGGCTTCCACCTGTATGGTTACCCCCCAGGCACAAATAAGTTACCCAGCGGGTAGGTAGCGTTTACTGACGCACGGTGCTGGTTCCAGTAGGAGAAGGATAAAGTCCCGATGGGTCATATTGGTGCTCGTTACACGGGAATTATGAGTACTGCCCACCCAGCAACCGATGACATGCGTCAGTCCGCGGACTGGATGACCAAAGCCGACGACCGTATACTGGAGTCGATTCGCGATGATGGCAATCTGACTCCGAAAGCGGTTAGCCGGGAAGGCATGGTCCCGCGGGTTGACATCGGGCGCAAGTGGGCAGGTCAACGGTGCAGGAAACTCGCCGAGTATGGACTCCTCTACATGGTCGACGAAGGCTTGTACGGAATCACCGAGCAGGGCGAGGCCTATCTCGATGAGGAGCTGGACGCGTCGACCCTGGAGCCCGAGTCCTGACATCTATTCGTTCTGGCCCGTGGTCAGTTCTCGCCAGTCCATCGTCCGATCGATCGACAGATCCGTGAGCAACGTCGCCACCCACGGCGGGACACCCGGCCGATAGTTCCCCTGCGATGTGACGCGAGCGCTCTCTCGCGCAACCTCAATCGTCCAGGAGTCCCGCAGCGTCCGCACCCGCACCGCGAGTTGGTCGCCACGCTGATTGACCTCCACGCGCACGCGCTCCACATCACACGCCGTCGGAAGCTGGCGCTCGTCGAGCTCGCGCGCTCGCGCCGGCCGCAACCGCACACCCGAGAACCCCTTCTTGGAGTCCTCGTCCTGCTCTTCCGGGCCCGCTATGAGCTCCTGGCGATGAGACCGCGAATCGTCGGACTCGGACATCACGCCCCACCCCCGCTGGTGAGCGCCAGCCAGTCGAACGATCGGTCCGTCGACGCGAGCTCCGCGACAATGAGCGCGCACGCGACCCACTCCGCGAGCGGCTGGTCCTCGTACCCGCCGGGGTCCTGGATCCACGCGTCCTCAAGGCCGCCGTCATGCGCGCCCGGCCCAATCGGAACCTGAACCTCCCAGGACTCGAACGCCGAGCGGACGCGCACCCGGAACACGTGCTCGTCCTCCTGACTCTCGACACTCACCCAGTCGTACGGGCACCCACTGGGGAGGTCGCGCCCGCTGAGCGTCTCAGTGTCGGCCGCCGCAGCGAGCGGCAGCCCTGCCAATCCATCGCGCTGCTGTCGACGTCGTGGTGCAGTTCCCATTGCAACCGGAGTGTTGCGTGGCGACCACTTAGCCCGTTCAGGGGGTATGCGAACCATGCGAACCACCGAAACAAGACGTGAAACGGCGTCTCGAGGTGGATTCAAATAATTGTTACCCCACGGGCGAGAGTGTTCGAACGAGTGGGGTAACTCTGGTGCCAGCGCAAGATTTTTGCCGTTCGGTTGAGAACTCTGGGTTGCACCTGGGCCTACCCATGGTGCACAGCTGTATGTCACTCGATATTGTATCCTCTCGATAAGGTGAGATCGAGTGTCTGACAGTTGTCAGCCTGCGTAGGCCGGTGGCTTGCAACCTCCGAAACAGGTTGCCAGCCTCATGTCTTGCTATGGAAGATTCACAGATAGCGGTAAGTCAGAGCGGATGAGTAGGGGCCGGTGGCCCGGCCTCCTACTGCACAGTCGTCCCGAACATCGACCCGATCGAGAGCGCCACAAGGGGCTCGCCCATCGGATGGCCGACGACTGCGAGAATCGTTCCAACCACCAACACCAGACGGGTGTTGGTCATCGTGTCTGATTCTGTTGTCAGCCTCATGTCTTGCTTTAATACGAGACCACCCAGCTCGGCGGCCCCGGGCTTTCGCCACCCAATACGACAGATGCCACCTACAAAACAGTTCTCAACTCTTCGGTATGTCACCCCTCAGCACAAATCTTAAGTACTCCGTTGGTACCACGCCTTCCCGCCGCCCTCGTGAACGCTCCCGACCAGGCCGTACTCCTCGAGCTTCCCCAGATGCTTCATCACGGTCCGCCGCGCCATCGGATCCGCAACCCGACTCTGGTACTCACCCACCAACGCCTCCGTCAGCACACGCCCCTGCTCAACGATCACGTCATACAGCGCGCGCTGGTGGTCGTTGATCCGCTCCAAGTGCTCGGCGCGCACCAATTCGTGCGCCTCTAATACTGCGTCCTCGACGTCTACCGCAGCCACCTCGCCCCGATCGGCGTTGATCGCGCTCTCAGCGGCGACCCGCAGCGCCGCGATCGCGATGCGAGCGTCACCGTTCGCCGCCTGCGCCAGCTCATCCAGGACACCCTCCGGGACGTCCCCGCGGTCGATGCCGTACTCGGCGCGGCGTGCGAGGATCTCCACGAGTTCCGCTGTTGCGTAGTTCTCGAAGTCCAGGCGGTGCGCGGCGGCGAACCGCGATCGGATGCGGTCGTCGACGCCCTGGAGGAGCGCGCCCTCCGTGTTTGCGATCGCGATCACGCCCGTCCGCGGCGCATCAACGAGATCGTAGAGCACGCCCGGCTCCTGGAGCTGGTCGGCCTCGTCGAGGATCACGATCCGAGGCTCGCCGGGGTCGTCGTCGAGGCGCTGCTGGAGCTCCGCGACTGGCGTCGACGACGCATGCACGGCCTTGGGGTGCGTGTCGTCGACGACCTCGAGGAGGACGTCACGCTTCGACGAGTAACGCCAGCAGTTCACGAACGCCGAAGTGATGCTCGCTCGCTCCTGAGCCTGCCGGAGCGATACCTGGGCGGTCATCGTCTTCCCGACACCAGAGGGACCGAGCAGGTAGATGGATGACGGCGTGCCGCCCTCTTCGGCACGACTGAGGAGCTGGCGGAGGGTCGCGAGTTCGTCGCTTCGGTGGACGACGAGCTCCTGTCGCGGGATCTCGCGGTGGTCGAGGACGCGCGAGTCGATCTGCATACCGAGGGTGTCACCGTGTGATGGTATAAGCCCAGTGGGGGGTGTGCGAACCGTGCAGAGGTGTGCAAAAGGTAGAGTTTGCTACGTGAAACGATCACGTAAACTCCTTAAAAGATAGAGGATAGGTCTTTGGCCGTCAAAGGGTTCAGCCGAAAACCTCCCTCGTTGGTAGAATATTTCTCCTATACCCCCTCCAAGCTTCCCCAAGAAAGCACCAAATAGACTGGCCAGAGCAAACCAGACTACGACTCCTGATACTATATTTGGGACATCTTGAGAGAAGGTTGTTGCGAGTAAGATAGATAGTGCAAAAAGTCCTACTCCGAGGAACATGAGTTGATTTCCGAGTGACTCTAATGAGTCCCAGTAGGTAGATTCGTAGCCCGGAATCACAGTTTGAGCTATCTCTCGGCCTTTATCCTCCGAGAATTTCTCTGGGTCGAGTTCCTCATACTCAACTAAATCCTCTAACGAGGGGAGTCCTTCGGGTGATTTGTCTCCTTCCCCAATCCACCACATGTGCCTTCCGGAAGCCTTCTGGTGACCAAGAACGCCTTGCTCGTTGAGCGTCTCCAGACGGTTGTTCAAGCCAGTACTGGAGTAATCGTATTCCCCAATCTCGTTGATTTGGGAGGTCAACAGCGCTGGAGGATCGTCGTCCTTCGTTGCACGCATGATTAAATCGATCAACTCGCCATCGGTGGCCTTCGAGTCGGAGGCTTGTTTCTCGGTATCGGACTTCGCCATGGATGAAGTTCGGGCTATTTCACGAAACCGGTGTCGTATGGTGATTTGGAGTAGCCCAACTCTCTTCTATTTCGATTAATCCAAGTGTGCCCTTTAATACTTGTTGGCTGCATATAAAGAGATACAGCAACACACACGAACCAGATACTATTGCACGAGTAGTCTGGTACCGACCGTAGAAAGCCCCCGACCGGGAGAAACCCCCCAGCCGAGGACCCTTCCAAAGATCCGGATGGAGTGTTCCTCCCGCGTCGGAGAACCGCGGGGTGGAGCTCACCGATGCTCCTGCATACAGGGTTACGTGCTCACCTACCCTAAACGGACCTGTTCGTTTAGGCCAAGTGGCCCACCGCAGGCGTCCACCCCATTGCAGCAACAGATATCCATGAAAGCTGGAGCTATCAACCTCGTCACGACGCCTGGGGACGGGTTCACGAGTCCGAACTCTCCCCTCGAACGAATCGAACACGAACACAAACTACGATCGACGCTCGACCCACGGTCAGACGGATTCCAGACCTCTCTCGATGGCCCATCCTTCGCCGAAGGGACCATCTACCGGGAAGAGCTGGTCGATATCAAGACCAAGCGAATCACTGAGACCGGGAAGCTCGAGGTCGACGAGGAACGGAAAGAACGGCAGATCAACGAGACGCCGTTCCTCTACATCAAAGGCGAAGCCTGGATTCCGCGAAGCACGGGATCGCCAGCAGCGCGAAACATCTTCGAACAGATCACGGGGTCGAACATTATGGAAGCAAGAATCGACACCGAGTCCTTCGCCCGCGAGCATTCAGAGGCCACTCTGCGAGACGTTATCGGTCCAGATACGGAGGGCCAACTATCGTCGATTCGAGCATCAGGCCCCAACGCAGGCTCAGATAGCCTGACCAAGCGAATTGGAGATTCGAGGGTTCAGACTAGCTACGAGAACCTCGAATGGCGTGACCGGCGCCTCTACATGACGCTCACGAAGAGCGGGTACGTCGAGATCTACAGAGATCAGAGCGGAGGTGACATAACCAGCAGCGAGTTCGCGCACTTCATAGTAGACGAAGTGTTGCCACACGCCTACATCCCAGACGAATAGACCACGAGTAGCACAGGGATCCTCTCTCAGGGTCCACCCCTTCATCGCCATACAAGTACCTCGCGGCCATCTACTCGGATAGCAAACGGAGGTGATACACCCTGAAGAGAACAACACTGGACGTCTTACCGCCATACGGCAAGCCCGAAGTGACAACCACGAGCGAGAGCGCGAATACCGTCGCTCTCGTCGGATCGCTGGTCGTCGGCGCAATTGCGCTGAAGGCCGTCTTTACGAAATAGACGCGAATGGTTACTGCTGGCTGCGGTAGTATCGCGAATGGACGTGGCGTTGGGGGCACGTCGATTCGTGCTCGATTTCGTCAACGTTCATGTGGCTCTCCCAGCAGGCGACGCAGACGACCTCGCCGGTCGGTTCCCCATTGTGGATACCCGCACTCGAGTACGTCCGTGGATAGCTCGGCAGGTAGAACTCCGTGTTCGGATGTGCGAACGAGAGCTCGCGCGCCTCTCCGAGCACCATCACTCGCCACCCCCGAATTGGTCAGGTCCCGGTGTGGACTTACCAGACCGTTCACCGCCGTCCGTAGCCGCAACTAAGGTCGTCTGCTCGCCGGGAATCTCCTCGGAGCAGTCGTGTTCCACCCCGTTGTGCGCCGCCCCGGTGAACCAGCCGCAGGCATCGCAGCGCCAGGGGTTCCAGGGCCAGCTCTCGTCGACGCCCTTGCAGTCAAAGCAGAGTCCACTCGGGTCGCCGCGCTCAACGTCGTCGAGCCACGCGCCGCATCGGTCGCAATCGCTCATCGGTCGACCTCCTTCATCTCGTGGTCGACCGCGTAGGAGCACATCCAGTGGCTCTCGCGGTTCAGTCGATTCTTCTCCTTGATCGCGGCTGTGACCTTGTCGAACGGCCCCGCTTCGATTCGCCCTTCATCGGCCCCGCCATCGGAGACGACCAGGTACCGACCGGTGGGAACGAACCGTGAAGTTCCGTCCTCAGACATACCAATCACCACCCACGGCTACGCGTTCACCGTCTACAGGACGTGGGAGGGGGCAGAGTGGGGGGAGTTCCCACGCCCCCTCAGACATGTTGCCTAACTCACTGATGCTATTTCGGAAAGGGGTAAAATTTGCGGTGCCGCTCGTAGATGTAGCAGTCTGGTCGGTCATGCGTTGTGGCCTCCGATGTCGTCGGCGCTGTAGTCGTTCCGGAGCGTTGCCGCGAGCGTCGGCCGCGTCCCGGCCCGCTCCGCCGGGCTCCCGCACGATCCACACAGCTCGAGGCCGCGAAGCACCCGGTGCGTCACCGGCACCGCCTTCGACCCGCGGTGCGAGCGCTGGAGCGGCTCGCAGTCCTCGTCGACGTGATACCGCGTGTGCTCCCCGCCACCCTTCACGACGTAGACCTCGTCCTGGTCGACGTCGTCCGCGAACACTTCAGGCATCCTCACCCACCACACTGTCGAGCGCGTCGACGAGCCGCGGATCCATATCGTGCTCTTTGATACAACCGGGGATCTCGCGCTCGCCGAGCTCGAACTCGACGCGCCGCCGATGCTTGCACCCACCGTCGGGACACCGGTACTGCGCATCCTCGCACGTGCACATCCCGCTGCGGAGGTCGACGAAGTACTGCGCGCCACTTTCGCCGTAGACGTGATAGCACCCGGGCGTGTCCCGGAGGGAGTGTACGAAGAGGTACTCGCAGGCGGCGCGGATGTCGCGCTCGGTGACTGCGACGATCGTGTTCGTGTCGCCGCCGCTGGTGGTGGCGCTCATGGCTGGGGCCCCGTGGCGACCGCTGGAGCGTCCATCTCGAGGCTGACGTCGTCGACGCGCTCGCGGTCCAGGATCCGCCACCCACACCCGGTCAACTCTTCGGTGGTCTGCCACCACGTGCCTGGCGTCCTACGCTCGATGCGCGTGAACCGCAGGCGCTTCTTCGGCCCGCGAGGCTCCTCGAACGTGACTGCGAACGTGCCGCGTGGCGCAGGAGTCATAGCTCACGCACCTCCTGGCACCCGGGCGAGATCTCATCGGTAGCGGCGACCTTGTCGAGGACGGGGACGAAGTCGGTCTCCTGGCAGAGCTGGGAGACCGCCCACTGGAGGCGTTGACGGTCGGATTCGAACGCGCTCTCGTTCTCGAGGCTGTCCGCGACGAGCTCCAGGAGGTACATGATGTCGTTGTCGACGCCGTCGGTCGCCTCGCGGAGGTCGCTCGCGAGCTGGTCGCGCGTCGCCGCACTCATCTCGTACTCAGGTAGGTGCGCGGGCATCAGTCGCTTCCCTCCGGGAGAGCGGCCTCGAGGCCGCGAGCGCAGCCCGCGCACAGTGCGAACGCGCGCTTGTCGATGTCGTCGACGTCGTGCGGGCTCACCGAGTAGGAGACGAACATGCCGTCGGTCGGTTCGTCTTCGCCGACGGTGTACTCGGTCTCGCAGCCGGGGCGGTCGCACGTGTAGTGCCCCATCAGTCGTCACCTCCGGTACTCCAGGCCTGCTCGATCGGGACGTGCGCGAGGCGGCCGCGCGGGAAGTCGTACGTCTGCGTGTCTCCCCACGTGTGGACGCCGTCGATTGTGATGTCGGAGAGGTAGACGCACTCGTAGACGGTGTCGTCCGCACGCACCGGCAGGTACGGATGCGTCTTGTACCCGAGGAGATCGAAGTCCTCCTCGTCGTGGTACTCGGCGAGGCCGTCCGCGACCTCGCGAACGACGAACAGCGGCTGGCGCGTGACGAGGTCGAACGCGATCCCGCCCGACATCGGCTCGGTCTGCACGCCCTCGAGTCCGAGTTCGGTGTTGTGCTCGGGCATCAGTCGTCGCCTCCGTTGCGCTTCCGGCGGTCGTCCTCGCTGATCCCGATCTCGCTGTGCGGGCCGTGACTCCGCCACCCGCGCTTGCCTTCGATGTAGCGCTCCCAGGCTTCGAGCCGGCGGCCGTCCAGGTGCTCGACGTGGTCGAGTTCGCGGCCGTCGAAGACGACGACGGCGTCGGCGGGCCGGTAGTAGTGGTGCGTGTAGCCCTCGGCGTCAGTGCCGAGGGTGAACGAGCGCGCGATCTGGTCGACGACGTCCTGCGTGACCTGGCGCTGGGTCGATGCGATACCGTTTTTCTGTTGGGGGTTCGTAGCTGACATTGCTTCCTCACTTCCTGTGAAGAAGCGCGGTCGGGCGTGTTCCAGCACGCCCCGGCCTTTCTGCGACCGGCGTCCCGCGCCTCCTATAGTATACACTATGCTGTATATCCATAAAGGTTAGCATCATAGCCGCAACGTTGACAGTATATCCGCAATCCCTTTGGCAGCAGGGTACACAAGATACTGTATGGGCGACGCACAACCCAGTGTCATGGCCGACCGCCGTGCACTCCTCACCGACCGCGAACGCGAGATCATCTCCGGCGAAGACGAAGACATCAGCGACGACTACCGATACCAGACCATCAGCCGCATCCGAAAGCGCCTCGACCGCCTCGAGGGCGACCTCGAAGCCCTCGACGCCCACGGCGACCTCGGCGACGAACTCCGCGACATCGTCTGCAACGGTGGTGAAGATGCCGAGTCCGAGTAAGATCGACCGGACGGGGGGCGAGATCGACTGGCCACCCACGCTCGATCGAACATCCGACGGCGAACGCGCGTCCACGAGCAAGTTCTCGGTGACGCTCGCCTCGGCGCTCTCCGGGATTGAGACGGAGCTCGAGGACCGCCTCGACGTCGACGACTACCGGATCAGTACCGCCGCCCCACACCGCAAGCGAGACGGCCGCCCGTACGCGGACGCGAGCCCGGACGACCCCGGGATCGTCGTGCGCTGGTCGATGGATGGCGAACAGTACGCGATCGCCGCCGACCACTACACTGGTCTCCGCGACAACGCCCGTGCGCTCGGGCTCTACCTCACCGAGAAGCGGAAGATGGACGACCGACCGGTCCGCACTGGACAGAGCGAGTTCGCGACCGCCCGCCTCCCGCCCGCCGATGGCGAGCCCGATGCGGTCGCGGCGCCGCTCGCTCGGTCGTCAAACGGGATGCCGGAAGCGGAGGCCCGCGAGGTGCTCGGCGTGACCGCGGACACGGATCCGGACGTCGTCGAGGCGAGTGTGCGTCGCCTCAGTCGGAAGCACCATCCCGATAGCGGGGAAGTCCCTGATCGGGAGACGTTTGCGCGAGTGCGGAAAGCGGAATCCATTCTGCTCGACTGACGCCGATCTCTCCCCGGCTAACTAGCTACTGGGGCTAGTTCTGGTCCAGAACGCTGGGACCTACTGCTGGAAATCTTGCTTATTGAGGTTCATTTCAGAGCTGATGGAGCAAATTTGGTGAGTAGGTATCCATATGACTTGCTCAGGTCTATCCAAATATCAGTCTTGGTAATCGCGGTGGGTCTCCGATACGCTTATCTCCACAAGTTTTCAACGCGGATTATGGCAACTACAGACAGCCTCTCCGTTACCATGCGGGTTCTTCAGTCCGTATCAGCGCAGACGGGCGTCGAGACGTTGGAGTTACCTCCCTTGTATGATTCTGTTGATCCTGAAGCACTAGATGCGATAGTGGATGATTTAGATGAAGGAGTAATCCAATTTCAGTACGCTGGGCAGAAGGTGATTGTTCAAAACGACGGAACGGTCAGTATCTCTGAAATCGCGGACTGTTCCCCCGAATAGGAGATCGTTGCCACCGTCTCGACGCCCGAGTGAAACTGCTGTACGAAGAGTAACCTCAAACCGAATTCACACCCGACGGCTGGTCGCCTCGACCCGTCGCTCGAGTCCGTTCCGACCCAGGGCTATAGACCTCGAAAGAAAACGGTCGGAGGCTACCATGTCAGGTCCCTCCGACCGGAAATGGGGCTTGGGGGTGGGGTGCCTCTGTAGGCCGGTGAGAGGTGGGCCGTCTTGTTTCCCCCTAGGGAGCTCTTACTCAGTCAGTCGTGGTGGGCCTGTCCCCATCTGGGATTTGGGAGCGACGGCCCTGGTCTCACCAGTAGGAACAGTCATGCGAATGGGGTTAAGCCTGGGCACAAAGATATTAGGCTGGTCAGTAACCCCCTCACACAACTTCAACCGACGACACTACACACGGCGGCTCGTCGCCTCGACCCGGCGCTCGAGGCGATCGACGACCTCCGACAGCCGCGGCCGCGAGCCCAGGAATAGCCGGACGCCCTGCGGCGACGCCTCCACGGACCACACCTCGAGCGCTTCGTCGCCCGGGAGGACGTCGGGGTTGATCGCCTCGACGAGCCGCCACCCGACCTGATTCTCGACCGTGACCTCGGCCTCCCAGAGCGGCTCGCTCGTCTCCTGAACGATCCGGAGCGCACCCTGCTGGCACGCCCGATCCGTCGTCAACCCCGGGAACGTCTGCTTCGTGAGCTCGCGCGCATCCCCCGACCACTGCCCACTCGCGTACTCGCCGCGGGTCTCGAACGGGTAGTCGACCGCCACCTCCTGCCCGTCCGTGATCGACCCTGACGAGAGCGCCTTCAGCTCCCCGTCGAGGTTGTCGATCTCGTAGTCCGCCCCCCGCGTGTACTCGTCGCCCGTACTCGGGTCACGGACCGCCTCCTTCCCAGGCTTGACTCGGTCGTGATCGAGCGCGACCCACGTGCCGTGGGGGAGGGAGACGCGCTCCCCGCTCCGCTGCTGCGCGGAGCCTTCGACGATCGCCTTCGTCGTGAATTGGCCGGTCTGCTTCGTCACGCTCGCGTTCGTGACGGCGCCGCGGAGCTCGCCCGAGCGCTGGCCGGGTTGGGTCCACTCCACGCTCTCGGTGCCGTCCGCGTTGCGGCGGTACTCCCAGATGTAGTCGCCGTCCCGCGCGATCTCCGAGAGGACGTCGACGAGGCTCCCCTCGAGGCGCCGGTTCTCCACGACTGGGATGTCTTCGAGCTCGGCGTAGACGTTGATGGAGTCGATCGCCTGCCCCTGCGTCCCCTGCGTCGGCGTCGTCGACGACGAACCATACCTGGATAGCGTCACCCGAGCACGGATGCTGCTGCCAGCGCTCCCGAACGTTGTGTCGAGAGTCTCGGTGTTGGATGCTTCCGTCCACGTCGACCCACCGTCGTTCGAGGCCGCAACTGCCTGTGCACCCGATACGTCATCCATCTCAAGAACCACACGGCCGTCCGTCACGGAATACACACTCGTCGCGACATCGAACACGACATCGAACTCGTCGGGTTTCTTCTCCGGCCCCGCGAGGGCGTCATTGCTATCGAGCGTGTTGTCGAACGTGTACGAGAATCGGGAGTCGTGGGGCGCGATGACGTCCACGAACAACTCCTCGTCGGAGGCAGCAGAGTCGACCTCGAGGCGGAACGTGTGCGGGTTCCCGCCCGGGGTGAGGTCCGGGCCGTCGTAGCCGTCGCCGTCGAACGTCGACCCGTCGAGGAAGTCCCAGTCCTTGTTGATCCCGACGCCACCCGAGACGGTGTCGATCGGGTCACCGTTCAAGTACGCCGTCCACGCCGGCGACCCACTATCCTCCCACATCCGGACGGCGACCGCGATCGCTGACGCGGGCACGCGGTAGTCGACATCGAAGTCCAGCTCCAGGTACTCGCCGGCGGCGTCGAGCTGGTGGACGGCGCCGTTCGACGCCCCACTCAGGGGGATGTTCCCGCCGCCCTGGACGGTCGCGTTCTCGCCTTCGGTCACCCAGCACGACTGCGCGAGCGCCAGCTCGCCACCCTCGATCACGACCGGGTCCGTCGACGACAGTGTCGTCACGCCCGAGAAGTCCGCCGAGGAGTCCGCGGCCTGCATCAGCGTCTCGCCCTGACTGTTCGACGCGGGGTCGTCGACGTTCGCCGCATACGGCGTGTTGTCCGTGATGAGGTCGGTGGCGAGGTCGTGCCCGGGCTGGGAGTCGACCGACACCTCCACGGTCTGCTCGAGTTCGGTGCCGCCGACGCCCTCCAGGACGGCCGTCGCCTCGCCGACGTCGACGTCGATGTCCGTGACCTCGTCGATCGGCTCCCGCCTGCCGTCGTGCCAGACGCGCATCGCGGCCTGCTCCCACCCCGACGCGGTCCAGTCCCGGTCGTCCTCCACGGGGATCCGCACCGTCGGCAGACCGTTCAACGCGGGGGACCGCTCGGGGTCGCCCGCGACCGTCGGCCGCACCGTCCGCCCGTCGGGATGCTCGAGCTCGACGTGCCAGCCGCTCGCCGGGACGCGGCCCTGCTCGAGCCCGATCGACCCCGCCGTGATCTCCTCGACGCCGCTGTCGGCGAAGACGTGCTCGGTCCGGACGCGGACCTTGTACCGGTACGTCTCGCCCGGCACCAGCGCGGTGTCCGTGTACGCCGTCGTGTCGGGGGCGAGGACGGTGTGCTCGCGGTACGGTTCGAAGCCATCGGCGTACTCGCGAGCGCGCAGCAGGACGTAGTCATCCTCGGTGGTGGTGTTGTCCGTCCAGGAGAGGTCGACGCTTGATGCCGTCACGGTGTCTGTGGAGAGGTCGGTAGGGCCGGCAATCAATCTGACCGGTGAGATTTCTACGTACGCCGTGATTGCGTGTTCGGTTTCGGTGCGGGCTCGAATCGCGTACTCCTCGCCGACAGTCAGCCCCGTGATGGCCAGGTCGTTGGTATCGTGGTCAGTAGTGCCGAGTTCCGTCCAGTCGTCGCCGGAGTTGTAGACACGGTACTGCCAGCGGTACGTGCCGTGCGTGATAGTGTCGTCGACGAGGGCGGTGAGTAAACTCGATTCTGAGGCATCTGCTCGTAGGTTCTGGACGCCCGGTAGCTCTGTTTGAGTTGTAACTGGCATTTTTAAGTAGTATTGAGGAATGGGACAGCTGTTCAGTGAGCTTCACTACTTTCCGAATGTGTATCCGTAGACGTCCATGCGCCCTACCATGTCCGTGTTCGACCAAATTCTCAGACTGTCGACTTCTGGTTGGAGTCTGTTTAATTTCGCAACCTGCATCGTATCGCTCCCCGCGCTGAACCCGTTCGACTGGGCGACGCTGACGTACTTGTCACCTGATAGAATCGAATTTGCAGACGAGACCAGCAACTGCCCATACGCGGATTCGTTTCCGCCGAATCCACCAAGCTTAATCTCGCTCTCCCCGGTACTCGTCGTTCCGGATATGTCCGTATATAGGTAGTCCGAGGCACTTACACCATTGACCCGCATATCGACAGTTCCCGACGATGTGCTGGGCGTCTCTAAGTATAGATCGACGAGCATCGCTTCAGGTGATTCTGGTAGGGACCCGGTGTCGACGTCAAACGTGGTCGTATCGTCAGTATCGGTCGTTGTGAACAGGCTGTACCAGTTCCGCTCTCGCTGGGAATCTCGATATAGACGCCGGTTATCGATGTCGTACGCAGTCGACCCAAACCACGACCCAGGGGGATCGGGAGCAGATGCAGAACTCTCGGAGATAATTATCGTCGAGGATTCGGTTGCATTATGCGCTTTTTCGTTCGCGTTTCCGGTGGTTCGTTGACATTGGATATGCCCTCCTCGCTTGGAGGACAGTCCGATGTCACAGTTGGACACATCCACATCCCTGACATCAAGACCCGACGCGTACGCCAGTACACCGCGCGTGAACGTCGTCCCGCCGTCAAATTCGACGTTCCAGACTGACCCCTCTTCTGTTCCGTAAAACGCAATGCCATTCAGCTCCTCGTAATAAGGGCCTTCCCGAAGAATGTGAACGCCATCAATCCTGGGGGTAGCCGTGCCGACACAGCTACCGACAGTTATACTCCCGACTTCGACGTTGCTGGGGGTGTCGCTATCCCCGTCAAGTAGCAGGTTTACGACCGGGCCTGCCTCATCTGCCAAGCTGTCATTGATACCTCCTTGTCCAGTCCCGATAACCGAGTCAATCAGGACATCCTCATCGTACGTCACCGGGAGAGATGGCGACGTTGTCAGATCGACCGTGTACTGATGGCGCAGGTAAATCGGGCACCGGTCGACCGCTTCCTGGATTGTCGCGATTGGATTTGATTGAGTCCCATCGCCGGTGTCGCTGCCGTTGACTGGGTCGACGTAAACGGTGGTATTTTGGTTCGACACGACCGGGCGACTTACTGGCGACGATCCGACCGATGCTTCGTCTGTACTTACCGAATCAAACGCTCCGTCTTCGAAGGTAACGGGGACCTTGTTTCCATTACTGTCGTAGCCGACGATCTTGCCGTTCTCGTTCCGAAGTTCGATGTCGTTAGTCATTCTGTCTCCGTGAGGCCGATGCCAGCGCCGTTCTCTATGACGAGCCGGCCAGTTGCTTCCCACACGATACGCTCGTAGAACTCTGACGAACCAATTTTCGTCTCGCCATTTTGGATTACGAGATCGTTTGATTGCGTTCTCGTAGCCGATGTTGGCTGTGCCGACGTGGATTTCGTCGATACGGTGGTTGTATTGTCGGCGGTGATGTCGAGTGTCTCTGTAGGAGATTGTGGCTTAGTTGACACCGTCGCTTCAGTACTCGAGACTTGGCTCTCCGTTTCATTACATCCGGCAACCGCGACGGCAACACTTGTCCCAGTAACAGCCAAAAGCGTCCGCCGAGAAAGGGATACCGAATTTCGCATAGTGACCTGTACCTACCAATTGGTAAAAAGGTTCGCCCATAAGCAATGTCTCTTTGACGTGAACGGCCACCGCTTCTCCAGAGTACACCGCAGACGGCCCCACCGCTGCCCCGCCGGCAACTGTACCATTCTCGTTCCGAAGGTCAATGCAGTGGATCATTATATCTCCGTGAGGCCGATAGTAGCGGCGTCCTCGATGACGAGTTGGCCAGTTTCTTCCCACACGATCTGGGCATAGAACTCAGTGCTATCGTCGTTCACAACCGGCTCAGTTTCGCCAGCGAGCACGTAAAGCGTGCCGTCGACCCGTTCGAGGTGCTCGGTGATCGCAAGGGCGCGAACTTTGTACTCTTCGCCAGTTCGAAGCCCAGTGAGGGTGGCCGTGGAGTCGTCGTCGACGTCGACGGTAGGGCCCTGCGTCCAGGTGTCGACGTCTGACGGCCGGTACTCAACTCGCGTCCACCCAGCGTCGTGATTCGTCGTCCACGACACGTCAATCGAGGTTGATCCCGGTGCGGCAGCGAGGTCCATCGGCGTCGGGAGTCTCGTGACTGTGTCCGCCTCATTCGAAAGCGTCGACCGTGTTCCGTTTGTAACGCCAGCGACGCGGTAGTACAGGCGCTCCCCGTCACGGCGGTCCGTGTCCGTGTACGCCTCCGTCGTGCCGTCCACGACCTCCGCGAGCTCGTAGTCGTCGACAACCGAGCCCGGCGTCGCCGAACGATACACTTCGACGGTTTCGTAGGTCTCGGTATTCGTCCAGGCGAGGGCGATCTCGCCGATGCCGCCGCGACTGGCCGCCAGATTACTGGGTGCAGTAGGCATGAGGACAGGGGTTATTCGCGAGTGCTACGACGCGAATGCAGCTGCTTCGACTCCGACGCGTCAATGACGCGCGGCGACGCGGTCGGGTCCAGGAGGTCATCAAGCCCCGAGGGAACTGGCCCCGACGAGTTCCCGGGAATTGTCCAGAGAACATCCTCGAGACCGCGCTTGATCGCGGCATCAAGTGCGAAGATGTCGCCCGTCGATAAGTTGCTGAAGAGGACGTACGCGTCGACACGTTCTAGGCCGATGCCGACGACGTCGACGTCCAGGACCTCCCAATCGGTCGTGCTCGGACTAACACTCTCCCAGGCCTCCGATACCGCGTTCCAGCGCTGGGCGCTGATCCCGGGCGACCCCTCTTCGTCGAACGTGACCCGGAGCCGCCCGGTGTCCGCGACGAGATTTCCCGAGTAGTCGTGGTCCGGCGAGAAGACCTTCGACCACTGGACGTCACCGTCGCTGTCGAGCTTCGAGTCGTGACCGCGGGTATCCCAGACGCGGACGTCCACGCCCTCCTCGACGTCGTACGGGACATCGTAGATGAGCGCCGGCTCCGACGCGCCGAGCGGGTCGTCGGTGTAGGGGTCGAAGAGGTCGACGTCCGCCCACTCGCCGCTGGCGGTCGCGACGACGTCCCCGCTCGCGAGCGCCGTCTCGCCCGTCTCCCGATCGACCCACTGCACCTTCGACGCCGCACCCGGGACGGCCACGCGCGACGCCTGCGTGCTCCCGAAGTCGTTCTGGACCTGAGTGGGGTTCGTCGCGACCATCCGCCAGTGCTTGTTCCGAGTGCCCTTCTGGGTGAGGCCGACGTCGAACCGCTGGAGGCTGTCGCTCTGCGCGGTCTCCGGGTTGGTCCGGCCACTCTCGAGGACGTAGTAGCCCGCGAGCGACGTCTCGCCGTCTGGCGCGAACACGGGGATCGGACCGATGTCCGGCGAGCTCACGAGCTCGTCGAGCTCGTCGGTCTGCTTCTTGGCGTAGTCGCCGAGGTAGGCCCCGCTCAGCGTCTGCTCGCCGGGGAGACTCGAGATGTCCTCAACGATGCTGGCGCCGCCAGCGAGCGCGCCCTCCGCGGCGATGTTCTGTCGATTCGAGCGCTCCTGCCGGTCACGCCCGGCTTGTGGGAAGACGAGCGTCGAAAACTGGAGTGTCTCAGGCATAAGTTACTGGGGTGACTGCGGGGTACCGGAGGTGTAGGACTCGATGTCGAGGGTCTCGACGAACGTCATGGAGCCGTCCCAGACGCTGGACTCCTCGACGGAGTCGAACGTGAAGTTCGGGTCGCGAACGACCACGGATAGTGGCTCGTAGCGACCAGGCTCCGAGTATTCGGCGATCTCGAGTGTTGCGGGGTTTCCCGAGTCGATCTCGGTCTTCATCAGGTAGCGGTCGAGAACTGAGACTTGTGCGTGAATATCTTCGCTCGTGGCGTCGGTGGTGGTGCCGCCGTTGCCGGTGTCGCCCCACTGGTGTGGACTCCCAGTGTAGCCTTGGAAGTCCAAGGTGACGGTGTGGAGGCCGAGGCCTTTGTCGAGGGAGAGCTGCTGTCGGTTGCTTTCGCCGAGGCTGACGTCGTCGTCGCCCTCGAGGTAGTCGAGGACGAGACTGGAAATTGCGCGGATCGTGCCGGAGTCCTGGATGACTGGGTCGACCTCGGCACCAATCTCATACCGAACATTGGTAGGAAAAACGAACTTTCCTGTGACTGTCTGGCCGTCGATCTTGGCGTCCGGGATGGTAAGGGTCGGGTTGACGTAGGTCATCTTTTAAGGGAGTGCTGTCTGGCTTTGCGCTTAGATTTATCAACCGGGCGGCCGACCTCGGCAAGTATGCCCGTAAGCCGTCCAATCAGACTTCTAATATATACTCTAGCAGCTGTGGGGGTGACGCTACTGTTCTACTCGTGGTGGGGGGTCGAAGGTGCCGGAATTGGCCTAATATCCTCCGCTCTCGGGCTGGGGGTAGGTGAATGGGACAACATGCGAAAACGCGAAGCGGATTAGACTCGTCTGGAGTTTTTGATGCGTTCGAGGTCGCGACGCACCTGTTCCATCTCACGCTTTAGCTCGCGTTCGAGTTTCGAGAGGCTCTGGGCATCGATGGTGATCTTGTTCGTGACGTCGATCGTCGTGTTCCCGCTTTCTCGAGACTCACGAGCTCGGTTCCCACCGAACGCGCCGGTGCGTCGACGCCGGATGTCGTCCCGGTAGACGTCCGAGTTACTCTGCCGGGCTTCGCGGATGGTGTCGACGGTCCCGCGACTGTAGCCTGACGTGAGGAACGACGGGATATTCGCCTGTGCACGTTCCTGCGCCTGCCCTGTCGGGTTCACGCGCTGCTGAGTCCCATTGGAGTCACCATTCCCGCCGAACATCTCCACCAGATTCGGCGGCTTGATCCCGAACGTCATCGTGCCCTGACCCAGGACGCTATTCCGAGGGGTTTTCTCGTCGCCTGCCTTCCACGGCGCTTGCATCTGTGACCCCGCAACCGCCGGCGCCGCGATACCCAGAACACTGAGAAGCGATCCGGTTCCAGCCGTAGCACTTGCTGAAGCTCCAAGGCCGCTTGACGCACTTCCGCCGAGTGCCTTCGCGAGTAGGGCGAGTCCACCACCAGCAGCGCCTGCCGCTGCCAACTTTGTCGCACCCGACCCACTCCCGTCGCCACTGGGGAGGTTGACGGTGATTGGGAGCCAATCAGGCTCCTCGATCCCGAGCGCTGGGAGATCCGGCGTCACATCCAGCTTCGGCGGGTTGTCGACAACGTCGAGATCAGGGAACGCGCTGCCGTCTGGAATCCTGATCTTCGGCGCATCCGGCATCTCGAGCGACGGGAGATCCGGCCACGAAAACGACGTCAGGGCGCCGACGATAGCCGCAGCACCCAGGAGCATCCCTCCCCCGAGCAGACCACCGCCACCACCGCTGCCACTCCGAGGACGAAGCGAGCTTCCCGCACCTCCACCTGCAGCGGTCTCGACGAGCTCCTCGAGGAGCTCGTTCCGGTCGTGCGCGAGCTCGACGAGGTCGTCGGAGTCCGCCGCAATCGACTCCGCCGAGTCCGCCTGGTCCGAGAGCAGCTGGCGGCTCATCGCCCGTTCTTTCGACGCACGCCCATTCGCGCTCGAGGCGAGCTGGCCGGACGTCGACGTGTCGACGTCGACCGACACGCCACCGAGTTCGTCCTCAATCTCGGCGCGTGCGTTCCGGATGCTGGCGTCGCTCACCTCGAGGTCCAGGACGGCCTTCGTGCCGAACTCAGTCACAGGAGGTCACCTCCCAGATCTGGCATGAGCATCTTCAGTGCGAGGTAGCGTTCGACGTCCCGCCACCGGTATTCGCGAATCTGGCGCGGATCATGCCCATCGGACATGAGGAGAGCGCAGGCGTACTGCGTGGTCACTCGTCGGTCGACGTCGTCTGGCGTTGCTTCTCCGCGAGCAACTCGGCGAAGCTCTTCGAGTTTCCCGCATCAGGCGTCGTCACCTCGTTGATCTCGGCCTCGAGGAACTGCACGAGCGCCGGACTCTGATCGCTCACGACGGCGATCGTCTCCTCGTGACTCTGACCGGACTCGAGGAACGGAGCGTCCTGAAGGCCGGTCGCGACGAACACAATCCGACTGACGCCGTCGGCAGCGTCGCTGTCGTCGTCGACGGAGGCCTTTATGTAGTCCTCGGCACGACCGTACTCGCCGGCGGTGAGCGCCCCGATTGTGATCATGGCGTCCTCGCCGTGCTCGCGTGCGACCTCGGCGAGCGCGTCCCGGTGCGTCTCGATGCGCGTCGCCTCCTGGAGCGTGTCCTGATCGGCGTCGCCAGCCGCGGTCTGTTCGGCGAGCTCGTCGAGGCGCGCGTCGAGCTCGTCGTGCTTCTCTCCGACGTCGATCGTGCGGGTCTTCCGGGGCATGGTGAGTTAGGGCGTGGAGACGGACACGCCACCGTTCACGTGGAACGTGGTCGGGTCCGTGAGGTCGGCCTCCCCGATGAGGTCCGACCACGAGTACGTCGCCGGCTTCAGCTTCGGGAGACTGAACGTCGCGACGTCCGACCCGCCCACGGAGAGCGTGACGGTCCCAGTGACCGAGGACATCGACGCCTGCGGCGACGAGGAGCCACTCCCGCCGTACGCGAGTTCGAGCCGCGACGGCCCGCTGAAGATGGCGGTCGCGTCGAGCGTCGATTCCGGGCGCGCCATCACGGCTTCCTCCGCGATCTCGCTCGCTCCCCACTGGTAGCGACTGATATTCGAGATCGACAGGGTCGTCGTCGAGAGCTTGGAGACGGTGGTACCGTCGATGTCGAGGCTGAAGCCGTGAAACGGGACGTCGTTCCCGTCGGTCGGCCCCGTGATGCTCGTCGGGTCGATCGTCGAGTCGTTGCTTTCGTCCGCGTAGAGGAACGAGACGCTGTACGTGACGGTGTTGTTCTCGTCGTCGTACGCGATCTCGAAGTCCACGGGCGTAACACCCTCGAGCTCGCGCTCGCAGGTGCCGCCGATGTAGTCGACCCCGGCGAAGATCCGCCCCGTCTGGGCGAGACCGTCCGTGAACGCAGTGCCGCCGTCGTTGAACACCCAGTCGAGGACCTCCCCGAAGGTGTCCTTCGAGACGACCGCCGTGACGCCCACGGCGCCATCGACCTTCCCGGCGATCGAGTCCACCGACTCGACGACGCCGTCCTCGACGAGGCGTTCGAGCTGGCGGTCCAGGTCGAGCTCGTCGAGCTGGGGGTTCCGGCCGAACTTGTAGTAGTCCGTGTTGCCGTCGGAGTCCTCGTCGCGAAGATCGCCGAGGAAGCTCTGTTCGAGGGCGAACGCCAGGCTCGCGGAGCCGGCGCCCGTCATGCTGTACCTCCGTCAGTGCTGGTGGTTACGTAACTCATAGTGCTTCGAAGCCGCTGAAGACGACGTCGACGTCCCAGCGATAGAAGTCGCGCCAGTTGCTCGACGTGTCCGCCTGGTTCGCGAGCATCAGGTGCGTGAAGTCGACGCTCGCATGGCCGGCGTCGGGCCACGTCCGCTGGTCGTACAGCGCCGATCGGACGCGCTGCTTGAGTACCTCCCACGGGACGCCGTCTGCCCCCTCGGGGTCGACGTGCCCGGCCTTCGAGGCGTGGAGGCCCTCGAGGCGGACGCCGACGACGTGCTCGACGTCCAGGTCGAACTCGGTCCCGATCGGGGACTGCGCGACGTCCACGTTCGCGGCGCCGACGTAGCAGCCCGCCTCGAGCGCGCCCTGGCGCTTGTGCAGCGGCTCGCTCATGTCGAGGGTGTCCGAGCCGTCGTAGAGCCGGCTGTTGTCCCGATCCACGCGCCGAAGCCGGACGGGGTCCTCGTTGAACTCCGTGGCGAGCGAGTAGTCCGTCGAGACGCTATCGACGACGGCGCCGAGACGATTCAGGACCCACTCGACGTCGGGGGCTGTCACGCCTGCATCACCCGACGGAGGCCGTTCAGGGCGTCACGGATCGCGCGCGACTCCTCGATCCCCGATGGCTCGGTCTCCTGGAGGAACACGCGGTACCCCGACTCGAACTGGCCCCCACCGCCGCGGGCCTGATCGAACTCCTCGCGCACCCACTGGGGTGGGTCGTGCCAGACGAAGCTCAGGGGGTCGCCCTCGACCGTGTGGTCGCTCGTGCCGAACTCCCAGCGCGCCATCTGCTCGGACTCCCACCCGATCGTGACTTCGATCCGCCCCTCGGACCGGTCGACCTCGGGCTGTCCGAGTGAGTCGATCGTCGACTCGACGTCGTAGCCGTGACGCTCACCGTACGACCGGAGTCTGGCGTGGACGAGCTCGACGAACTCGTAGACGAGGTTCGCTTCCTCGCCGACGAGCGTCGCCTCGACGTCGTCCATCACGGCCTCGCGGAGATCGTCCTCGAAGCCGCGTTCGAGCGTCGCCATCACGGACCCCCGCTATCAGCGAGATGGATTTCGAGCAACTCGCTGGCACGATCCTCCATCGCCTGCTTCTTCGACTCGGCGGCCACCAGCTGGCTGTTCTCGGGGATCCCGAGTGCGGCCTGATCGTCCATCAGCAACTCGGACCCAGCGCGGAACGCGACGGCCCGTCGCACTGTCTGTGGGATGCCTTCGATGCCATAGTCGTACGTCGCCAGCACAGCCCCCGCGTAATTCTCGAGGTCGGAGTCCAGGCTGTTCGTGTCGAGATACAGTTGCGTCAGGCCAGAGGAGCCGTCGACGTGCAGGTAGTAGTCGCCGGCCTTCCCTTCCGTGTAGTCGTCGCTGGCGACCCAGTCCTCGTAGCCGGTCGACGAGAGCACGAACAGCTCCGAGAGTGTCTGGACGTCTCGCCGGAAGAGCGAGACGCGTGTGAACGGCCCGCGGTGCTGCTGTGGAGACAGTCCGTCCATCTCCCCGTAGTTCGGGTCGGGGTTGTCGTCGGGGTCGTAGTCGACCCACGTTGGCGGGTAGTAACTGGACCGGTCGGTCTCCGTGGTCGTCAGGAACGCGCGCGTCGGGATGTCCTGCTCGTCCTCGGTGTGCGTCAGCGGGCCGGAGGGGAGGACGTTCTCGTCGTCCTCGGAGACCTCCGTGGATTCGTACCAGTGCCGGTGGGTGGACTCTTGGACCCACTCGGTCTGGCCGGTGATCGCGTCGACGACGACCTGATGGTTGGAAGCCCCCCAGGCTCCGCTGTCGAACTCGGTGACGGTCTCCTGGAGCGCTCGCCGGACATCGTCGACCGTACAGTACCCCGTGGGCATCGCTGGTTAGTCCTCCAGGCGTACGTCGAGGGCGCCACGCACACCCTTCCGGTTCTTCCCCTGGGCCTCCGCGGCGCGGATCACGGTGAGGTCGTCGTCGCTGTAGTCGGCGTCGTCGATCTGGGCTTCGAGCTCGCCCACGGTATAGTCGCTCGGGTCGATCGGCGCCGACGCAGCGTCTGGCGGGCCGTCCTCCTCGTGGACATCGTCGTCCGCTGTCCCGGCCTCGTCGACGCGCTCGAACTGCCCGGTCTCCTCCAGGAGGTACGACGCAGTCTCCTCGTCGACATCGACCTCGGGATCGTCCTCGTGGACGTCGACATCGCTGTTCGTGAGTCGGTACCGACGAGCGTTCCCAGTGTAGCGGACGCGCGCCATCAGGACCGCCCCTTAACGCGCACGCGGACCACTTCACCGTCGACGGCGGCCGCACCAGCGGCCTGCTCGCTGTGGGAGCCGTCGTAGACGACCAGCACCTCGTTGTCGTCGTCCCACTCGACGGGGAGCCCGCCGTCGGTCAGCGCGGACTCGATGGTGAGGTTCTCGATCGTCGAGAGCCCGAAGTCGCTCGCCGAGAGAGGTTCACCGCCGTTGGTGTACGATGCGTCGAAGGTGACGTCAGCCGTGACTTCCCGCTGGTTGCCGACCCAGCGATGGTCGTCACGGGTTACGGTGGTTCCCATCTGTCACCCTCGTTAGCTGGTCGCGATGTTCTGGCCGAGCGCGACCGCGTCGGCGGCCTCGACCTTGTAGTCGGTGCGAGCGAGCAGGTTGTAGATCCCGTAGAGGTCGCGCTTCACGACCGCCTCGCCCTCCTGGGTGACGCGCATGTTGACGTCACGGTGGACGCCCCAGACGAGGTTCATGGGCGTGGTGAGCATCGCACGGTCGTCGGGGAACCCGACGGGCGTGACGATCGGGCGCCCGTACGGCGTCGGCTCCTCGCCCGTCATCAGCATCGCGTCACCGGCCGCCGTCGACCGGTCGGTGAGGTAGTCCTTGTAGTTCTGCTTCTGGTTGAGGCTCGTGATGAACACGAGGTCCTCGGGGTTCCGGCGGTACTTCGCGTCCAGCGACGTCATCAGGTTGTTGAACACCGACTTGTCGATGGTCGCGTTCTGATGGTCGACGTTCGCCGCCGGCCCCTGCTGTTCGGCGTCCCTGATCCAGCCGTCGTTGATCGAGAGGAACGCGTCGCCGCTCGTGGTGTCGCCGTTGAACGCGAGGTCCTCGGAGTCGACACCGAACTGGCGGGCGAACTTCTCGACGAGGATGTCCGCGGTGCCCTCGCCTTCGATGGTGTCCTCGACGGTCTCCATCGAGACCTCCCACGGGAGTTCCATCTTCACTGCGTCCATGTCGATGGACTCCGTGCTCGGCGTGTTCAGCGAGCCCGCGGTGGCCTCGGTGGCCTCCCGGAGGAGGCGTTCGCCGACGCCGATGCGGTCGATCTGCTGCTTCGGGCCCTTCAGGCGCTCGAAGCGGACATCGTCCATGATCTGCGCGGAGTCCTGGGCGATCTGGAAGAACTCGTCGAACTGCTGGCGGTTCAGGAGACCGCCACCGCTGAAGTCACTCGTGGTGACCTTGTTGAGCGACCGCTCGCTCGAGATGCGCTCGCCCGACATCAGGCGTCACCACCGTTGGGGAGGCCGAGGGTCTTGTCCCAGTCGCTCGAGTACTTCCGGTTGGACGGCTGGCTCGCGCCGGCGCCGTCGATCTGCTGGCTGGTGCCGGACGCCATCGCGACGTCGTCGATCCGCTGGGCGTTCTTCTCGGTCTCCTCCTTGAGCGCCTTCGCCCACTCCGGGGCCTCGGCGAATGCGTCCTTCTCGCCGCCCTCCTCGCCTTCACCGCCGGCGTTCTTCTCACCGCCGTCGTCGTCGCTGGCCTCGAGGGCGTCCTCGATCCGCTCGCTGTTTGCTTCGATGCTGTCCTGCAGGTCCTTGGCCCACTCAGGGGGCTCGTTCTCGTCGTTCGTCATGTCTTCGTCGGCGGCGTCTTTGCCACCGTCAGAACTGCCGCCATCCGTGGCGGCCGTCTCGTCTGTCACACTGTCCGTCTTACCGGCGGGCGCGCCGGGGCCCTTCGTGAAGAACGCCTTCGCGCGAGCGATCCAGCCCGCTGACTCCTCGTCGACGCTGTCGACGTCGACGTCTTCGTCGACGGCGCGCTGGAGGTAGTTCCAGAGGCGCTCGGCCTCGCCGTCGGAGTGGCCACGCTCGGCCATCTCCGCCATGAAGCCCTCACGGTCGCCGAGGTAGTCTGCGACACGCTTCTCGGTCGCGTCCTTGGTCTGGAGGATCTCCGCGTCCGGCACTGCCGGGATGTCGACCGCCGACACCTCACCGACGGCCGCATCCTCGAGCTCCCAGACCGGTTCGTCCTCAGGATAGCCCTCTGCGACAGCAACGTCGTCCGGGAGGTCGTCCTGTGCCATGGGGTCGCTCCACTCGACCTGGTTCGCGCCGATCGAGTACCCCGAGAGGATGCCGTCGCGGACGAGCGTCCAGAGCTCGCTATCGTCGAACTTCCAGCTCTGCACCCACGCGCCGGCGGGCACGTCTTCGCCCCCGATCTCGCGTGGTTCGTCCAGGACGGTGTTCTCGACGAGCGTCGAGTGGTCCGGGAAGGCCGCGTGCATCACACCGCCTTCGGAGTCGCCGCTCGAAAGGCGCGTCATGAAGCCCTCCGCGAGGTCGCGGATGGTATCGGGGCGCTCGTAGTCGCCCTGGAGGTCCACCTTGTCGGGGACCATCACGACGCCGGTCGCGATCTGGCGGTCGTCGTCGGCCTCTTTGAACGCGACGCGCTTGGTGAGCTGTTCGCTCTTCTGCTCGGTCATGTGTCAGTCCTCACTGTCCTCGTCGTCGGCAGCGTCCGCGACGGCGTCCTCTGTCTTCCGGGCTCGACCGGTGGCGAGGACGCCGCGCTTCTCGCTGCGCTCTTTGTCGCTGTTGTCGGTCATGAATCAGCTCCCGGTCGAGCCTCGCTCAGGGGAGTCGGGGATCTCCCTGGGTCATCGGCAGCCGCCAGCTACGTCTCGATGAACCGCCTCACGGTGGCGTTCTCGGATGGCGCCGCGCGCCCGGTCTGGGGCCACTCGCCCATCCCGATGCGCTCGTAGGGGTACGCCATCCGGATGTTGTGGTAGTGGTAGCTCCCGTGCGACGTGGCGTCCTTGAGTTCCTCCCACGTCGACGGCGTCACGAACCGGTAGATGTAGATCGGGTCCATGCCCTCGTCGCGCCGGAACTTGATGTAGAGGTCGTTCGACGACCGATCGTAGAGCCCGGCGCGGAGATTCGAGGAGTCGAACTGCATCGTCTCGACCTGGCCTTTCAACGTGACATCCGTGCGCTTCCCGAGCGAGTTCGATTCCGGCGGCGTCACCGCCTCAAGGGACTTCGCTCGATTCGGGTCGCGGCGTGGATCCGTGCTGGTGTCCTCGATGTTCGCGAGCAGCGTCTCCCCCATCTCCTCGTCGTCGAGCGGCTCCAGGTCGAGCTCGGCGCGGGCTTCGTTCACCGTCATCGCGCCACGGGCGGCCGCGATGCGTGTCTGGGCGACGTTCGCGTCCGTCAGTCGGCTGTCGACGCCGCGCGTCTGGAACTCGATCGTGTAGTCGGTGACGCCGAGCGCGTCGTGGACCGTCTCGTAGAGGAGCTGTGCGAACTGGTCTTGCTTCGGCTGGATGACCGTCTCGATGTAGCCCTTGCGCTGGGCCTCCGCGTCCGTCGAGAACGCCCCGCTCTTGATCTGGCCGGCCTCGATCGGCGGGACGTCGTGGGTCTTCAGGATCTCGTGCTCGTTGCGATCGCGGAACTCCTGGAAGCTCGCGTCCTCGTTGATGCCGACCGTCAGCGGCTCGACGCGGATCTTCAGGTCGTCCGCGTCCTCGTCCATCCGGATCTGGCCCGTGTCCTCGAGGAGTTTTTCCGCCTCCAGGACGACTGTCCGGTGATCTTCCTCCTTCATCCCGTGGAGGAGGTCGTGGATGTCCTTGCGGGCGCCCTCGGTGAGCTCGCCGCCCTCGACGATGACGGCCATCCGGGGGACGGCGTTGTTCTCGAAGAAGTCGATGTTGAACTCCCGGGCCGCGTCGTCGCCCTGGACGGTAGGGATTGCGGGGACGATGTCGGGCGCGCCGTAGTGCGTGTAGAGCGGACTGTGGTTGCGCTTGAAGATGAGTTCGTTCGCGGGGTTCGCGACCGAGCGCCCGCTCTCACCGGTCTCGCTGTCGACGAACGCCCCCGGACTCTCGTAGCGATCGCCGGCGTTCCCGAAGTACTGGAGGCGGTTCCGCCGCAGCTGCACGTATCCGGGCTTATCGCGACGGCGGCGGATGGTCATCGCGGGCACCCACGCCAGCCCGGTCGGCGTTCCGTCCGTGCTGGTAAGGAGTTCGATGGAGAGCCACCCGATCGCTTCGTAGTCAGTCCACGCCATCTCGAGGACGTCCGCGGGCGTGGAGCGTTCGGAGTCGACAGGGCCGACCTGCCACGTCGAGTCCTCGTTATGCCAGAAGTCCTCGGCGATCTGGCGCTGGCTCTCGTCGGGCTCGTCGACGTCGGGATGCGGCACGATCTCGAGGCCGTAGCCGGCGACGTTCCGAGACTTCGAGAAGCAGCACTTCGCGTGCGTGGGGTTGATCTCGAGGAGTCGCGCCATCTGCGGCGGGTAGAACGGCGGCTGGATGGCACCGCCGCGGATCTTCTCCTTGTACTTATCGTCGAGCTGCTGGGTCTCCTCGGCCTTCGCCGCGACGTCCTTGGTGATCGACCGGTACGACCCCTCGCTGTATGCGCCAGTTTCGATGTCGTCAGTCATGGATTAGATCCCTGAAACCCCTGTATCGTCCGCGTCGTCATCGGCGCCGTCGAGCGCGCCGATCTCCTCGAGGCGCCGGATTCCCTGCTCGGCCATGTACCAGGCCGCGATGTAGTCCGGCGTGTGCCCCTCAAGCCGCCCACCCTGGAGGGTCAGCGAGAGTGCGGCCTGGATGAAGTCCTCGGTCGGGCCGTGGCCGCGGTAGAACTGGATTCCGCCCTGTTCGACGAGCGTCCGCAATCGCGGGATTCCGTTCTCCCACGAGTGCTTCCTGCCTGTGGTGGGGATGCCGGTCACCTTCGCGCGCAGCGACGGACTAAACTCGACGGCGTCGTTCGCGACGTACTGCTGCATCCCGTTCGACTCGATCACGACCACGGCCGGGTCGAAGCGGTCGTCGAAGTCCATCAGGGTCGCGCGGATCTCGCTGGGCTGCATGCCTTGGGCGGCGTGGGCGTCCAGGAGGCGTCGGCGGCCATCGCGACCGACGCGGAACGCGACGAACGCCGCCAGGTCGCCCGTGTCGCTCTGCGCGGGGTCGTGCGCGACGACGGTCGCCTCGCCGGCACCAGGCGTCAGCTCCCGTGGAGGTTCGCGGCCACGGATCGAGCAGCCGTCGTCGTCGACGAGCTGGTCGACGTCGCTCTTCTCGATGAGGTTCCCGCTCGCGCCCTGGATGGTGAGGGTGTACTCGCGCCAGAAGAGGTAGTCCGCCATCTTCGTGCGCTTGTCCGCGAGCCACTCTGGGCCGCGAGCCTCAGGCCAGAGGAGTTGGAGCGTCTCCCCGTCGCGCCACGGACTGTTGACCTCCGTGTAGTACGCGGGATCGGGGCGGCGGGCCTGCCAGTCGTCGTCTTCTCGGAACTCCTGGTCCCACGTGTCGAGGATGGCGGGGAACTCGCGGAGCGCGTAGCCTTCGTAGTCGCGGTAGTGGTTGTAGATGTCGTCCGGGCGCTTCCGGGTGCCGACCATCACGGTGCGACCGTCGTCCTTGACCATCGGCTGGGCGACGCCGTCCACCCAGTTAAGCACGCTCTCGGTCTCCCCGTCACCCTGCTCCTTGATTATGTCGTCCAGGATTAGGAGATGCGCGCGGGCCCCCTCGATTGCGCCCTTCAGCCAGCCCGTCGTGAGCGATGAGCCGTTCGCGAACTCCTTGGTCTTCTTCGAGTCCGTGTCCCGGGGCTTGTTGAGGTTCAGCAGCCACGGATTTCGGTCGATGAACTTGTTGAGTTCGCGGTCGGCCTTCTCGTAGGCCTGATCCATCGTGTTCATCGCCCAGATCACGCGGTAGCCGTCGAGGTACTCGAGGCACGCCACCGCGAACGCGGTGATGATCGTGGTCTTCAGGCCGTCGCGGTGACAGAGGAGTGCGAGGTCGCCGTCGACGTCGGCCTCGCCGGCCAGGTGTCGGAGCCACTGTTCGTGGTGGTCGCCGAGTGGACTCCAGTCGTCGTACTCCGCCTGCATGTAGCCTTGGGTGAGTTTGTTCGCGAAGTCCAGCCAGCACCCGTGCTCGAAGGGGTTGTACGCCGCGCGGATCTCCGCACGCGACAGCTCCACCTCCGTCTGCGAGGGGTCGCCGGCTGTGCTACTCATTGGTGTCCTCCTGGAGGGTTGCTTCGCGGATGGCCGCGGCAGTCTCCTCGGGGAGCTCCACGGAGTGATCGACGTCGCCGTCCACCTGCATGTTGATGTCCGTCTGGTAGACGCCGAGGACGTCCGCCTTCGCCTCGAGGTGCGAGCTCTGTTCCTGGCGCGCCATCGCCTGCCCCTTGAGATCGGGCTGGTCGCGACGCACCCCGCAGAACTCGCTCGTGTACTTCGGCGACCCGTCGATCGCCTTCACCGGCATCGACTCGCCAGGATGAACCTGGCGACGCTCGTCGGTGAACCGGATGATGACGTCCCGGGGCTCCGCCCACTCCAGGTAATCCTCGTCCTCTGGGTCGACGCGCTCCCAGCCCGGCGCCTTCACTGGGCCGTCGGCGTCGAGCGGGACTTGCTGGGTCTGCGGGACCACGCGCTTGATCGGCTCGTCCTCGGTGGCCTGGGTTTCGGCGTCGCGAGCGCGCTGGTACATGCGCTCCTCGCGCTCGGCGACCTGGAGGCGGACGTCCGCGTTCTCCTTCTCGATCTGCTCGATGACCGCCTCCTTCGGCTCCTCGTTGAGGTAGCCGCGGATGGTGGATGCCGCGTAGGAGCCGATTCCCTCGGCCTCGAAGCGCTCCTGGATGTCACTGACGTCGAGGTTGTCGAGGTAGTGCCATTTGAGGGCGAGCGTGACACGGCGGTCGCGGGTTGACATGGTAGGGGAGAGTGTTCTGGGGTGTTCTGACTGGACTTATACTTTAAGTGGCTCTCGAGTCAGCCGGTGATCCGCCAGGGGAGGTCGGCTTCGGCGTCCTTGGTGCGGCGTTTCGCCTCGGTCGCGCAGGGTCCGCAGGCGTCTTCGCCGTCGACCGAGTGGGGTGCGTCGAAGAGCCCGCTCTCGCGGCAGTCCTCGACGAGGCGGAGTGAGCATTCCCACATGGTTACTGGAAGCCGCGGGGGTCGAGGCCGTTCCCAGCGTCGTAGGCGTCGGTGACCCAGGCGGTGGCGTCCTGCATGTCGACTTCGCGAAGGTGTGCTCGTGGGTGCTGGAGTGGTGCGGGTTCCTCGTGGGCGTCGATCGCGACGTGGTCGCCGCGGTCCCAGCCTCGGATGTGGAGTTGGCGGTGTGGGTACTCGAGGCTGGGGTCGTAGAAGTAGCGTCGCGCGTTGAGATCCTCGCCCTTGTAGTGATAGGAGAGGAGCCAGCCTGGTTCGTAGGACTGCTGCCCGAGCGCCACTCGGACGTCCTCGAGGTTGCCCTGGATGGCGCCGAGGGCATCTATCGGGGGCTTCGGCGTGCTGAAGAAGCGCCGGCGAAGGTGGTAGCCGAGCCGGCGGAGGGCGCGCCACGGGAGACTCGACAGGGGGACGCGCCCCGTCTTCCGGTAGTGGCGGGCGGCGCCGGCGCTCCCGGCGAGGGCGGTCGCGACGGTCGCCGTCAGGTCGGGGTGGGCGAGGAGCCAGATGAGGACGTCCGCGGGGGTCACGATCTGTCTCCGTCGTCGTTGTTCTGGGTGGGGCCTTGGCCTTCGATGAGGTACTCGATGGATTCGGGGCCGACGATGATGGCGCCGGTGATCGCGAAGGCTGTCATGGGGTCGGCGCCGAGGTGCATCGCGTAGATGCCGGCGATGGCGCCGACCAGTTGGACGAGTGCCTTCAGGGTCTTGAACGTCTTGAGCGTCATCCGGTATCGGCTCCGTAGGCAGTAGTCGAGGCGCGAGTTGTACTCGGCGAGCTCTTGTTTGAGGGTTGGTCTGTGCGTGGACATGGTCGCATCCGTCAGGCCCGGAGGCGGAGTTGAACCGCCTGCCGCCCAGGGGTGGAAGCCATGATCAGAGAAGGAGTCTCGGGCGGTGTCCGGTCTCGGTCCGGGTACTATGGTGGTGTCAGTAAGTCACAACCGCTTTGCTTCTGGGTGATCTATTATGGGGGATGACCTCGCTGGACCAGCTTTTTGACCTCCTGAGCAAAGAACGGTGCCGGTACGCCCTCTACTACCTTGAGGAGCAGGAGGGCCCGGTTTCCGTAGGGGATCTAGCAGCACAGGTCGGCGAGTGGGAGGCGGATCCAGGGCAAGTGCCCATCACCGAGGAGAAGTTTCGGGATGTAAAGGTGGAGTTACACCACGATAGCCTCCCGAGAGTCAGCGAGGCCGAATATGTCAGGTATGACGCCGATGAAGGGGTTGTTGAGATTACTGACGAACCGCCTGATTTCAGGGCGATAACCTCAGTTGCGAAAGTCATCGAGCGTCCAGACCGGAATCCGTAACAAATTCTCCAAAACCGGAATGGCCGGCGCGGGGTTTCACCGCGCGTCGCGGTCTCTCGCGGTCGCATCCCAGGTTATCCCCGGGGCAGCGCCACTCAAGTGCGACGCCCAGTCGATTGCCGACCCGTGGCAGGCAGCTGGTCCTGTGAAGAAGCGGTCGCGTGTCGTGACATGCGAACCCGACGTCCAGGGATGATGGTTCGCCGCGGCCGCCTGCCTCGATCGCGGGAGCGGTCAGTAGCCCTCGGGCCGTGCGATGTGGAAGCCACGCGTGGCCGTCATCGGGATGCCAGTCCGCGACCGTGCTTGATGCCGAGCGCAGCGGCCGCCCGGAAGATGTCCATGTCCTTGCCAGCGTGCTCGTCCAGGGACTTGCCGTGACGGACGGCCGTTCGCATCGCTCGCTCGCACACCAGGAGCCCATGCTCCTCGAGGCGCCGGGCGAGGGTGGACACACGCGCGAGTGCCTCCCGTCGGGAGAGCGTCTCCGAGGGTGACCGGCCCGCGATCGCGCCGCACTCTCCGCAGACGGTCCGCGGGGGGTACGTCGAGAGTTCGCCGTGCGTGCCGGTTGCCTCTAGGACGAGGTCTTCCATCCCGTCGTCGTCCTCGTTGTCGGTGTTGAAGCGGAGGCGGGCTCCGGTCTCGCCGTGCTCGACTTCGTCGTGCCCGCTCTGGCCGGCGCCGACACGGCGGTGGTCGCGCTTGATGACGGCGAAGCACGAGTTGCAGACGTCGGGCTCGTCGAGGACGAGCTCGTCGAACGCTTCGTCGGGCTCGAAGCCGAGACTTGAAGGTTCGGGCACGAACTCGGTGAGTGCGGTCTGCTGGCTGGTGGTGGTCGTTGACATCTCGGAGAACGGACGCAGGGCTATCTGGGAGCCCGCCGCGTCACAGGTGGCCTCGACGACGGACTGTGTCGGTGCGTCGTTACCAGATGATGGTGGATTGTGTGGCATAAGCGTTAGGAACCCCCAGTTCTCCCCCCTCCCCCGTCGGGGGATTCAGAGGGCGCGTAGCTCTTCCGCGGGCGCATGGTGCCGGGTTCGAGTCCGTCGCACTGCTCGAGGTCGCCCTGTTTGGTGAGGTCGCGGAGACGGTCGGTCGCGGTGGCGTGGGCGATCCCGAGGTGGGATGCGACGGTCTGTGGGGCGACGCCGCCCTCGGCACGGTCGCGGTTCTCGGGGTCGGCGTACAGCTCCTCGACGGTCTGGATGATCTCGTGGTCGTGTGTGGTGTTGGGCGCTGGCATCTGGGGTTGCTGGGTTGTCTCGATCCGCGTGAGTTTGCGTCAGAATCTGACGACGAGGAGAACGTCCGCGTCACCAGCTCGACGCGTCGATTCCACGACGCTCCGCTACGCTCTCGCTAACGCACCCACCGCTACCGAACACATGTTTACAGAGAGTGGTTGGGTGGAGGTTAGAGCATGTCGAGAGGCGGAGGTTTCCCGACCCGTGATCGAGGCATCTGTTAGGCCCCCTCCTCGCTATCTTTCGTCGTCAGATTCTGACGCACCTCTCCACCCGTCGCATCAGACAGATCCATCACCACGCAACTCTGCTGGTTCCGGCGCTCGCCACGCACGAACTGGATGCTCTCGACTGGCTCCAGCGACGTCGCCCCGTTGATCGGGCGATAACCGAGCTCGTCGTGGTCGCTCGACGCGTCGTGTCCGTCCGCGGCACGCTTCATCGCGTCCAGGACCGTGTCGCGGTGGAGACCGCCGCCAAGACGCGAGTCTACGCCGTCTCGCGTGAGGGTGGCCTCGCCAGAGTCCTTGCTGGACGCCTTGTTGTAGAGCGTCTGCCGGATGATCCGTGCCCGCCCGTCGGGATCGTCGGCGGTCCCGCTCCCATCGCTACGGACCATCGCGACACGTTGCTCGAGATCCGTGACGCGCTCGTCGAGGTCACGCGAGCGCGTCCACACGTCAGTCATCGAATCAGCGTCCACCGCAGTGGAGACGGTGTCCTCGCCGACGATGACCTGGGCGAGCTGGCGATTCTGCTTGTGGAGGGCATCGGTGAGCGCGGCGAGCTCCGTCACCTGCGATTCGAGCTTGTCGACGCGCTCCCGGAGTTCGCCCTGGTTGGCCTGGCCGTCCGATTCTGACGCCGGGTCCTCGGACGTCTCATCCTGGGCCTCATCCCCTGGGCTTGGACTGGACGCTGGCTGCTGGTCCGCTTCGACTGGCTCCGGCTCAGGGGCTGGGTCGGGTGCCTCCTGTTCGCGGCGCTTGTGGAACGGGACGTCTCCGTCGGACGAATCGTCCTCGGCGCCGTTCGTGGTGTCCTCAGTGGTATCAACGTCGACGTCGTCGACGGCGGGGAAGTCCTCGAGGACGACGCCAGTGGTGTCGCCGGACGCGAGGGCGTTCTGGATTGCCCTCCCGACGAGGCGCTCGGCGGTGGCGTCGTCGACGTCGGAGTAAGCGTCGGCGATCTGCTCGACCGTGGTCTCCGGGGTGAGCTTGACCTTGCTGCTGTCGACGCGACGCTCCCACGCCTCCAGGGGCGTCTCGTCGTCGACGGCCGGGTCGAAGTCTATGCTGAACGTCATCGGGCGACCACCTCGTCCAGGCGGTGGACGCGATTGCAGTGCGGACACTCGACGCGGGCGTCCTGAAGCCGCCAGCCTGGTGCGATGATCCGGCCGGTGTCGGGGCAGACCATCGTTGGCGTGCAGCCCGTACGGGCGCTCATCGGGGCACCTCCTGCTCGGCGGTCGTGGTGCTGGTTTCGTCGACGAGGTCATTCCCGCAGTCTTCGCAGCGATAACAGCAGTCGCCTCGGTGGCCACAGGCGGGACACTCGATCATGCGGCCACCCCGCTCCGGCTGGTGACGGCTTGAGAACTATCTATTGCGTGATGTGATTCATCAGGCCCGTAATGCCTTCCTACTGGCGTTTTCTCTCGAGATGCCGCGTTGAATTGTAAGCAGAACGAGAGAAGCCAGGAGGGGGATTCGAACCCCCGAAGTCTCGATTACAAGTCGAGTGCATGAACCGCCCATGCTCTCCTGGCGCGTGATTCACTCTCCGTCATTGCCCTTTGTATCCGTTTCGACATCGAGTCGCTTCTCGACGACGACGCGGTGGTCGCCGTAGCCCTCGCGCTCGTAGAACGATCGCGCGCGGTCGTTCGCCGCGAGCACCTGGAGCGACACCGCCTCGACGCCACGGAACGCGAGTTCCGCCTCCGCCGCCGACAGCAACCTCGCACCGACGCCCCGACCACGCCACTCGCTCGCGACGTAGAGATTCTCGACCGCACCTCGGTCCACGTCCATCTCGTAGCCGTCCGGGTCGACGGCGAACGTCACGAACCCCACCACGTCCGGCAGCGACGCACCGTCCTCGGCGTCGTCGCCCGATCCGGACGCCAGCACGTCACCCGATCCAGGGCGTGCGACCAGACACGTGTCCTCGACGAGGTGATGCGCCATCGACTCGCGGATGCGGTCGCGGTTCGCTGCGGCGTGCAAGTGCGAGCCGTGCTGGCGTTGTTCCGCCGCGAGCGCCACCCACGCGTCCACGAGCGCCGTCAGGTCGGCTGTCTGCGCCCGCTCGACGCGCATCCGCTACGCCTCACGCGCCGCGGGTGCGTGACGGAGCGCCTCGACCGCCGGCAACTCGCCGTTCGTCAACATCTGGAGGCAGGCACCGCCACCCGTCGACAGGTGATCGAACCCCTCCAGGTCGAACTTCCGGATGGCCGCCGCGGTGTCGCCGCCGCCGACGATGCTGTACGTCGGGTTGCTCGCGGCCGCGTAGAGCTCTCGCGTTCCGTTCTCGAACAGCGAGTCCTCGAACACGCCAGCCGGCCCGTTCAGGACGACGGTCTCCGCAGACTCGAGGACGTCGCGGTACATGCGGATCGTCTCGCTCCCGACGTCCATCGCCGCCTCGTCCTCGCGACCCGGGAGTGCGTTCAACCCGAGTTCGTGGCGTTCGCCGTCGCGTTCCACGGCGACGTCCTGCGGGAACCGGATTGCGTCCCCGTGCGCATCGAGGAGGTCCGCCGCCCGATCGATCTCGTCCCAGTACCCCTGATCGTAGATGAAGTCCGAGGAGGCGTCGCCGACGTCGACGCCGTCCGCGAGCAGGAAGACGTTCCCGACGACGCCCGTCGTCAGGACCGAGTCCGCCATCCCGGACTCGAGGACGTCCCACGCCACGTCGATGGAGTCACTCACCTTCGCGCCCCCGAGCAAGTACACGCGCGGGCGCGGCGTCTCGTCGACGTTCCCGAGGACGTCGATCTCGGCCTCCATCACGCGACCCATGTAACTCGGGAGGTGCTGCGGGAACCCGACGAGCGACGGCTGGGAGCGATGCGCGGCCGCGAACGCGTCGTTCACGTAACAGTCGAGGACGGGAACGAGGCCGGTGACGAGGTGCGTGTCGCCCGCCGCCGCGGGCTCGAACTCCATGTACTCCTCGCTGTAGAAGCGCGTGTTCTCGAGGACGAGCACCTCGCCGGCCTCGAGCGCGTCGACGCGATCGCGAGCCTGCTGGTTGCAGGTCGCGTCGAGGTAGGAGACGGGTGCGTCGAGGAGGTCGTCGAACCGGTCGGCGTGCGGCCGCAGTCGCCCGAACTGGTCGCCGCCAGGGCGACCCTGGTGGGCGAGGACGACGACGCGGCCGCCGCGGCCGGCGATCTCTGCGAGCGTGTCGTGGTGGGCCTGGAGGCGCGCGTCGTCGGCGAGCGCGCCGTCCGCTTCGAGTGGACTGTTCACGTCCACGCGGACCGCGACGGCGGCACCGTCGAGGGTGGCGTCGTCCAGGGTCTCCAACGGCATGATTGGGGTTCCGCGGGGGCCGGTGAAAGACCTTTCTTTGTTCGACCAGGGGATATGACAGAAGCTACCGAGGGGTGTGACAGCACGCTGAACGAACGACCGGTGACGGCGGCGGTCGTACGGGTCCTTCGTGGGGGTATTCGGCAGTTCTGGGCGTCTCGCTGCCGACGGTCGGTTCGACGGACCGTCGAGAGATCTCGTCTGAATCTGATACGTCCTGTCCAGGAGCGGCTGTCGTGACCGCCTCGCAGCCACCGGGCAGGCGTCAGAAACCCGACGTAGTAAGCGGGCGGAATCGAATGGGCCGGAGTTCGAAAAGCGCCGCACTCACAGCCACCAGCTATGCGCTTTTCCTGATAGGTCGGGCAAGACTTAACTATCTCCTTGTCGCGCATTCTTTGTAAGACACACACATGGGAGCATCCGAATCGGTAACCAGAGGCAGAGAGCTCATCCTCGAGAAGCCGATGACAGCCGCGCTCGTCTTCATCGGCGTCGTCCTGCTGCTGGACATGCTACGCCAGCTCGTCACCGGTGACCTCGCCATCTCCGGCGTCATCGGCCTCGTCAAGGACGGCCTCATGCGGGGGCTCGTCATCGGCCTGGCGGGCATCGGCCTCTCGATGACGTACAGCATCCTGAACTTCGCGAACTTCGCGCACGGTGACTACATCACCGCCGGCGCGTTCTCCGGCTGGTCCGTAACGTACCTCATCGCCGGCGGATTCGGCGCCGAAGCGAACATCGGTTCGCTCGCGCTCGTCGGTGCAGGCGGCTCCGTCTTCGGTGGCGCGCTCGGCATCAACGTCGTCGACACGCCGATCGCAGTCCTCGTCGGGCTCCTGGTCGCCGGCGGACTCACCATCGGCCTCGCGCTGTTCATCGACCGGTTCATGTTCAAGCCGATACGCGACGCCGGCGGCATCCCGCTGCTCATCACGAGCATCGGCGTGGCGTTCGCGCTCCGGTACCTCATCCTGTTCGTGTTCGACTCGAGCACGCGCGGCACGACCGCCGCCGGGAGCGTCCCCGGCATCCGGCCGCTCGTCCTCGACGGTACCGTCCCGCTCACGCTCCACGACGGCTTCCTCGTCCTCGTCGCGGGCGGACTGATGCTCGGCGTGCACGTCCTCCTGCAGCGCACGAAGCTCGGGAAGGCGATGCGTGCGATGTCCGACGACGAATCGCTCGCCCGCATCACGGGCATCCCGACTGAGCGCGTCGTCCGCTCGACGTGGATCATCGGCGGCGGCCTCACCGGCATCGCGGGATACATGTTCGTGCTCTGGAAGGGCACCCTGAGCTGGAACGACGGCTGGCTGCTGCTCCTGCTCATCTTCGCAGCGGTCATCCTCGGCGGCATCGGGTCCGTCTACGGCGCGATCCTCGGCGGCCTCGTCATCGGCCTCACGGCGTCGACGGCCGTCATCTGGATCCCGTCCGGGTTCGCGCGCGCTGCCGCGTTCGTCGTCATGATCCTCGTCCTGGTCGTCCGTCCACAGGGGCTGTTCTCAGGGAGGTCGACAGCATGAGCGACACCGAAGACGGGGGTGGGTACGGGCAGTCCGAGGAGGAGCAGCGAGCCGTCGTCATGGGCATCGACTTCGGGAACGACTCGAACATGCTCATCACGCTCCTCGTCGGCGTGTTCGCGCTCTACCTGATCGGCGGCGTCGTCATCGGTCTCCCGTTCCGCGGGCTCATGAACCAGATCGGTCAGTTGACGTTCTGGATCGCGGTGTTCGCGATGGCGGCACTCGCCCTCAACCTCCACTGGGGGTACACGGGCCTGTTCAACATCGGTATCGTCGGGTTCATGGCGACCGGCGTCTACATCACCGGCGTCCTCTCCAAGCCCGTGTTCGGGTCGGGGACGAGCGCCGCCGAGGTCGGCGGCTTCGGACTGCCGCTGATCGTCGGGATCGCCGGCGGGATGGCCGCGGCAGCGATCCTCGGCCTCATCACTGCGCTGCCCGCACTCAGACTCCGCGCGGACTACCTCGCGATCGTCACGATCGCGCTCTCGGAGATCGTCCGGTTCTCACTGCTCTCGGACACCCTGAGCGGCGCGGACGTCGCCGGCTACCGGGTCGGTCTCGGTGGCGGTGACGGCCTCATCCTCGACTACGGCGACCCGCTCGAGATCTTCGTTCGCACCCTGAGTTACCCGTTCGACTTCGTGTTCGGTCAATCCGGGTGGCTCTGGGAGGAGGTGTACATCAACGGGATCGTCGGGTTCGTCAGTAACTACATCCCGACGAATCCAAAGCCCGTCGTGGACAACTTCGCGTACGCCGCGTTCCTCCTGGTCGTCCTCGGCGGCTTCTACCTCCTCATCACGCGGATCGGGAGTTCGCCGTTCGGTCGCGTCCTGAAGGCGATCCGCGAGGACGAGGACGTGACGAACGCACTCGGGAAGAATACGAACGTCTTCAAGATCAAGTCGTTCATGGTCGGCTGTGCGCTCATGGGCCTCATCGGCATCCTCTGGTTCGGGACGCAGGGGTCGGTGACGCCGAACACGTTCCGGCCACGGATCACGTTCTACATCTGGATCGCACTCATCATCGGCGGTGCCGGGTCGAACACCGGGAGCGTCATGGGTGGCGCGATCTTCGCCGCGTTCCTCTTCCAGGGACCGCGGTACTTCAAGAACATCGTGGAGACGGTGCTCGGCAACCCGCCGGCACCGTCGAGCTTCGGGCAGGCGCTCCTCCCCATCAGCACGAGCGGGGACGTCTTCCCGCTGCTCATGTACACGCTGGACTCGATCCGGCAACTCCAGCTGTTCCTGATGGGCGCGGTCCTCATCGTCCTCATGCACCGGCGCCCCGACGGCTTGCTCGGTCATCGCAAGGAGGCCGCGGCGAGCATCCCGCTCGGGCGGCCCGGGAAGAAGCAGAAAGAGGTCGCGACGGACGGAGGTGAAGAGCAGTGAGCGACACCGAGTCCTCCGACGCGCCCGACGGCGACGGTAGCGTGACGGTCCCGGACGCCGAGTCGGACGTCGAACTCGACGCCGCCTCAGGGACGGCGGACATGGCTGACGTCCCACTAAAGGTTCGGGACCTCCGGAAGACGTTCGGCGGCATCACCGCCGTCGACGGCGCCAGCTTCGAGATCGAGAAGGGCAGCATGACGGGTCTCATCGGGCCGAACGGTGCGGGGAAGTCGTCGACGTTCAACTGCATCACGGGCACGTACACGCCGGACTCCGGCGTCGTGGAGTTCAACGGCGAGGACATCACGGGGCTGGAGCCGTACGAGGTCGCCGAACGCGGCCTCGTGCGGACGTTCCAGATCGCACGCGAACTCTCGGAGATGACGGTCCTCGAGAACATGATGGTCGCGCCGATGCACCAGCGCGGCGAGTCGCTCTGGCGGTCGGTGTTCTCCAGGGACGACGTGAAGGCTCAGGAGTCGGAGATCCTCGAGCGCGCGTGGGACACGCTCGAGTTCTTCGACATCGAGCACCTCGCGAACGAGTACGCGGGGAACCTCTCCGGCGGGCAACGGAAGCTCCTCGAGCTCGCGCGAGCGCTCTTGACGGACCCGGAGATGCTGCTGTTGGACGAACCGTTCGCGGGCGTCAACCCCACGCTCGAGGAACGGCTGCTGGAGCACATCCACGAACTGCGGAACCAGGGGTACACGTTCCTCATCGTCGAGCACGACATGGACCTCATCATGCAGAACTGCGAGAAAGTCATCGTGATGCACCAGGGTCGCATCCTCACGGAGGGGACGCCCGAGCACGTCCGGAACAACGAAGACGTCATCGAGGCCTACCTCGGAGGTGAGGTATGAGCGACGACGCGACCGCGGACGCGACGGACCAGCCGGCGAACGCGAACGAGCCGGCGGGGTCGCCCGCGGACTCGACGTCCGGGACGAACGCGGCGACGGACGTCACGTTGTACGAGGACAGCATCCTCTCCGTTCGCAACCTGGACGCCGGCTACGGCGACCTCCAGATCCTCACGGACGTGGACCTGGACGTGAACGACGAGGAGTACGTCACGATCGTCGGCCCGAACGGCGCGGGGAAGTCGACGGTTATGAAGTCCGTGTTCGGGTTGACGAGCCACATGGGTGGAACCGTCCAGTTCCAGGGCGACGACATCACGGCGATGCGGCCGGAGAACATCATCCACCTGGGTCTCGGGTACGTCCCGCAGAACGACAACGTGTTCGGGACGCTGACGGTCCGCGAGAACCTGGAGATGGGCGCGTACATCCTCGACGAGGTCCCCCAGGACGCGCTCGAGGAGGTGTTCGAGCGCTTCCCGATCCTCGAGGAGCGCCAGACCCAGAAGGCGGGGACGCTCTCGGGCGGTCAACAGCAGATGCTCGCGATGGGGCGCGCGCTCATGCTCGACCCGGAGCTGCTCCTGCTCGACGAGCCGTCGGCCGGACTGGCGCCGGACCTGGTCGCGGAGATGTTCGACAAGATCGACGAGATCAACGAAGCCGGGACGGCGATCCTGATGGTCGAGCAGAACGCGAAGGAGGCACTCAGTCGCTGCGACCGCGGGTACGTGCTCGTCGACGGGAAGAACCGCTACGAGGACGAGGGGACGACGCTCCTGAACGACCCGCAGGTCCGCCAGGACTTCCTCGGCGGATAGCAGTTCAGCCGCCGTTCGCGGCGACTATAACGGAGCCGTCCCACGCCGCGACCACGGCGCGGCGACTGCCAGTTCGCGACCTCGACGCGGTGACTCCGGTCGCGATGCAATCGCCGTTCAGTTCTCGACGATCGTCTCAGCTTCTTCGGTCGTCGTCTCTTCCTCAGTGGTCGTCTCTGCTTCTTCGGTCGTCGTCTCTTCCTCAGTGGTCGTCTCTGCTTCTTCGGTCGTCGTCTCTTCCTCAGTGGTCGTCTCTGCTTCTTCGGTCGTCGTTTCCTCCTCAGTGGTCGTCTCAGCTTCTTCGGTCGTCGTCTCTTCCTCAGTGGTCGTCTCGGCTTCCTCGGTGGTCGTTTCCTCCTCGGTCGTCGTCTCTGCGTCTTCGGTGGTCGTTTCCTCCTCGGTCGTCGTCTCGTTCGCCGGTTCGTCCTCGCCGGGAAGCTGGAGCGAGAAGGTGGCGTCTTCGGTGACGAGAACCTCGAACGGCGTCTCTGCGGGCGCATCCTCGACGTTCAGGTAGCCGACGGCGAACGCGGAGTACGCCTCGCCGGCGTCGAGGGAGACGTTGGCGGAGTAGACGACCGGTCCGTCGTCGGTCGCGGTCGCGGGCCGAATCTCGACCGTGTAGTTCCCCGCCGGCACGGCGACGTAGTCAGAGCCGTTCTGGAACGTGACGTTGTCCGCGAGGACGACGCTCCCGTTCGCGGCCGTCACGTCGACCGCCGGAGCGTCCGGCGAGAGGTGGACGACGCTGATCGCGCTCGTGTCGTTCGCGGGCGTGAACGCATCGTCCTGGTAGCGGACGGGCTCGAAGGACGTGTTCGCGCCCTCGCTAATCTCCCCGGACGCAGCGATCGTGGTCACGGTCCGCGGTTCGAACGCCACCTCGTCATCGAAGACGACCGTGCTCGCGTTCTCCGCGGCAACGATGCTCACGTTGTACGTCCCCGCCTGGAGTTCGAGGTACTCGCTGACCGTCCCGAACGAGACGTTCGACGCGACGGTCTCGTTCTCGACGCGCACGTCGACCGCCGGCGCGTCAGGCGAGGCGTGCAGCACGCGGACGAACGTCGAATCCTGGGTCTCGCCGACCTGCGTCACCTGGTTCGCGTCGGCGTTCGACGGCGCCGATGTCGTCGCGAACGCGACGCTACTGCCGACGAGTCCGACGGCGATCAGTATGATCAGTAACTTCCGTGACGTTGGTGTCGATAGCACACGTACGACAGAGAACGGCGCTACCTTTGTTATAGAGCGATAAGGCGGACTCCGATTTCGAGCACTCCAGCATAAGTGACCGATACCAGAGATGCGGTGTAACGCCGTCTCGTGCGCCCGCGCCCCGCGGTCGAACGCGAGTCGGTAACGCGCCGTTCATTCCACCCTCACGAGGGATTTCGCTCAGCCACCAGTCCAGGGCTGCGACTATCTCGTCCGGACCGAACGGGCGAGTAACGCGACCGTATCGAGCCACGGTCCCTCGACAGCGACCGCTGATCCCTCGACAGCGACCGCACCTGAAGACTCGGGGCGTGCGAGGGCTGCGTACTCGGCGAGGCCGTCGCTCCTGGAGACCAGCGGTCGAAAGAAGTACGGGATTCGGTGCGTCGAGTCGTCGCGCGTCTACTGCGAACTCATCGCGTCGCTGACGACGGAACTGTACGAGGACTCGCCCTGGTTGAACGCGGTCTGACGGAAGACCTCGCCGTCGAACTCGTCCTCGAACACGCCCGAGAACCGCTCGGAGAGCTGCTGGCCGTAGTCGTTGTTGACGTACAGCGTCGAGCAGGTTTCGGCTTCGAGCTCCTCGGACGCGAGCTGGGCCATGACGCGACCCTGCAGGCGGTCCGAGGGCGCGGTCCGGAAGATGAAGTCGTTGTCCTCGAGGTTCGTCACGGACAGCGCGGTCGAGGATGGCGAACAGCCGACGATCTCGTTCGGGATGAGAACCTCCTGGCTCACCGGGACGTTCACGCCGGAGGACGCCGTCCCACAGATGTAGGGGTACCCGGCGTTCACAAGGGAGTTCGCCGCGGAGACACCGGACTGGGAGTTCGTCTCCGTGTCCTCGAGTTGCGTGTCGACCGTGAGGTCGATGTCGGCGTCGTTCACCTGGATCGCGGGGATCTGTGCGGCGTTGATCATCGATTCGCCCGTCGATGCGAGCGCGCCCGTCTCCGGCAGGAGGATTCCGACCATGATCTCGCGACCCATACCGCCGGGCATCTCGTCGGCCGACGGCCCGGCACCGTCGGGGTTCGAGCCCTCGAAGTTCGAGGTTCCGGTCGTCTCCGTACCGCCGCCCTCGACGAACTCCCACGTCGCGTACGCGGCAGAAGCGGGGTCGCCGTTCTCGTCGAAGTTAGTCGAACTGGACGCTCCCTGGTAGTTGATGTTCTCGCCGTTCGCGGCCGCCTCGACGCCCTCGACGAAGTTGCCGGGGCCGACCTCCATCCCGCCGGGGTTGCACACGTTCCGCATCTGGTCGCGGATCGCCGGCCCGGAGTTCTCGCCGGCTGCGGCGTTCGCGAGGATGCCGATCGCGGTCGAGTCGTACGACTGCGAGGAGAACACGCCGGGCGATTCGCCGTACTCGTCCTCGTACAGGCTCGTGTACGCTTCCTGGTTCGGGCCGCCCGCTGCCGGTGCGGTCCCGGTGATGTTGCTCATGTCGTTCCCGACCTGACCCGGGAGGTCGCCGTCGCGGAGGCCGTCCGGGATGAGGATGTCGGTGTCGTCGCTGTAGGAACTGTAGTAGTCCCGGAACAGCTGGATGCCGTCCTCTGGGTAGCCGACGACCGTGAGCATGTCCGGACCACCGCCGCCGCCACCGAGCCCACCGATACAGCCGGCGGTGCTCGCGAGTCCAGCCGCTCCAATGCCACTCAGTACGTCACGTCTTCGCACGTTCCGTGCCATGAGACACGATTACAAACCCCGGTGTAATAAGTCTGACCCCCGAAAACCACGGGCCGTGCGGGGGTTCGTGGAGCACGAATTATCTAGGGTTGTAACCGCGTACGCACGTGTCTGGTAAACTCACCGACGTGAACTGGTGCAGGGACCGAATTCCATTGCGGCCAGCGAGCGCCCGTCGTCGCGGTTCCGCGGCGACGATTCGACTCCGGCGATCGGACGTCGACTGGCGGACGTCGCCGGTCAGACGTCGACGCAGTTGTCGCAGACGAGCTGGCCGTTGCGGTCCGTGAGCGAATCCGAGAGCGCGCCGCAGACCTCGCAGATGCTCTGGGGATCGTACGTGGCGTCCGCGCCGGGCGTGCTCCGGTCGTCGACGAGCTCCATGCCGCCGTTCTGGATGAGGTCGCCAGCGGTCGGCTCGGTACCGGATTTGCTGCCGGTCGGGCTGCCGGCGGCGCGAGCGCCGAGGACGTCGTTCGCGGAGAGCACGCCGAACAGTTCGTCGTCGTCGGTGACGACGAGGTGCCTTATCGTCTCGGAGCCCATGCGGTCGGCGGCGACGTCGAGGGACTCCGCGGCGTCGACGGTGACGACGGGGTCGCTCATGATGACGCTCACCTCCGTGTTCGTCGGGTCGCCGTCCTCGGCGACGAGGCCGACGACGTCGCGCTCTGTGACGATGCCGACGGGCTCGGAGCCCCGGAGGACGACGGCGCTACTGGCGTCGTCGTCGTACATGAGTTTCGCCGCGCCACTGACGGAGTCGGTCTCCGTGACGCCGACGAAGTTTCGGGCTGCCACGTCACGAATCGACACGTCCGCGTTCATACGTGAACGATTGGCACGGTCGTTCTAAAAGGTACCTCCAGCAGACTTAAGCACGCACCACCGGAATTCGTATGGGCGTCGACCCGGAGCTGCGTCGATCGCCGCCGATCGCCGTCGATCGCCGTCAGTGGAATTCGACGGTCGTGTTCTTGGCGCGGCAGTCCTCGAGCGCGTGCTTGGCGTCCATCCCGGCCTCGTGCGCGGTGGGGCCGGAGCCGACGCCGACCTTGAGTTCCACGTCGGCGTCCTCGCGGACGTGCTCGATGGCGGCCTCGTACTCGCGCTCGTCCATGTCCGGGCAGGTGGCGATGACGTTGTCGCCGCCGACGAAGAACGCGAGCGCGTCGTGCTCGGTGTAGAGCTCTCGCATGAGCGACGCGTACCCCTGCTCGATGTGCGTGAACACCTCGAACGCGTCGAGTTCGTCCGTGTACTTCTCGGTGGCGTCGTTCACGTCGAAGTGCGCGACGTGGACGTCGTCGTCGCGACGGTGCTCGTCGCCGACCGTTCGGCCGGCGAGCACCTCGCGCCGGGACTTGTCCTGCGCGCTCCCCTCCTCTTGCACGAGTGCTGTGGAGTCCGCGAGCGCCTGCGCGGGCGTGACGCCGGTGGCGACGGCGACGCTCAGCGTGACGGGGTAGCGGTTCCGCACCGACTCCTGGAGGAGTTCGTGGTCGGCCTCGTCGAGGCCGTTCGTGACCGCGACCATGTTGTCGAAGCGCGTGAAGAAGACGTAGCCGTCGCGGTTCCCGACGAACTGCGAGAGATCGGCGTACAGTCGCGACTGGAGCGTCTGGAGGTCGACCTCGCGGCGCGGTTCCGGCGTCACCGTCCAGGGCCCGTAGTTGTCGATCTGGAAGAGAGTGACCTGTGTGTTCGTCACGTTGGCGTGGTCTAACGGAGCCCGTGGCTTAAGTCACCCTAAACGGAACGTCCGCGAGACGCGAGTGGCGAGTGCGAAGCAGTCGGTGATTTCCATGCGAACGCCGCGTGCGGCGCCGTGGCCGGGGTATACTTGTAGGACGACCCCGTACGTTTCGAGAATCACATGACGGAGCGTCCCCGGATCCTGGTCGTCGACGAGCCGGGTGTCGTCGACGACCTCGCAGTCGCGAGCGACGACCGAGCGACGTCGGTCGCGTTCGAGCGCGCGACGTCGGCGAGTGCCGCCGTGGACGCACTCGAAGCGGAGAATCCACCGGTGGGAGTGGTGACGGAGTACGACGTTTCCGACGACGCGTTCGCGGACGGCGTGGCGCTCGTCGACGACATCCGCGACCGATCTACCGTCCCGGTGGTCGTCTACACGGACGGCGGATCGGAATCGGTCGCGTCGCGTGCGACGGTCGCCGGCGCGAGTGCGTACGTCTCGAAGGACGGCGCCGACGCCGCGGCGAACGTCGTGGACGTGCTCGCGGACGAACTCGGCGGCGTCGACCGGACGCGCGAGAAGATCGAGACCCTGCACGACGTCGCGACTGACCTGGCGGCGTGCGAGACCGAGGCGGCGGTGTACGAGCGGACGATCGACGCCGCCGAGCAAGTCCTCGAGTTCGACCAGTGCCTGCTGGACGTGATCCGCGACGACCGGCTCGTCCCCGTCGCGAAGTCCTCGGGGCTCCCCGAGGGCGGCGCGCAGGAGGTGGCGATCGACGCGGAGAACGTCGCCGCTCGAGTCGCCCGGACGCGCAAGGCGACGATCAACAACGACTTGAGCGAGGTGACGGACGCGGACCCGGCGGAGATGACGTACCGGTCGGGGTTCACGGTCCCGGTGAGCGACGTCGGCGTGTTCCAGGCGGTCGCGGAGGAGACGGCCGCGTTCGACGCCGACGACCTCGAACTCGCGCAGTTGCTGGCCGCACACGTCGCGGAGAGCCTCAAGCGCGTGCGGAACCGGCAGGACCTCCGCGAGGAACGCGACCGGTTCGCGGCGCTGTTCGAGAACGTCCCGGACCCGGCGGTTCGTGCGTCGTTCGGCGATGACGGGACGCTCGCGGTGGATTCGGTGAACGCGGCGTTCGCGCGAACGTTCGACTGCGACCAGGACGCGGTCCGCGGACGGGCGCTCTCGACCGTGGTCGAGGCCCCGAACGGGTCGGACGTCGGCGCGTTCCTCGACGTGGAGGCCGACGGGGAGGCGGTGGCGCGCGAGGTGCAGCGGACGGCCGCGGACGGCGTCCGGGACTTCATCCTGCACGTCATCCCGATCGACGGTCGCGCGGACGAAGTGTACGGGATCTATACCGACATCACGGAGAACAAAGAACGTCAACGCGCGCTCCAGCGGCAGAACGACCGCCTGGACGAGTTCGCGGGCATCGTGAGTCACGACCTCCGGAATCCGCTGAACGTCGCGGAGGGCCACCTCGTGAACTACCGGGAGACGGGCGACGAGGCGAGTCTCGACGAGGTGTCGGCCGCCCACGAGCGGATGCGGTCGCTCGTCGACGATCTCCTGGACCTGGCACGGTCGGGGGACGTCGTCTCCGAGACGTCGTCGGTCGTCCCCGGCGAGGCTGCGCGTCGCGCCTGGGCGTCGCTTCCCACGCCGGACGCCGAGCTCGTCGTCGAGGAGACGACGCCGGTACTCGCGGACGTCGGCCGGCTCGTGGACGTGTTCGCGAACCTGTTCCGGAACGCGCTCGATCACGTCGGCGACGCGGTGACGGTCCGCGTCGGCGACCTCCCCTCGAGGGATGGGTTCTACGTCGCGGACGACGGTCACGGCATCCCGGAGAGCGAGCGCGAGGCGGTCTTCGAGACGGGGTACACGAACGCGACGGACGGCTCCGGGTTCGGGCTCGCGATCGTCGAGCAGGTCGCGAGCGCGCACGGCTGGACGGTGTCGATCGTTGACGGCGAATCGGGCGGTGCGCGCTTCGAGTTCCGTGGCGTCGACCGGCCCGGGACGGAGTAGCCGGCGTCTTCGCTGGGTGGAGGCCACGCTGGGTGGAGGCCACGCTGGGCGGCGAAGCGCCGAACGGAGGACGAGAGACCGCGTTTAGGCGTGTTTGACGTTCGATTCGCCCGCCTTGGGCTGGTACTCCCAGAAGTTCCCGGAGCGCATCGCGCGCCCGACGGTCTTGTGGAAGTCCACGATGTCGTCGAACTCGCCCTTGTCGACGTGCTCGAAGACGTCCGCGACGCTCACGATCCGCTTGTGGTTGAGGCGGACGGGTTCGTCGCCGTGTTCCTCCACGAACGCCGCGGCCGTCAGCGGGAAGTCCTCGTCCTCGTCGAGTCGCTTGGCGAGGATCGCCATCCCGTACTTCCGCATGCCCTCGCTGCCCTCGTCGCCGTCGGGGTCGTGCGGCCAGTCTGTCATGCCCGAACGTCCGGATGGGAGGCGCAAAAGGGTTTCTCTCCCCGGCGCGCTGGCGGCCCGCGGCGCATCGGTCCCTATTGGATTTGGCGTGTGACTTGGGGAAGTGAGCGCAGTACGTCGAGGTACGATGTCGAGGACCGTGTTGCCGTCCGGCGGACAGGGGGACGCGACGACGAACCACGAGGCGATCCGCCGCTGGGCAGCGGCGCGCGACGCGACGCCGGCGCGGGCGGGTCCGAACGCCGAGGGCGTTCTCCGCTTTACGTTCCCGGACACCGATCGCTTCGCGGCGATTACCTGGAGCGAGTTCTTCGCGACGTTCGAGCGCGAGCGCCTCGCGTTCGTCTACGAGCCCACGGACGACGCGAGTCGCTTCTACAAGTTCGTGGACCGAGACGCGGTCTGAATCGGTCTCGAGGGCGAGCGGTCCGCGGTCGGTCCCGTCGGGCGCGCGACGTCAGTCGTCGCCGCTGGCGCGCGGGCGTTCGCGGTCGCCGAGCAGTTCCTCGTGGTGTTCGTCGAGGAGCGGGGCGCGGCCGCGGGGGCCGGTGGGTGCGTCGCCGAACTTGATTGGGCAGCCGGCGACGGTGACATCGCGGTCGGCGCCGGGCTGGGCGACGTCGGCGAGCATCCCTCGGTCGGCGACGTGCGGGTCGTCGAAGACGTCGGCGGCGTCCTGGACGGGGGCGGCGGGGACGCGACCGTCGAGGCGGTCGACTATGTCGTCGGCGTCGTGCTCGCGGGTCCACGCGGCGATTTCGGGGCGGAGGTCCTCGCGGGCGCGGACGCGACTGGCGGCGTCGGGGTAGTCGGCGGCGAGGTCGGGGCGGTCCATCGCCTCGCAGAGCGCGCGCCAGTGGCCGTCGGAGAACGCGGCGATTACGACGTACCCGTCGTTCGCTTCGAACGCGTTGTACGGGAACAGCGTCGGGTGACTGTTGCCCTGACGCGTGAGGACGTCGTCGTCGTACGAGTAGTGGTAGACGGCGCGCTCGCACATGGAGACCATCGCGTCGTACATCGCGGTGTCGACGTAGCTCCCCTCGCCGGTGCGTTCGCGGCGGTGGACGGCGGCGAGGATGCCGACGGCCTCGAGGACGGCGGTGAAGAGGTCGCCGATGCCGGGGCCGACCTTCGTCGGCGGACCGTCTTCCTGGCCCGTTATCTCCATGACGCCGCCGAGCGCTTGCGCGACGAGGTCGAAGCTCGGCTGGCCTTGCCTGTGCGTCTCGCCCGTGCGCGGGTCGCCAAAGCCGCGGATGCTCGCGTAGATGAGCTCCGGGTTGACCTCCCTGAGGGTCTCGTACTCGCAGTCGAGTCGTTCCATGGTGCCGGCGCGGTAATTCTCGACGACGACGTCCGCGGATTCGACGAGATAGAGGAACTCCTCGCGGTCGGCATCGTCGCCGAGGTCGAGTTCGACGCTGCGCTTGCCGCGGTTGACGCTCTGGAAGTAGCCGCCGTAGGGTTCGTCGGCGGCGTCGCCGACGTGCGGGGGGTTCGAGCGGATGAGGTCGCCGCCGGGCCGTTCGACCTTCACTACGTCCGCGCCGAGGTCCGCGAGGAGCATCGTGCAGTACGGGCCGGCGAGCACCTGCGTGAGGTCGACGACGCGGAGGTCCGAGAGCGGGCCGTCGCCGCCGTCGTGGCTGGCGTCCGCGGCGGCGTCGTGGCTGGCATCCGCGGCGGCTTCGCCGTCGGAATCGCCGTCCGCGGCCGCTCCGTCGTCGACGTCGCTTGCTGGCATGGCCGGTTCGCACGACGGCCCCAGGCAAAAACCTTCCCTATTGATAATGAAGGTGTGGTTTATTACCACACCCACGCTTCAACGTGTATAAGGAATATTATCATGATAGACCATTATCTTTAACTATTGTTCATCGTACTCTCTGGGTACATGCCCGCGACAGTCACACTCGGTGTCATCGGGTCCGACGCGCACGTCGTCGGTATCACCATCCTCGAACAGGCCCTCTCGGCCGCAGGGTTCGAGGTTCACAACCTCGGCGTCCAGTCCTCCCAGGAGGAGTTCGCCGAGTCCGCAGCCGCCCACGACGCCGACGCCGTACTCGTCTCCTCGCTCTACGGGCACGCCGAGCAGGACTGCCGCGGCTTCCACGAGACCCTCCGCGACCACGACGTCGACTCGGTCACCTACATCGGCGGCAACCTCGCCGTCGGCCAGGACGACTTCGCGGAGACGCGGGAGACGTTCCGCGAGATGGGATTCGATCGCGTCTTCGACAGCGAGACCAGTCCCGAGGAGGCGATCCGCGCGCTCGAACGGGACTGCTCGCACAGCGAACGCGACACCGAACGGGTCACGGCCTGAGTCGATGTTGCGCGACGAACGCATCCCGGCCGAGCAGTTGCGACGCACAGACGAGGCCATCAGGGGGAACTATCCCACGGGCGCAGACGTCGACTTCGAGGACGCGATCGAGTTCCACGAGTCCCTGCCCGACGAAAAGCGGTTCGCGGACGTCCTCGAGTCCGCGGACCGACCGCTCCTCCAGCCGCGAGCCGGCGTCGCCCGCCTCGACGAACAGATCTCGCTCCTCTCTCACCTCCAGGAGGAGGGGAACGCGGACCTCCTGCCGACGACGATCGACTCGTACACGCGCGACAACCAGTACGAGAAGGCCCAGACGGGGCTCGAGGAGGCTCGCGACACGGGAAAGGCGGCGCTCAACGGGTTCCCGGCGGTCAATCACGGCGTCGAGGGCTGTCGCGACCTGATCCGCGCGCTCGACGCGCCCATCGAGGTCCGACACGGCACGCCCGACGCACGCTTGCTCGCGGCGGTGACGTTCGCGGGCGGGTTCCAGAGCTTCGAGGGCGGCCCGATCAGCTACAACATCCCCTACTGCAAGGACGACGACCTCGCGGAGACGATCGAGCACTGGCAGTTCGTCGACCGGCTCGCGGGCGCGTACACCGAACGCGGCGTCACCATCAACCGCGAGCCGTTCGGGCCGCTGACGGGGACCCTGGTCCCGCCGAGCATCGCGATCGCGGTGATGCTCGTCGAGGGCAAGCTCGCCGCCACGCAGGGCGTCCGCTCGCTCACGCTCGGGTACGGGCAGGTCGGGAACCTCGTGCAGGACGTCGCGGCCCTGCGCGCGCTCAAGAGCCTCGGCGAGTCGTACCTCCCGGATAGCGTCGAGGTGACAACGGTGTTCCACGAGTGGATGGGCGGGTTCCCGCCGGACGAAGCGAGAGCCAACGGCGTCATCGGGCTCGGCGGAACGACGGCGGCGGTCGCGGAGCCGGACAAGGTCATCACGAAGAGCCCGCAGGAGTTCCAGGGCGTCCCAACGAAGGAGGCCAACGCCGCCGGGCTGCGGACGACCCGGCAGATGCTCGATATGGTTCGCGAGCAGGCGATCGCGCTCGACGGCGTCGACGAGGAGCAGGAGTTGATAGAGCGGACGGCCATGGAGCTCGTCGAGACCGTCGAGCACTACGGCGACGGCGACGTCGCGCTCGGCGTCGTCGACGCGTTCGCAGCGGGTGCGCTGGACGTCCCGTTCGCGCCGAGCGACGCCGCGATGGGCGCGGTCCTGCCGGCGCGCGACGACGACGGCCGCGTCCGCATCTTCGAGTTCGCGGACCTCGACGTGAGCGACGACCTGAAGGAGATCCACGGGAACTTCCTCGACGAACGCGCTCGCACGGAGGGCCGCGAGCGGTCGTTCGCGATGGTCGCGGACGACGTCGACGCCATCAGCGACGGCCGCCTCATCGGGCGCCCGAACCCGAACGGTAGCGGGACGCGTGACGAGGACGGGACAGCGGACGACGCGACCGGCGCGGCCGACGGAGGTGAGTCGCGTGCGGATTGAGCGCGTTCGCGCCGTCCCGACCGTCTCGGGGTTCTACTTCGACGACCAGCGCGCGATCAAGGAAGGGGCGACCCAGGACGGGTTCGCGTACGACGGCGAACCGGTCACGCAGGGGTTCGACGCGGTACGCGAGGCCGGCGAGGCCCTGACCGTCGAACTCGACCTGAGCGACGGAACGACGGTGTCCGGGGACTGCTGTGCGGTCCAGTACTCGGGTGCCGGCGGCCGCGATCCGCTGTTCCGCGCGGAGCGCTATCGGCCGGTGGTCGCGGACCGCGTCGCGGACGCGTTCGAGGGCCGGGACGCGACCAAGTTCGGGACGAACGTCGCGGATCTCGCGGCGATGCCCGGCGAGGGCGAGCGCGAGCAGCTACACACGGCGGTCCGGTACGGCGTCTCGCAGGCGCTGCTCGCCGCGGCCGCGCACGCGAACCGGGAGCCGCGAGCGCGAACGCTCGCCGCCCACCTCGGGACGACGCCCGCGACCGAGCCCGTGCCCGTGTTCGGGCAGTCCGGCGACGACCGGTACGCGAACGCCGAGAAGATGCTCATCAAGGGCGTCCCCGTCCTCCCACACGGGCTGTTCAACAGCGTCGAGAAACTCGGCGAGGACGGCGAGGGACTCCGCGAGTACGTCACTTGGATCGTCGAGCGCGCGACCGAACTCGGCGACGACGACTACCGGCCGCGGATCCACCTCGACGTCTACGGCGTCCTCGGCGACGTCCTCGGCGCACCGTACGACCGCACCGCGGTCGTGGACTACTTCCAGGAGCTCGCGGACGCCGCGGGCGAGCACCCGATCCAGATCGAGGGCCCGATGGACGTCGGCGGCCGCGCCGAACAGATCCACGCGATGACCGAACTGCGGGACGCGCTCGCGGACGCCGACGTCGACGTGGACCTCGTCGCCGACGAGTGGTGTAACACCCTCGCGGACGTGAAGGCGTTCGTGGACGCGGGCGCGGCGGACGTCGTCCAGGTGAAGACCCCCGACCTCGGCGGCATCCAGCGGTCCGGAGAGGCGGTCAAATACTGCGAGGGCACGGACGTCCGCGCGTACCTCGGCGGGACGTGCAACGAGACCGTCACGAGCGCTCGGGCGTGCGCGCACGTCGCGCTGGCGACGGACGCCGCGCAGGTGCTCGCCAAGCCCGGGATGGGGTTCGACGAGGGCTACATGGTCGTCGAGAACGAGATGCGGCGCGCGCTCGCTCGCGACCGAACGAGCCGCACGACGACCGCGACCGCGGACGACTGACTTCGAGACCACATAGATGATGGATACGACATGACTGACGAATTCGATCTCTCCGACGACGAGACGTTCCGTGCGGCGCTCGACCGCGCCGCGACCAGACCGAAGGGGAACTGCTTCGAGGACTTCGCGGTGGGCGACGAACTCGATCACGCCCCCGGGTTGACGCTCACGCGGCACGCGAGCGAGACGTGGGCCGGCCAGACCCTGAACCACGACCCCGCGTACTGGCGGCCCGACGCCGCCGAATCCAGGGGGTTCGACGACGTGCCCGCGCACCCGGACTACCTGACGGCGGCCGTGATGGGCCCGACCGTCGAGGACCTCTCCGAGAAGGGCGGGTACTTCCTCGGCCGAACGAACCTCCGCTTCCACGAGCACGGCGTCCCGCTCGGGACGAACCTCCGGGTTCGCTCGGAAGTGCTCGACACCGCCACGTCGTCCTCGCGCCCCGACTACGGCATCGTCACGTGGGAGACGACGGGGGTCGACGCCGACACGGGCGACCCGCTGCTGTCCTACGAGCGAACGAACATGATTCCGCGCCGGAACCCGCCCGCGAGCGACGGCGGCGAGCAGGAGGCGAAGAACGACGACCAGGCCGAAGGCGAGTCCTCGCCGGACCTCGGACTGCCGGGGACGTTCGTCGAACCCGACGGCGAGCACTACGAGGACTTCGCCGTCGCGCTCGCCGCCGTCGAGGACGAACACGGCGGAGACGCCGCGGTCGCGTACCGGCACGAGCGCGGGCGAACGATGGACGCCGTCACCGTCAGCCAGCTGCCGCTGATGACGCTGAACACCGCGAAGCAGCACCACGACGCGAACGTGATGGCGGACTCGCCGAGCGGCGACCTCGTCGCGTACGGCGACGTCACGCGCTCGACCGCGCTCGGGCACGCCCGCAGCGACGAGGCGACGTGGCGCGAGGTCGGGTTCGACGACGAGCGCTTCCACGCGTTCGTCACGCCCGGCGACACCGTCTACTGCTTCACGCGCGTCCGCGACGCTCGCGACGACGACGGCGACGACAGGTACGGCACCGTCGAGTTCGAGCACGTCGCGTTCGACCAGGACGACGAACCCGTCTACTCGGGGACTCGAACCGCACGCATTCGGAAGCGAACCGCCAGCCAGCAGACACCCAACTGAAGCTATATGAGAATCGCACGCACCTTCCAGACCGCACCGGCCGCCGTCCCCAAGGAGAACACGGCGAAGTACCTCGACTCCGCGCTCGACGCCACCGGCTTCCAGGCGCCGGACTGGCTCGTCCCCGACATCGAGGACGGGACGGCACCGGACATGAAGGCCGAGGGCCTCGAGAACACCGTCGACCGCCTCGCGGGCGGCGTCGAGTTCCCCGGCGAGATCTGGCCGCGCGTCCAGTGGGCGTACGACGACGAACGCCTACGGAGCCAGGGCGAGACGGAGATCCGGACGCTCGTCGAGGAGGTCGGCGAGACCCTCACCGGCGTCGTCGTCCCGAAGGTCGGCCGCGTCGCGGACGTCGAGCGCGCACTCGAGGTCCTGGCGGGCGCCGAAGCCGACGCCGGCCTCCCCGAGGGGTCGCTCGAACTCTCCGTCATCGTCGAGACCGCGGCGGCGCGCTCGGACCTCCGCGAGATCGCGATGCTCGGAGAGAGCGGCCGACTCGCGGGGATGATCTTCGGGCCCGTGGACTACACCGCGGAACTGGGCGGGCGCGCGATCGACGGCGACCGCCCGCGCTGGGACGGCCTGCTGGAGGCGCTCTCGAACGAGGCGAGCGCGAACGACGTCGTCGCCATCGGCGGCCCGTTCGACAAGCTGTTCGCGGAACGCGCCGGCGTCACGTACTACAACGCACCGGCGTACGCCGACCAGGTCGAGCGCGAGGCCGCGGTCGGCCTCGACGGCTCCTGGAGCCTGTACCCGAAGCAGACCGTGCAGGCGAATCGCGTCCACATGCCGACGGTCGAGGAACTCGAGCGCGACGTCTCGAAGATCGAGCGGTTCGACGCGGCGAAGGCAGAGGGGACTGGGGCGGTGACGGTCGACGGCCAGATGGTCGACGAGGCGACGTTCAAGAACTTCGCGAACACCGTCGAGGCCGTCCGGACGATCCACGCGCGCCACCCCGACCAGACCGGCGAGGTGTACGACGACGACCTGCTCTCCCGCGCGCTCGAACTCGACACCGACTGGCGACGATAGGCCACTCCGTCGGGTCGCCTCGAGTCAGGCGGTGCGGCCGTCGTCGGCATCGTCGGCGTCGTACTTGAGACGGGCGTGCTCGACGAGCGTGTCGAGGAGGCCGTCGCGGAGTTCGTCGAGACGAGTTCTTAGCGCCTGGACGCGTTCGTCCTCGATCGCGGCCGGGTCCGGGTGGTCCTCCGAGATCGCGGTGTACTTCGACTGCAGGCGGAGGTACTCCTGGAGGGCGTCGTCGTAGTTCGCGCGCAGCAACTCCTGACGGACGACGGTCCGGAGTTCGTCGCGCCCGACGGGCTTGCAGACGTACTGCTCGAACTCCATGTCGACGACGTCGAAACCGGGATCGAGCGCCGTCACCATCACGACGCGGCCCTCGTAGCCGCGGTCGCGGAGGCGTTCGAGGACGACGTCGCCGTGCATCCCCGGCATGCGCCGGTCCAGGAGCACGAGATCGACGGCGTCGTCGACGACGTCGAGCGCCTCCTCGCCGGTGTACGCCGTCTCGACCGCGTGTTCGCCGGCGAGGAACGACGCGTAGACGTCCGCCACGCGCTCCTCGTCGTCCACCACGACGACCCGACCCGACACGTCCTCACCCCCGGATTCCATGTGGTCGTGTAACGCACCAATCGGCAAGTAAGTGGCCCTTACCACGCGAAACCGAATCGTTACATCAAACGAGCGATCGGCCGGAGCGAATCCGCGGACGAGCGAACGCGCTGCGCGGGCCGCGCGGGCGGCCCGGGCCGCGCAGGCCGGGCGGGCGCGACCGCGTTCGCGGGTGACCGCCGGTCGAAGGACGTAATGGTGCGGTCCGAGTAACCCCCCGGCATGTCGACCGAAGCCGTCCTCTTCGACCTCGACGGGACGCTCTACCCGTACCCGGAGTGCAATCGCGCTGGGAAGCGCGCCGCGTGGCGGACCGCGCACGAACTCGGGTACGACTTCGACCGCGAGGCCTTCGAAACCCTCTACCAGGAGGGCCGGCGAGCGACCAAGCGCGAACTAGCGGGTACGGCCAGCGCACACGAGCGCTTCCTCTACTTCAAGCACGCCATCCAGATCCACGCGGAGACCCACAGGTCCGAGCACGCGCTCGAACTCGGCGAAGCGTACTGGGACGCGTACGTCCACGAGATGGAGCTCTACGACGACGTCGAGAGGGTGTTCCGTGACCTGCACGACGCCGACGTCGCCGTCGCCATCGTCACGAACCTCACGACGCGCATCCAGTTGAAGAAGATCCATCACCTCGGCATCGAACCGCACGTCGACCTCCTCCTGACGAGCGAGGAGACCGGGCGCGAGAAGCCCTCCAGCGTGATGTTCACGTACCCGCTCGCGCAACTCGACTGTCGGCCGAGCGACGCCGCGTTCGTCGGCGACGATCCCGCGAGCGACGTCGAGGGCGGGAACGCCGTCGGCCTCGAGACCGTCCTGCTCGACCCCGGACGCGAGTACGACGCACTCGCCGGCCAGCAACGCCCGGACCACCACATTCACGACTTCGGGGACGTAACCGACGTGGTACTATGACGCTCGAAGCGGCCCGCGACGCCGTCGTCTCGCACGCGCCCGAACTCGCCGCGCTCACGCCCGGTCGCACCGGGAACCTCTCCGTTCGCGACGGCGACGCGTTCGCCATCACGCCCACGGGCGTCCCCTACGACAGCTTCGACCGACCCGACGTCCCCGTCGTCTCCCTGGACGGCGAGCACCTCGACGGCGACATGGACCCGAGTAGCGAGGTCCCGATGCACCGCCACATCTACCGGTTCGACGAACCCGGTGCCATCGTCCACACGCACTCGCCGTACGCCACCACGCTCGCGACCCGCCACGACGAACTGCCACCCATCCACTACATGATCGTCGCCGTCGGCAAGCGCGTCCCCGTCGCCGAGTACGCGCCCTACGGGACGGAAGCGCTCGCGCGGAACGCCGTCGACGCGATGCGCGACGCCGAATCGACTGCCTCGCTCATCGAGAACCACGGCCTCGTCGTCACCGGCCCCGACCTCCCGACCGCCATCGAGAACACCGTCCACGTCGAATCTCTCTGCGAACTCTATCTGCGCGCCCGGAGCGTCGGTGGCGACCCCCACGAACTCACCGACGACCAGCTCGACGTCGTCCTCGAAAAGTTCGAATCCTACGGGCAGAGCGACGCCTGAATTGGGCCGGTCGCACGAGAGAACTGCTGCTCGTGGGTCGTATCCGCCGACGCTACCCCTCCGAACCGTCGTCCGACGAAGGGGACGGCGCTCCCTCGGCCGCGAGGTCGTCCACGACCGACTGGTCGAGGCCACTCCCGTCCACGCGAGGGTGCGTCGCCGTCGCCTCGTCCGACTGTTCGACGACCTCCCCGGGCGCGTCGGTATCGGCCACCAGTCCCCCGGCACCATCTTCCGGTTCCTCGACGTCGTCGACCGGCGGCCGGTACGCGTACAGGTAGCCGTCGTGCACGACGTAGAACGCGTCCTCGTCCGGGGATTCCATCACGCCGTTGTCCGTATCGATCGCGAAGTCGACGAGACTCCCGAGCGACGACGCCTCCGCCTCCGGCAGCTCGAACGCCTGCGCTGGGAGCCGGATCGTCGAGATCCACTCGTCGAACTGCTCGCGGTCGTCGACGTACGTCAGGTACTCGCGTTCGGCTGCCGACAGCGCCAGCAGATCACGGCGTCGAGCGATGGCCAGACCGAGGAGGCCCGCGAGTCCGACGACCACCAGCAGCGGTCCGCCCAGGGTCCGAAGTGGCCCAAAAGAGCGTTCGCGGGCGACCGTCTCCGTCCGCTCGAACGACTCCGTCTCCGGCCCTGCTCCCGCGACGCGGTACGTTCCGTCGTCGAACGCGAACCCGAGCCGATGCGTCGCCGCCCGGTCCACTGGCTCCCCGTTCACCGACCCGTTCGCGTGGACGGTCGCTCGCAAGAACAGCTGCGTCCCGTCGGCGGGCTCCCCGAGCCCCTCCTCGATCGCCTCGCTCTCGCTCGCGAGCGCCGTCGCGTTCACGGAGAACGGAACCGCGACCGTCTCCCCCGGTTCCAGGGACTCGCGCGTCGTCGACTCCAGCGGCCGCGAGCGCTCCCAGAGCACCGTGACGTTCCCGCCACGCTCCGCCTCGTCGACGCCACGCATCACCACCGCCAGTTCCACGTCGCTGTCGACGTCGCCGCGCTCGCTCGCCCGATACGAGAACCGGTACTCGCCCTCGAACCGCGGCGACACCGCGGCGAAGTACGTCGAGCGATTCGAGAGCGTCGACCCGACGTCGAACAGCGGATTCGCCTCCGTCACGACCGCCCGATGCGAGAACTCGCTCTCCGTCCCCCACGTCGACGCAGTCCGCTCCACCTGTTCGGTTCCGGGATCCACCAGCGTCGCATAGGCTACCCCAGTTCCAGCGAGCGTGACGACCAAGAGCGCGACTACCACGGGCACGAACTGCGCATCCAACAGGGCGCGAACACGCAACCACTGGTCGGTCATCGACCCCCCATTGGCGGTTCGCACGTTTAGTTATCCGACCGTTGGAAATCAGTACAGACTCGTTAGGTAGCCCCGCAGTCGCGCCGTTACGGATTCCGGCGACTCGCGAGCCCGCCGCCGCAATCGTTCGCGACCCACGAGCCTGACACCGGCCAGATAGAACGGGACGCCGATCGTCGCGTCGATGACGACGATCGGCACCCACGGATGGACGTGATAGAGCGCGCGAATCGTCGACTGCGGCAACACCGCGAGGTATCGATGTTCGGTGACGTAGCGGCGATAGTACCCCGTCTCCGGCGGTGCGTGGAGCGTCACCGATGCATTCACCACGCCTCGCGCCGGAATCGCTGTCTCGCGTGGCTCGACGTCGACGCCGTCGCCCGACGGTTCGAGGAACGACACCACCGGCAAGAACCCACTATTACCGATCGCGTGGGTCACGGACACCGAGCCACCCCGTTGAACGACGGTCTGGCGCTCCGACTCGTAGTCCGCGCTGACGATCGAGTACTCGGTCGGCCCCGCGGGAACCAACATGGTCGCGGTCGCCGCCAGTACGACCAGCCCCACGACGCCGGCAACGTACAACCGAGCGTCGATACCCGTCGCTCGCCGAATAGATCGGGATCGTTCTCTCGCATGGCGACCCACTGCCCTCCCGAGGACGTACCAGACGAACGCTACCGCGAAGAACGCGTAACTCAAGAACTGTGGCGTCTGGACGCCCTGGACTCCGAGCATCCCCGCGACGAGAGCCTGCACCTGCACGAGCACCGATCGAGTTCCCTCGACGACGGTCCCGAGTGCTGGAATCACGACGACGTCGCCGTCGACGCGCCAGGCCGTGGCGACGACCTGTTCGTGCTTCACGGGTGGCTCGCCCGCATCCTGATCCGTGACGGCGTTGCCGTCGCCACGCGTCACGAATCCCTCGTCGGTGCGTCCGACGATGCGGTGCGTCGTCAGTCCGCCGCCGCCGGTCTCCACCGCCCGAAAGACGACGACGTCGCCGGCTTCGATCGAATCGTCAAGTTGCACGGGTACGGCGACGAATCCATCGCCGGCATCGAGCGTCGGCGCCATGCTGTCGCTGGTGACGTAACTGAACAGCACGGGTTGCCCGAACATCGAACCGACGACCAGCGAGATCACGACGACGCTCAGCAGGGCGATAGCGGCACGTTCGGCGACTCGTCGGAGCATTCGGATAGGTGCTGGTACGGCCGATGTTCGATGACGAAGACGGGACGCTGCGATATCCGGGCCGCCTCCCTCCGAACGCGGCCAGCGCCCGTCGGCGGGTCGGTGTGGTTAACGATTAGGCCTCGTCCGCGTGGATCGTGAACGCCCAGTCGCCGCCCCCATCGAAGGACCCGACACCGTCGGTGGTGACGACGGTCGCACCGACGTCCACGTACTCTCCTGGAGCGATCGTCACGGAATCACTTATCAAACTGGTTCCGTCGACGACGTGCGGACCATACGCCCGCGCGTCGTTGACCGCACTACTGAGTCCGCCACTCATGCTCGCAGAGATCTCGACCGGGTTGTTGCCACCGTCGTTGTGGATCCGGAAGAGCTGCTTGAAGGTGTACTCCGAGTCCTGGCTGAGATCCTGGATGGAGACCTTGAGCTTGCCACCAGACTGGGTGGCATGCTGACTGACGGACGGGTTCAGTCTGAGCAACGCGGAGTTGTCGTTGACGACGCTCGCCTCGACGGCGCGGTCGTTGATCTGTGCGCTGCTGAACGCGCCTGTTCCCATTGCGGCCGCGCCGCCCGCGGCGAGCGATCCGATACCGAGTACGAATTTGCGTCGATCCATAGTTGTATCCCTCGTAGTCGTACGCGCCCCCGAGCCCCCCGCCGCTTCTGCGGGCCGCATTCGGTCGAGCGCGTGGTTCAACACCCACTCGGCAGGGACATTGTTATGAACGGATGCTGTAGCCCGGTGACGGTCACCGCGCCCGGACAGAGGGTGTTTGTAGGCGAGGGCTGGGTGTGTGCGCCCGTTTCCCCGACGGCCTTTGTCGCCGCAACAGGTGTCGGTTACTGGCGCGCTATCGGCGTTTGGTGACGATTGGAGTACCGCGTCAATTGCTGGGAAGCGTCCGGTAAGCGTCGTGGATACAGGACCGACCGAGGGACGCTGGCCGACGTCGAATAGTCCCTATCCGACTGTGACTCGTAGTCACACGAATACAGGGCACCGGTCGACATATTCTGCCTATAACAATTTGGGCACCGTCCGTGGTGTCGCTCGCAATGGGTCAGCTGGCACGAACGCACCGGAACGGCGGTCGGCGACGGAACGACACCCGGGGGGTGTGCGAGCGATGACGGCGACGTCGTCGGCGTCCGGGGAGGCGTCGGAGGCGGAGGCCGCGCAGAGCACCTCGTTCACCCGCGACGCGATCCTGGAGATGTTGAGCAATCAGCGACGGCGCTTCGTCATTCACGCGCTGAAGCAGTCCGACGAACCGCTGTCGGTCTCGGAGCTCGCCGAGCGCGTCGCGAGCTGGGAGTACGACAAACCGGCGGCCGAACTCGACCATCGGGAGCGAAAGCGCGTGCGGAACGCGCTCCGGCAGTTCCACCTGTCGAAGATGGCGGAGTACGGCTTCATCGATTACGACGCCCGTCGGGGGACGGTGTCGCTCTCGGAACGCGCGGCTCGCGAGAACTTCTACGTGGACTCGCTGACGGGCGGCGACATCCCGTGGGGGCTGTACTACCTCGGGTTCTCGCTGCTGGCGACGGTCGCGATGGCGGGCGTCCTCCTCGCCGTCCCGCCGTTCTCGTGGGTGTCGCCCGTCGTCGTCGCGACGTTCATCGTCGTCGCCCTCCTCGTCTCGTCGATCGGGCACTTCTACGACAACTACTATCGGATGCGGCTCGGCGCCCGCGACGAGCCGGCCGAGGTGAAGCAGGGGTGACCCACCGCGGGACGGTGGTCGTCGCGGCGGCCGTCGTCGCGCTCGCGGCCACGGTCGGAACCGGCGGGTTCTCGACGACGGTCGCCGACCGCCCGGTCTCGATCGACGTCGCCGACGACGCGAACGCCGCCCTCGGCGTCGACGTCTCGTACGTCACCCACACCACGAGCCAGACCCAGGAACCGACCAGTGCTGGTACCACAACCGGGACCGATACCGGAACCCAGACCGCGACCCGCACCGGCACCGAACCCGCCACCAGCGACCAGGAGACTGCAGCCAGCAGTTCGCTCACCGTCACCATCACGAACCGATTCCCGGACGGCACCGCACTCACGGCAGTCACCGTCGACTACGGCGACCGAACGCGTACCCTCGCCACCCCGACCGACCCCCTGGAACCCGGCGACTCGGCGACCACCACGTTCCAGGACGCCACCTGCGGCGACACCGTCCACGTCGACGGCCGCAGCGACTCCATGACGGTCGTCCTCGAACGCAACGCGTCCTGCGACGACACCACCGACTGAACACTCGACAGCGAGTACCGCTCCCCGATCCCAAAAGAGCCGGTGCTCACGAAAGTAGACGGTAGGACCGGGATTCGAACCGATGTGAGACGGTCCTGCTCGCTTCGCTGCGCGGGCTGCGACTCACAGGCTTCGAATCCAGATTCCAGTCGTTCCTCCTCACGATGCGCCTCGCTGTCGCTCGGCGCAATGTGTTCGGAGGAACGACGGTGGGACTGGGATTCGAACCACGGTCGCACGACGCCTCGCTGTCGCTCGGCGCTGCGTGCTCCCTGATTCGAATCCCAGCCGTCTCACTTTCGTCGACCGAGAAACGTCGCTATCACTCCTCGTGTTCGGTCGACGAAAGGCGGTGGGACTGGGATTCGAACCCAGGAGGCATGACGCCACCTGCTTTCAAGGCAGGCGCAATGGGCCGCTCTGCCATCCCACCACGGTCGGGGATTCGCCGAGGGCGTCCTAAGACCTGTCGGTTACTCGCGGACGATTTCGGGGCCGTCGCCGCGGTCGCGGACGGCGAGCCCGAGGTCGTCGACTATCTGTGCAGTATGCTCGGGGACGATGCGGTCGGCGTGCTGGCGCGCGCGGATCTGTGCGACGGTCGCGCGCAGTCCGGACGGGGTGTCGATGCGCGGGTACGTGGGCGCGTAGTCGACGTCGTGGCCGGCGTCGACGGCGCGCTGCGTGAGCGTCTCGAGCGCCGGCGGCGTGTACGCGCCCTCGAAGTCCACGAGGTCGCCGAACGCCGCCCCCCAGACCGCGCCGTCGTCGCTCGGCCCGAGCACGACCGGTGACCGGCGGAGCTTCATCGACGTCGAGTCGACGTCTCCGCGTCCGATGAGCGGTGCGACGCCGTCGACCGCGAGGACGGAGGAGACGTCCGGGTCGTCCCGGAGGAGGTGCGTGACGGTGTTGCCGACGCGCGCGTCGAACGTCGAGCCGACCTGGACCTCGAACCGGACGTCGTCGCCGTCGAAGTCGACGACCTGGCTCGCGAGCGCGCGAACCTCGGCTTCGGCGGGCGTGTCGGTCACGTGCTCGTCCGGGAGGGTGTCGTCGCTCCGGTAGTTCACGAGCGTCTTCGCGCCGGAGTTCGCGCTGGCCGCGATGGTATCGAGCAGGCTCGCCTCGTAGAGGTCGGCGGCATCCTTGGCGTCGATGGGTGCGTCGTCGACGAGCGAGTCGAGCACGAGTCCGGGCCGGGGCGGGTCGGCGAGGACGGCGACGAGCGTCATGGACCCGCCTCGGGTCGCGGGCGCCTTCAACCCGCCGTTCTTAAGCCGTCGGTGGGGGTACGGTGTACCATGACTCGACTTCGACTCCTCGGACTCCTCGGAGTGCTCGTCGTCGCGGCGCTCGCAGTCGGCTCGCTCGTCGGCGTCGGCGGGTCGTTCGCTGCCGGTGACTTCACGATGTCGCTGGCCGCGTCGGGCGCGGGACTGGCCGCCGTCGCCGCAATCGCCGCGCTCGTCGTGGCCGCGGGTGCCGCAGCGGCGTACAGGCGATCCACGCCGTACTGGTGACCGGCCGGCGGACGCTCCGATTCTCACCGCGGCCGTGACGTGACCCGGTGCCGGTCAGCGTTCGCGTCGCCCCTTCGTCTGGCGGTAGTCCGACGCCATGAGTTCCGCGAAGAACGCGACGAATTCGTCGGCGTTCGCCTCCGTCATCTCGGCGGGGTCGCGCATCGGTGCGAGTTCGAACCCGCGGCCGCGGACGCTCGTCGCGTGGTGCTCGTCGACTGAGAGCGCGTCGGCGTCGGTCGTGGTGTAGTCGACGGCGAGCTCTGAGAGGACGCGGTCGCCGACGGGAACGAGTATCTCGGGGTTGATCATGCGGAGTTCGGCGTTCAGGTACGGCTCGCAATTCCCGACCTCCTCGTCGGTCGGGTCGCGCTCGGGGTGATGACATCTGGCGATGGACGTCACGTACGCGTTCGAGAGCTCGGGTGCTTCGGGCGGGCTGGCGCTCGCGCAGAGCATGCAGCGTTCGAGGATGCGCCGGAAGCGGTCGCCGCCGGCGTCGTGGAACGCCGGAATGCCCGAGGCGTCCGCGCCCGGGCCGGGGGCGTCGACGACGAACGCGAAGTCCGCGCCGACGTCCCCGTACCCGTGGACGACGTTCGTCCGCGTCTCGCAGAGCGCGGGACAGTTCTCGCAGTCGGTGTCCATGCCGAAGGGGTTCGAGACGTCGAGCTGGTTCGCGTCCACGCGAGCACGTTGGCGGGTCCGGCCGATAAGTCCTCGTGGTCGCCCGTCGATTTGCGTCGTGAGGGCGTCGAAGCGAACACGTTCACGTCCGTTCGTCGGTTCCCGACCGGACCTATCGTGTTTGGTATCCAGTTGTTCACGTTCGGGTGCCGAGGCCCGTGATAGATGCACGGCATCGTGATGAAGGCCATGAAGGACTTCGTCGTGGAGACGTACGACGAGTCGACGTGGCGGGCGATCCAGGCGGAGGCGGGGCTCGACGGGAAACTGTACGTTCCCGTGTCGGAGTACGACGACGGGGAGGCGCTCGCGCTCGTCGCGGCGGCGTCCGCGCTGTCCGGCGAGGACGAGGGCGATCTGCTCTACGAGTTCGGGCGGTTCATCGTGGAGCCGCTCGTCTCGACGTACGGCGTACACGTGGAAGGCGAGTGGTCGGGGCTGGACCTGCTCGCGAACGTGGAGACGTACGTCCACGAGGCGCTGCGAGCGAAGCGGCTCTCCGAGTTCACGCCACCGGAGCTGGAGGCGGAGCGAGTCGACGAGGACGTCGCCGTTGTCCGCTACGGCTCGGACCGCGAGCTCTGCATGCTCGCGGAGGGCATCGTGGACGGCGTCGGCGAGTTCTACGGGGACTCCTACGATATCGCGCACGAGACGTGTCAGCTCGAGGGCGACCCGCACTGTGACCTCGTCGTCCGTCGCGTCCCGAACGAGCGAGCGGCCGCGGACTGACGGAACGACAGCTCGCGGGCGCACCAGAGAGTCGATAACGATGGCGACAGTGAGTCAGCGACCGAGACCGCCGCGTTCCTTGACCTCGAGGATGAACTTCACGTTCTGGACGACCTCCTCGGGCGTGGTGTCCTCGTCGGGGTCGTAGATGTCGCTCGTCCGGTAGAGGACGTTCGCGAGCTGCTCGGACTCGGAGCTGTCGCCGCGGACGTCCTCGGCGACCTCGCGCAAGAGGGCGGCGCGCTCGGGGTCCGGTTCGAGGTCGTCGGCGTGACCCTCGACGTCCGGGTCCCGTCCGGGTGCGTCGTCGTCGGTCATCGGTTACCGTTTCGCGGGGTTGCGCGCGGTGTGTTCGCGGCGGCGGACGATCCCGGTGTTGTTCGCGACGTTCCGCGCGATCTCGCGGAACGCCGCTCCCGTTTCGCTGTCGTCGTCGAGGACGATCGGCGCGCCCTCGTCGCCGCCGGTTCGCACGGCGGGGTCGAGCGGGACGCTCCCGAGGAACGGCATCTCGTGGACGTCCGCGAAGCGTTCGCCGCCGCCTTCGCCGAAGATGGCGTGCTCGCCGCCGCAGTCCGGGCACTTGAACGTCGCCATGTTCTCGGCGATCCCGAGGACGTTCGTGTCGTGCTTCCCGAACATCTCGAGGCCCTTGCGGGCGTCGTCGAGCGCGACCTCCTGGGGCGTCGTGACGATGACGGCGCCGGTGACGGGGACGGTCTGGAGGAGCGTCAGCTGGGTGTCGCCCGTTCCGGGCGGGAGGTCGATGATCATGTAGTCGAGGTGCCCCCACTCGACGTCCTCCCAGAGCTGCGTGAGGACCTTGTGCACCATCGGGCCGCGCCAGATGACGGGGTCGTCCTCGCCGACGAGGAACGCCATCGACATGAGCTTCATCCCGTACTTCTCGGGCGGGACGAGCGTCTCGTCGCGCGTCGCCTGCGGGGGTTCCTCGGCGTCGACCATCCGGGGGACGTTCGGGCCGTAGACGTCCGCGTCGAACAGCCCGACGCGCGCGCCGAGCTTCGAGAGGCCGGCGGCGATGTTCACGGCCATCGTCGACTTGCCGACGCCGCCCTTGCCGGAGGCGACGGCGATGACGTTGTCGACGTTCGGGAGGACGTCGTCGGACTCGGCGAGCCCGGTGTCGACGCTCGCGGAGAGCGAGACGTCGCGGTCGACGTCGCCGATGGCGTCGCGGACGGCGTCCGCGATTGCGGTCTCGGACGGCGAGTACGGTGCGCCGAGCGCGAGGTCGACGTGGATCGAGTCCTCGTCGACATCGATGCTGTTGACGAGCCCGAGGGAGACGATGTCGTCGCCGAGTTCCGGGTCCGTGACGTCCCGGAGCCGGTCGCGGATGGCGGCTGCGTCCATGCGCGTTCGTCGGGGCGACCGAGCGAAAAGGGTTGTGTTACCAGCCGCTGAGTTACGATTCCGTGTTCACGCCCGCAGTCGTCTTCCCTCGCCCAATCCCTCGCCGGCGTTGCGACGGATTCCCCGGTGAGACGGAGCCTATTTCCAGTCGCCCGGGTCGCCTGCCCTGAACTCGCCTTTCGCCTCTCGGTCCCGGGGCCAGACGGCGATGCCGATGGCGGCGAGATAGAAGAGCGCAACGGCGACCACGACGACGATTCCCGGAACGACCGTGATTGCGGCAGTCGCCAGCGGGCTCTCGTCCGGCGCGAACGTCGTGATTCGGAACAGCCAAGCGACGAGCAACACGGATAGCAGCGGGAGATAGATTCGCCGAAGTCTGTTCGCGATTGCCTCCCATATCGATACTTTCAGCGTCGGGATCCGGTAGTCTCGACCGAGTTTGCCCCGCCAGTCCTCGTGTTCCACCCCCGCCGTCGGGTCCAGTGCGTCGGCGAGCAAGTTCTGCTGGAAGAGCCGGACCCGCGACCGGTAGACGTCGTAGTCGCGGTACCGTCGCGCTTCGATGAACAGGAACAGGGAGACGGTCAGCATCCCGATGAGGAGGATGTAATGTGGGTTGTCGGCACTGGAGAATGCCCACGTGAGAATCGCAGCGACGACCGTTACTCCCCACGTCGTCGTCTGATCGAGGCGGGAGCGCCACGTCGTCTCCCGGTCCAGTTCGCCGCGATAGGCGTCGCCCAGTATCGAGCTCATCTCCGTGCTGTGGTCGGCCATCTCCTCGCCGAGTTCGGCCTCCTCGCGCAGGTCCGAGTCGCCTGACCCGTCATCTGACATACAGAGCGATACGGGGCCGTCTGTCAAAGCACTTTCACAGGCGGGTCTCGTGTCGTTAGGCCGAGCCCTTCCAGCGGGGCCGACCTCGGTTCGCCGGTCGGGTCCGTACGTGTCAGTATGTGACATTCGTGTTCGATGTAACGACTGTCATCGGCGGGTTATCTGGTCCCTTCATCGGCGTTTTTCTAGTGTGCCATCGTAGGTATATCATGCCGAATACAGAGACGCAGAGCGAGTCTTCCGGCCCGCGTGAACGACGGTCGGACGAACCAGAAAGCGGTCCGATATCTATCGAATCGAATCCCCTGTCGCGATGGATACTGGTCAACGGGAATCGATGGGCGGTCTCCGCGGTCGCGCTGGTCCTCGTCGGGCTCGGGTTCCTCGGGAGCGGCGTCCTCTGGCCGGACGAACTCGTGACGTTGTTCACGGAGGAACAGGTCGTGCAGACGATCCTCGTCGCGCTCTTCAGCGGTGTCATCTTGCTCGTGTCGATCGCGGTGTCGGTGAACTCGATCGTCCTGTCCCAGGAGATTACGGCGCTCGGTGAACAGGAAGAGGAGATCGACGAAACGTTCTCGTTCCGTGATTCGGTCAGGGCGCATATGAACTCGGACGTCAGTCCGGTTCGCCCGGCGGAGTTCCTCGAGGTGATCTTCGACGCGATTCGGGCGAACGCTCGAGAGATACACGAGAGCATTTCTGACGAGAACGAGCCGCTCCACGGTCAGATGGAACTCATCAGGGACGACATCGTCCGTCAGGTCGGAGACGTCGAGGAGCGTCTGGAGAGCGGGGCGTTCGGGACGTCGGAGGTGCTCTTCGCCGGAATCCAGTACGATTATTCGCGACAGGTCTACGCGGTCCGCCAGCTTCGGGTTCGACACGAGGATACGCTCACGGAGAGTCAACTGGAGAAGGTCGACGACCTCATCACAACTCTCAAATATTTCGCCATCGGTCGGGAGTACTTCAAGACGCTCTACTTCAAGCGAGAGCTCGCGAACCTCTCGCGTGCATTGCTCGTCGTCTCATTTCCCGCAATTGTCTTCATCGCGTACGCCATCCTCTCGATTCGAGCGGGGCTGTTGCCGGACTTCTCTCTCCTGTTCATCCCGTCCATCATCTGGTTCGTCGGACTCGCGTACGTCGTCGGGATGGCTCCGTACACGTTGTTCTCGGCGTACGTGCTACGGACGGCCACTATCTCGATTAAGACCCTGGCGGCCGGTCCGTTCGTCCTCGGCGGCGACGACGACTCGAAGCTGCTCCAGGACGACGAGTAGAGACGCGAACGACTCGAAGGAACTGCGGTGGGAGCGTGGTGGCGATCGCGGATATGACGGACGACGCGCCTGCTGGAGCGCCGAGGTGGTCGTCCGAGGAGTCACTGGGTGCTTCCAGGCGGTGTCGTCGCCTAGGTTCCCGGTCTGAAGTACGACGATCGCTGGCGGGGGCTGTCGCCACCGGCTAAAATATATTTTAGATAACATATTTCTTCGGCCGGGTCCTGGTACCGGTATGCTCGACCGAACGACCGAGCGATTGGCGGACAGGACGACGTTCGAGCTCCCTTCGCAGGACGAACCGACCCGGGCCGACGGGCCGAAGACGGCGACCTCGAGAGATGGCGGCGTGCTGGAGACCGGGACGACGACGGTGGCGCTCGCCGCCGGCGACGCGGTCGTCGTCGCGGCGGACCAGCGCGCGAGCCTCGGCGGTCGGTTCACGGCGAACAAGGCCGTCCAGAAGGTACTCCCGGTGCACTCGACGGCGGCGCTCGCGATGTCCGGGTCCGTCGGTGCAGTCCAGGACCTCGTGCGGACGCTCGAGGCCGAGGCGGACCTGTACGCCGCCCGGCGCGGCGAGGACATGTCGATGAACGCGCTGGCGTCGGTCGCGGGCAACCTCGTCCGCGGCGTGCCCGCACAGCTCCTCCTCGGCGGCGTCGACTCCACTGGCTCCTCCATCTACGAACTCGACGGCGGTGGCGGCGTGGTCCCGACGAGGTACGGCGCGGCCGGGAGCGGGATGCAGGTCGCGTACGGCGTACTGGAGGGCGCGGCCGAGAACGTCGCGGACGCCGAGACGGGACGCGAGGTGGCGCTCGACGCGGTCGCGGCGGCGAGCGAGCGCGACACCGCGAGCGGGAACGGCGCGCACGTCGCGACCGTCACCGCAGACGGCGTCGACGTGGAGGTCGTCGACCGCGACGCCGTCGCCGCCCGGACTGGAGGTGGACGGCGATGAACGGTGGCAGCGACCGGCAGGCGTACGATCGCGGCGTCTCCGTGTTCTCGCCGGACGGCCGGCTCTACCAGGTCGAGTACGCTCGCGAGGCGGTCCGGAACGGCACGGCGGTCGTCGGCGTCCGCGGCGACGACGGCGTGGTGCTCGCGGCGGACGCGCGAACGCGCTCGTCGCTCCTCGTGGACGGCAGCGTCGAGAAGCTCCACGACCTCGACGGCCGCCTCGGCGCGGCGACGGCGGGCCACGTCGCGGACGGTCGCCGCATCGTCGACTTCGCTCGGCGGCGCGCGCAGACCGAACGCCTCCGGTACGACCAGCCCGTCGACGTTGAACCGCTCGCGACCGCGATCGCGGACCACGTCCAAGAGGCGACGCAGGCTGGGGGAACGCGGCCGTTCGGCGCGGGATTGCTCGTCGCCGGCGTGGACGCTACTGACCACCTCGTGGATGGCGGCGCCGAATCTACTGACGACCTCGGCGTGGACGCTACTGACCACCTCGTGGATGGCGGCGCCGAATCTACTGACTACCACGGTGACGACCACGGCGACGGCTCGCCCGAGGGGGCCGACGACGCTGCGGTACGACTCTACGAGGTCGACCCGTCGGGGTCGCCGAGCGAGTGGCACGCGACCGCGATCGGCGGCGGCACTGACGCGGCCCGCAGTCACCTGGAAGCGCACTACGAACCCGGCCTGGACGTCCTCGGGGCGCGAGACCTCGCGCTGACCGGGCTGGCGTCGACCGTCGAGGACGACGGGTTCGCGCCGAGCGACGTCTCGCTCGCGGTCGTCGACGACTCGGGGTATCGGACGCTCGGCGAGGGCGAACGGGCGAGTGCGCTCGACGAGGCTGGCGTTCGGCGGGCGTCCTGAGGAACGCAGGAAGCGTTCTCGACGAGTTCAGGCGGCCGTGCCGTCGTCGGCGGTCGACTCGTCGGCGGCGTCGTCGTTCGCGGCGTCGGCGGTGATGCGGCCGTCGTCCTCGGCGCTCACTCCGGCGTCCGCGGCGTCGTCGAGCCTGGTGACGTCGACGACCGTGCAGTCCCGGCCGACGTACGCGGCGAGCAGGTCGCGGTCGTCGTCTTCGTCATCGTCGTCATCGTCGTTCGGATTTCGGAGCGTCGTGCGGACGCACCAGGGGTCGTCGTTGAGGACGCGCTCGCGCCAGTCGACGCCGACGGTCCAGAGTGGGCGGTCGCGGACGTCGACGCCGCGCTCGTGGTACGCGGCGACGACCGCAGGGTGGTCGAGGAGGACGAACGAGAGCGGACAGGAGAGGTCGGCGCTGCAGGCGTCGCACGCGAACGACGCCCGCACGGCGTGCCGTTCGACGGGGTCGGCGTCCGCGGCGTTCGCGGCGTCCGCAACCTCGTCCGGTCCGCCGCTGGCTTCGTCGGGCGCGTTCGGCGCGGATTCCACGCGGCCGGAGGCGGGGGCGCCGCAGTCGGGGCAGACGCCGTCGGCGAAGCTCGCGATCCGTCGCCGGTGGTGGCGGTCGACCGCCTCCGGGACGGTCTCGGGGTCGCGAGTCGCGTACCCGCTCGGCGGGAACGGGAGCGCGAGCACGTCGCGCCCGCAGGCGGTGCAGGCGACGCGCGTGACGTTGTCGGCGACGGACGCGTGCAGGCCGACGGGGTCGGCACAGAGCGGGCAGTCTTCGTCGAGCGGGACGGGGTCCTCGTCGACGCGGTCGGTGTACGCGCCGGCTTCGATCGCCCGGGCGACGCGGCGGCCGGCGTCGGTGAGCGCGTACGCGTCGCCGTCCCCATCGTCTTCGGGTATCTTCCGGACGAACCGGTCGTCGAGCTGCCGGAGGTGGTACGCGAACCCCGCGGTGGTGTCGACGTCCGTCGCCTCGAACAGCTCGGTGAACGTCGCCCGTCCGTCGGGTGCGCCGGCGAGCGCCGCGAGGACGCGCACTCGCGGGTCGCCGGCGAGGGCCTGGAACGCGTCGCTGGTCGCGTCCACCCGGTCCGTTCGCGTCGACGCGGACGCGTCCGCTGACGCTGGCTCGCTGGCGTCGGGGACCGCCTCGTCGGTCATACCTTCAGACTCGGGGGTCGAAGGCATAGGTCTGGTGTCCGCGGCACCGAACGCACCGCCGCGCTGCGAGCGGCGAGCGGGCGCGACGCCGCCGTACCGATGGGTTTTACGCGCGCCGAGTCGACGGTTCGCGTATGGCAGACGACGAGGACTACCGCACGGAACGGGACAGTCTCGGCGAGATGCAGGTACCGGCGGACGCGTACTGGGGCGCCCAGACCCAGCGCGCGGTCGAGAACTTCCCCATCTCCGGGATCACGTTCGGGCGGCGGTTCGTGCGCGCGCTCGGCGTCGTGAAGAAGGCCGCGGCGCAGGCGAACCGCGACATCGACCTGCTCGAGGACGAGCAGGCGGACGCGATCGTCGAGGCGGCGGACGAGGTCATCGCGGGCGCGCACGACGACCAGTTCCCCGTCGACGTCTTCCAGACGGGATCCGGGACCTCGTCGAACATGAACGCGAACGAGGTCATCGCGAATCGCGCCGCCGAGATCACGGGCGCGGAGGTCGGCGACCGCGTCGTCCACCCGAACGACCACGTGAACTACGGGCAGTCGAGCAACGACGTCATCCCGACCGCGATGCACATCGCGAGCCTCGAGGCCGTCGAAAAGGACGTCATCCCGGCGCTCGACACGCTCCGCGAGCACCTAGACGAGAAGGCCGAGGAGTTCGACGACGTCGTGAAGACGGGCCGCACGCACCTCCAGGACGCGACGCCGATCCTGCTCGGCCAGGAGTTCGACGGCTACCGGACGCAGGTCGAGAAGGGGCTCGTGCGCGTCGACAACGTCCGCGAGCACCTCGCGGAGCTCGCACTCGGTGGGACCGCGGTGGGGACGGGACTGAACACGCACCCGGACTTCCCGGGACTCGCCGCGGAGTACATCACGAAGGAGACGGGCGTCCAGTTCCGCGAGGCGGACTCGCACTTCGAGGCCCAGGCAGCGCACGACGCGATGAGCGAGGCCCACGGCGCGCTCCGCACCGTCGCCGGGAGCCTCAACAAGATCGCGAACGACCTGCGATTGCTCGCCTCGGGTCCACGGAACGGTCTCGGCGAGATAGAGCAACCCGAGAACCAGCCCGGGTCGTCGATCATGCCGGGGAAGATCAACCCGGTAGTCGCGGAGGCGGTCAACCAGGTCCACAAGCAGGTCGTCGGGAACGACGCCGCGGTCGCCGCTGGTGCGGCGGAGGGCCAGATCGACCTGAACCTCTACAAGCCCGTGCTCGCGCACAACTTCCTCCAGTCTGCCGAGCTGATTGCGAACGCGAGCGAGGTGTTCGCGCGGAAGTTCGTCGCGAAGCTGGAGGCGAACGAGGAACACTGCGAGGCGCAGGTCGAGCAGTCGATGGCGCTCGCCACCGCGCTCAATCCCGCGATCGGGTACGACAAGGCGAGCGAGGTCGCGAAGGCCGCGCTCAAGGAGGGGAAGACGGTGAAGGAAGTCGTCGTCGAGAAGGGCTACCTGAGCGAAGCCGAGGCCGAGGAGGTCCTCGACCCGGTCGCGATGACCGAGCGCGTCATCCTCGGCGACGACTGAGCGCTCGGCGGATCGAGACGGGGTCGAGGAACGATCGATCGCCCGGCGCCGGCTGATGGACAACCAACCTTTTAGCGGTGTCGTGTCGAGTGGTCGAACGATGAGACGACGTCGTATGCTGGCACTGCTGGGCATCGGGGGCACGTCGGGGTGTCTGCGGCTCGCCGGCGAGGACACGAGCACGCGCCGGACGGCCACGCGAACGACCGCGGATTCGACGAGGACGCAGTCGACCACGACGACGCGGGGCGGGACGGCGCAGTCCGAGACGGCCGAGGAGACGGAGACGACGGCGGAGCCGGATGCACCGCTGCTCGCGGACGCGGACGCGCTCGAACGCCGCTGGACGGGCCCGGAGTACGTGAGCGGGATGGCGCTACACGACGACGGCGTTTTCGTCGAGAACGAGGAGGTGGTGGCGCTCGATCGCGCCCAGGGGTTCGAGCGGTGGCAGCCGTACCCCGACCGGGTCCGTGACTTCACGGTCGAGGGAGACGGCCTCTTCGTCGGCACCCGGGACGGATCGGTCGTCGGGATCGACCTCGCGAGCCGCGAGGAGCGCTGGCGGTACGACGGCACGGACCTCGATTCGGCGATCCGGGCGGGGTCGTCGTCGGTCGTCTTCGGCGAGGAGCGCGGGGGCGGCGCCGCGGTCGTGTGCCTCGACGCGGCCGACGGGACGGAGCGCTGGCGGGTCGAGACCGAGAACCCGGTGAGCGAACTCTCCCCGCCCGGGGACGGCGCCGTCGTCTTCGGGACGACCGGCGGACCGAGCATCCAGTGTCACGACCTCCAGACGGGGACGCGACGGTGGCTGTCCGAGGAGAGCCACACCGCGATGACGCCGCTCGTTCGGAACGGAACGGCGTACGTTCCCGTCTACCGGCGCGTCATCGCGTTCGACGCTGCAACCGGCGACATCGAGTGGGAGTACCCGCTGCCCGACGGTGCCGAGCGGTTCGAGGGTCGGTCCCCGGGCCAGCCGCCGGTGCGACGAGACGGCGTCCTGTACGTCCCGGCACAGGAGGGCGGTCTCGCCGCGATCGACTCCCAGACTGGCCAGGGTGTGTGGTTCTACGAGGTCCCGGAGAGCAGAGGCGGACTCGTCACCGTCGCCGACGGCGCGGTGTGGTTCGGGACCGAGAACGCGGTGCATCGGGTCGGCGCAGCGACGGGCGACGGCGAAATTATCGGTCGGTTCACGGCGGAGACGAACGGCCTGTTCGGACTCGAAGTGGACAGCGGGACGCTGTTCGTCGCGCCGTCTCCCACGGCGGTACGCGCGTTCGACGTCGTCGATTGACCTCGCGCCGAGTAATTCGGGGGCGAAGTGCTTGCTTTGAACACGCGTGCCGCGACGACCTTACTCGGGGAGGTCGTACGCTGCGAGCCGGTTGCCGTCGGCGGTCGTCTCGATGAGGTACGCGCGGTCGTCCACGATCGCGGGTCGGAGCCCCCACGCCTCGGCGTACTCCGCGTGCACCTCGCTGGTGACGCGCCCAGTCTCGGGGTTCAGGGCGTACAGGACGACGCCGTCGTGGCCGCCCGAACCGACGTAGAGCCTCCCGTCGCCTGGCGTGACGATCCCGTGGACGTCCTCGTTGAACCACTTCGTGAGTCCGTCGTCGGGGTTCACGGCGTGCAGTGACCTGTGACTGACGTATAGCGTCCCGTCGTGGACGACGAGGTCGGGCGAACTGTCGAGCGTCTCGCCGTCCTCGTGCTGGGACCAGCGAACCGAGCCGTCGGCGGAATCGAGCGCGACGAGCGGTCCCGCGCCGCCTCTCGTGCTGTTGCTGTAGGCCACGAAGACGCTGGAGCCGTCGGTCGCGACGTCCGTAACGTCGGTGTCGGCTTTCGGTTTCGGGTACGTCCATAGGGGGTCGCCGGTCGTCGCGTCGAACGCGCGGACGGTCCCCTCGAAGTCCGCGCCGACGAGGACGTCGTCCTGAAGGGCGAGCGACCGAGTCGCGGTGAGTCCCTGCTCGGGTTCGACCGTCCACTCCGTCGCGCCCGTCGCGGGATCGACGGACGCGAGCTTCTGCCCGAAGTCGACGCCGTAGACGTACAGGCTGGAGCCGTCGAACGCGGGGCCGGTCTCCGCGCCGTGGCCGAACGCCCAACGCTCGCTTCCGTCGGCCGTCTCGTGCGCCACGATGTCGCTCGCGTCGACGTACACGACGGCGTCGTCGGCGACGAGCCCGCGTCGACGACTGTCGATGGCCTTCGCGTCTTCGACGACCCACTGCTGTTCGCCGTCGTCGACCGCGAACGCGTACGCCGTCCCGCGGCCGCCCGTGAAGACGGTGCCGTCGGCGACGACGGGGTAGCGGCCCAGTTCCTCGTCGGGCTCGAACGTCCACGCAGGTTCGGTGTACTCGCGCGGTTCGCTCGTCGTCTCCTCGGGCTCCGGTTCCGTCGCGTCCGACCGCGTCGACGTGGCGGTGTCGGTCGGCGGTTCGGTCCGGGCGGTCGTGCCCGTGGTGAACGCGCTCGAGGTGGTGGCGTCGCCCTGTTCGAGTTCCAGACAGCCCGCGGTACCGGCTCCGAGCATCGTGGCGAGGAGGCGTCGGCGTCGCATTGACGGAAACGCCGAACCGGACCGTCCTAACGGTTGGGGTTCCGACGCGTTCGCTGACCATCGGGCTGTTCGGACGCCGACAAGGGGTCTCGTTGGTCGGGGGCTTCGGGCGCCCTCGCGAACCGGTGGCGGCGAAAGATTCAAGTAGAGTTCGGAGGAGCCACGTGTGGGTCATACCCACGCGACGGCGTCGACTTACGATACGTAACCGAACGCCGTCGTAGACCCGAACAATCCACGGGTGTTATGGGGGATGGGTTTGATGTATCACGCATGCACACCTGTCGTGACTGCAACGAGACGTTCGCCACAGAGCTCGCACTCGAACTCCACCGAGACAAGTGCGAGCGAGCGGACCTCTTCTGCGAGGTATGCGGGCAGCGATTCAGCGAGTCCGCGGCGACGCGAGACGGCTGGCACTACACGTGCCCGACCGAGGACTGCGAGGGACAGGGCATGGGCCAGGAGATAAAGCGCATCGAGGACATCCGCGCGGCCACGCAGTAGCCGTCGCGAACCGAGCGTCGGAACCCGCCGCGGTTCGACCGGACGGACCGCGGCCGTATCGTCGGCGACCGACCATCGCTTTCGGTCGGCGTCCCAGTCACGACCCGGGGCCTCGCTCGTGCGTCCGCGCCGCACGACCGACCACTCCTCTTGCGGCCTCGTTCCCTGACCTACGTCGATGACCCCTTCTCTCGCGCTGGTCGACCCTCGCGCGCCACGATTCGGACAGGCACTGACGGCGACCCTCGCCGGCGTCGCCGTCGCGTTCGCGAACCCAATCCCCGTCGCGGTGCTCGCCGTCGTGCTCGGGACCGCCGTCGCGACGGGGTGGCGCGTCGACGCGTGGGCGACGCTCTGGCGTCGCCTCGCCGTCCCGCTGGTCGGACCCGTCGACGACCGCGAGCCCGCGGCACCGCATCGGTTCGCGAAGCTCGTCGGCGCGACGTTCGCCACCGTCTCCCTGCCGCTCGTCCTCCTCGGCGGCAGCGTCGCGGTCGTCGGGTACGCGCTCGTGGTCGTCGTCGCCGTCCTCGCCGCCCTCGGCGCGACCACGGGATTCTGCCTGGGCTGCCGGCTCTACGAGCAGGTCGGGTTCTTCAGGCGCGCCGGCGTCGTCTGAATCGACCGCGGACGCATCGGCGGCGTCTGAATCGACCGCGGACGCATCGGCGGCGTCTGAATCGACCGCGGACGCATCGGCCGGTCGACGGAACCGGAAGCGAACGACTCCGAATCACGCCAGTTGCGTTCGGCCTCGGCCGCGAACTGGACGGTTTTTTACCCCTCGGACGCGGACGGTTGCGTAATGACCGAGTACGACTACGACGAGCTCGGACTCGTCGCCGGCCTGGAGATACACCAGCAGCTGGACACGGCGACGAAGCTGTTCTGTTCGTGCCCGACCGAACTGCGCGAACCCGAGGAATCGGTGCGTTCGTTCGAACGGTACCTGCACCCGACCAAGAGCGAACTCGGCGAGATCGACGAGGCCGCCCTCGAGGAGAGCCAGGTCGATCGCGTCTTCGAGTACCTCGCGTACGACTCGACGTGTCTCGTCGAGGAGGACGAGGAGCCGCCGGGGCGCGTGGACGCGGAGGCGCTCTCGGTCGTCCTCGAGATCGCGCAGCTCATGGACATGACGCCGGTGGACGTCGCGCACGTGATGCGCAAGCTCGTGGTGGACGGCTCGAACACGAGCGGGTTCCAGCGGTCGATGCAGGTCGCGACCGACGGCGAGATCGAGACGAGCGAGGGCGCGGTTCGCGTCGCGGATCTGATGCTCGAGGAGGAGTCCGCGCAGCGCGTCGAGGAGCGCGAGGACGGCGTGACGTACTCGCTGGACCGGCTCGGGATTCCGCTCGTCGAGATCGGGACGAAGCCCGACGTCTCGTCGCCCGAGCAGGCTCGCGAGGCCGCCGAGCGCATCGGGATGCTCCTCCGGTCGACGGGGCACGTCAAGCGCGGGCTCGGGACGATCCGGCAGGACGTGAACATCTCCATCGCGGACGGTGCGCGCGTCGAGGTGAAGGGCGTGCAGAGCCTGGACGACATCGACGACATCGTGCGCAACGAGGTCGGGCGGCAGGTCGCGCTCCTGGACCTCCGAGAGCGCTTGCACGAACGTGACGCCGGTGTCGGCGACGCGGTCGAGGTGACGGAGACGTTCGCGGACACCGACAGCGGCGTCGTCCGCGGTGCGCTCGACGCGGGCGGCGAGGTGTGGGCGGTCCGCCTCGAAGGGTTCGACGGGATCGTCGGCGAGGAGATCCAGCCGGACCGGCGGCTCGGGACGGAGCTGAGCGATCACGCGAAGCGCCACGGCGCGGGCGGCATCTTCCACACGGACGAACTGCCGGCGTACGGCGTCACCGAGGACGAGGTCGCGGCGCTCCGTGACGCGGTGGACGCGGCGAGCGAGGACGCGGTGGCGATGGTCGCCGCGGACGCTGCTGTCGCGAAGGATGCGGTCGAGGCGGCGGCGGACCGCGCCCGCACGGCACTCGAGGGCGTCCCCGAGGAGACCCGGGGCGCGAACGAGGACGGGACCACGCGGTACCTGCGGCCGCTTCCCGGTGCGGCGCGGATGTACCCGGAGACGGACGTCCCGCCAGTACACCTCGACCCGAGCGACGTCGACGAACCCGAGCTCCTCACGGAGAAGGTCGAGCGCTACCAGGACGAGTACGGGCTGGACGCGGGCGTCGCCGAGCAGGTCGCGTACGGCGAACACATGCCGCTGTTCGAGGCGCTCGTCGACGACGAGGCCGTGGACCCGACGCTCGCCGCGACGACGCTCGAGTCGACGCTCACGGCGCTCCGTCGCGACGACGTCCCGGTCGCGAACCTGACCGACGTGCACCTCCGCGAGGCGATCGCGCTCGTCGACGCGGGCGACGTCCCGAACGAGGGCCTCGAGGACCTCCTGCGTGCGCTCGCGAAGAACCCCGAGTGGTCCGCCGAGCAGGCGGTCGAGGAGGAGGACCTCGGCGGGGTCGCGGAGGCGGAGGTCCGCGAGGCCGTCGTCGAGGTCGTCGAGCGGAACGAAGACCAGGTCGCCGAGCAGGGGATGGGTGCGTTCTCCGCACTCATGGGCGAGTGCATGGGCGCACTCCGCGGGAAGGCAGACGGCGACCTCGTGAGTGAAGTCTTGCGCGAGGAGATCCAGGCGCGCACCTGAGCTTCCCGGACGGTTCCGTTCTGCTCCGTTCCTACTCGTAGACCGCGAGCGTGGACGTGCCGTCGCGGAGGCAGTGCACGAACAGTCGTTCGGCCCCGGGAACGACTCGATACGCGGTCTCGCCGACGTCGCGCGACCAGCGCTCGCTCCCGTCGAACCGGTCGAGTGCGTGGACCGTGCCGGCGGTCGTCGGTGCGAGGACGCGGTCGCCAGCGACGGCGAGTGACGTGACGGTGCCGTCGAGTGGCTGGCGGTACGCTTCGTCGCCGGTCTCCACGTCGACGACCGCGACCGCGTCCGCGTGGGGGACGTAACAGTAGCCGGCGGCGTACGCGACCGCGTGCGACCCGTTCGCGTCCGTCGTCCAGTCGTCGCCGTCCGGGTCGGTCGCGAGGGCGTGGAGGTCACCGCGACCGGTCTGCACGAGCACGTGGTCGAACTGGGGTTCGAGTATCGGTCTGGTCGCAGCGGCGCCCTCGAACCGGTACCGGCCCATGCCGGTTCCCTCCGGGTTCAGGACGGCGAGTTCTCCGGCCTCCGTCGCCGCGACGAGGTACGTGGAGTCGCGCGTGGAGACGCCACCGTCGACGGTGCCGAACAGTCGACGATTCCAGCCGCCGTCGTCGTCGTGGGGGTCGCCGACGACGCCGACGTGCTCGCCGCGAGCGACCGCGTACGCGCCGTCCTCGAGCGGTGCTGGCGGACCGCGGACCGGTTGGTCGCCGGCGAAGCGGTCGTACTCGCTGCCGTCCGCGCGATCGTAGAGGACGACGTCGCCGCCGGTACCGACGGCGACGGCGTTCCCCTCGACGACCGGCGCGGTGTGAGCGAGCGCACTCCAGCGTTCGCTGCCGTCGTCGACCGCGAGCGAGCGCACGCTGTCGCGGTCGCGGACGAAGACGGCGTCGTCCGCCACGACGGGATCGCCGAACGAGAACGAGATGGTCCGCGTCCACGCCTCGCTTGGGTCGTCGGGGACGACCGCACCGGGGTTGTACCGGCTGTTCTCTGGATCGTAGCCCGGGCGGGGCCACGAGCGGTCGGGCGGACGCCCGACGGCACCGTCGCGGGGAATGGATCCGCCCGGGTCGAGCGCGTTACAGCCTGCGAGGCCGCCGGCGAGGAGGGCGCCAGTGGTCTGGAGGAGGGCTCGGCGGCGCATTGACGAGAGTGTACCGAGGGGTACGGTGAAAGCTTTCTGCTCGCGAGGGACCGTCTCGGTGCGTCAGTCGTCGCGCTCGGGGCGTTCGCTCGCGCGCCGGAGGATGCCGGTGAGCGTCGACACCTCGCGCTCGGTCGGGTGCGTGCGAGCGAGGAGGCGCCGGAACATCCGCGTGGTCTTCTGGCGCTTCGCGTCGGGGTGGTTGATGGCGTCGAGCACGCTCTCGAACTCGGTGTAGAGGCGCTCGATCTCGCGTTCGCTGGCGCGTTCGCGGACGCGGTCGGGGTGCTGGGTCTCCGCGACGGTCGCCTCCCGCATCTCGTACAGGGTCACCGTCGCCGCCTGTCCGAGGTTGAGGACGGGGTAGTCGGCGCTCGCTGGGATCGAGGAGACGGCGTCGAGACGCTCGAGTTCGGCGTTGTCGAGACCCCGGTCTTCGCGGCCGAACACGAGGCAGACGTCCGCGTCCACGCCAGCGAGGTGCTCTGGGAGTTCCGCGGGCGTGTAGAACGGGAAGCGGACGTGACTCCGGCAGTCCTCGTTCGTCGTCGCCGTACAGCCGACGGTGTAGTAGTTCTCGACGAGGTCGTCGAGGTCGACCTCTCTCGCACCCGGCATGACGTCCTCGCGGGCGTGGCCGGCGTACCCGTACGCGACGCCGTCGGGGTCCCAGACGTCCTCTGGCGGATCGACGAGCAGGAGCTCGGTCATGCCGAAGTTCTTCATCGCGCGAGCGATCGTCCCGACGTTCCCGGGCGTCTGCGCGCCGACGACTGCGACCGCCGGCGCGTTCGAGCCGTGGAGTGGTGGTGCGTCGCCCGCGTCGGTCGCGTCCGCGTCGCCGACGGGTGCGTCCCCTGCGGGTGCGTCGTCGTCTCTCATCTCAGGAGGGGTAGTCCGCGTCCAGGTCGACGTCCGCATCGTCGAGGTCGAGGTCGTCCTCGTCGTCGTCGTCCTCGCCCGCGTCCTCTCGCGGGTCGGGGGCGTCGTCGATCTCGCCGGTGCGGAGGTCGATGCGTTGCTCGACGACCTCGCGCGTCCCGAGTTCGTCGTAGTCGTCGGGGTCGGGCATCTCGGTCTCGGGGAGCGAGCGCGGGTCGGTCTCGACGTACTCGACGCCGCCGTAGCCCTCGGGCGCGCGGTTCCCGGCCGCGAACCACTCGTGGAACGCGTCCTCGAACCGGTCGGTCTCGGCGTGCTCGATGCCGTCGTCCTCGCGGAACCAGTAGAGGAAGTCCGCTTCGTGCTCGTCGCAGACGGTCACTTCGGCGAGCGGTTCGCCGTAGACGACCGTCGACTCGTTGCACGCCTCGAGGTCGTCGTCGCCGTGGATCAGCCAGCACGCGTCGCACGGCGACCCGTAGATGACGCCGACGCGCACCAGCCGTCGGCGGGTGTCCTCGCGCATCTCGTCGAACGGCCGGACGTCCCCGTCGTCGGTGAACACCTCGTCTTCGTCGAAGCGCCACCCGCGGAGCCCGATGCTCACCTTGCTCATGTCCCGCCCGTAGCACGCGGACGGGCAAAAGGCCCGCGTCTTCCGGTCCAGCGGCCGCGCAGTCGTTCGGTGCGGTGCGTCGAGCGCAGACCCGGTGGGGTGCGGGTGCGTCGAACGGTCCGCTTTTGGTGGAACGGCCCCCGGTTCGGGGTATGGACAGCGTCGACGCCGCGGGCCTCGGCATCGGGGACGACCACCCGCCGCGGGTGATGGGCGTACTGAACGTGAGCGAGGAGTCGCCGTACGACCCGAGCGTCTTCGACGACCCGGGCGAGGCAGCGGCGTACGTCGACGAGGAGTTGATCGGGGAGGGCGCGGACGTCGTCGACGTCGGCCTGGAGTCCGCGAACAAGCGCTTCGACGTCCTGACCGCCGAGCAGGAGCTAGCGCGGCTCGACACGGCGGTGGAGACCCTGGAGTCGACGTCCGGCGACGCGGTCTGGTCGATCGAGACGCGGTACGCCGAGGTCGCCGAGGCGGCGCTCGACGCCGGGTTCGACATGGTGAACGACATCGCGGGGTTCGCGGACCCCGCGCTCCCCGAGGTGTGCGAGGCCAGGGACGTGGCGGTGGCGAAGATGGCGAGTCCGCCGGACCTCGAGCGGCCGGGCGCGGTCGAGGAGACGCCGTGGGCGGAGCGGAAGGGCGCGGCGTGGGCGGAACGCGCGGACTACGTCGATATGGTGTACGAGGCCCTGAAGCAGAACGGGCTGACGGAGAAGACGATCGTCGACCCGGCGTTCGGCGGGTGGTCCGAGGCGCAGACGATCGAGCAGGACCGGGATGCGTTCCGGCGCCTGCGCGAGTTCCGCGGGCTCGGGCGGCCGATGCTCGTCTCGATCAACCGGAAGAACTTCCTGCGGAGCCTGACGGGTCGGTCGACGGCGGACGCGCTCGCGTCGTCGCTCGCGGCGACGTCGATGGCGGTCGAGCGCGGCGCGCACGTCGTCCGGACGCACGACGTCCGGGAGACCGTGGACGCGGTCGCGGTCGGTCGCGAGTTCGCGCGCGACCGCGCTCGCGGCGGCGATCCGGTCGTGGAGGAACTGGACGTGACGACGCCCGCGGAGGCGCGCCGGCACGCCGAACGCCTCGGCGTGGACGCCGCGATCGCGGCCGAGTCGGTCGCTCGCATCTACGCCGTCGACGGCGTCGACGACGATACCGCGGCGGCGCTCGCCGCGGCCGCGGCCGACGCCGGAGTCGGGTATGCTCCGACTACTGGGGGCGGATGCGTGCTCGCGGGGTCGGTCGCCGCCTTCGAGCAGCTTTCCGCCGGGGAACGGGACGCTGACGGTGCTCTCGCGTCTATTCTCTCTCGAACGCGGACATCCGGCTACTAAGAGAAAACTTATGCCGGAGGGGTTGAAATGGATGGGTGGACGCCGGTAGGGCCTCACGGGTAGGGGTACACGTGGAGGCTCGGCCGGCCCACACCAACGGATTATCTTGACGCCAGCTCGTTAGCGTCAGCCATGGACTTCGAGCAGTTCGAGCCGGCGTACGAATCCATCCTCGCGGACTTCGGGTTCGGGCGGGCGAGCGACGAGCGCGCGCGGGACGTCCTCGTAGGGCTGGAGCCGGGTGGGTCGCTCGCGGACTTCGAGGCCGTCTTGGGGGGTCGCGAGGTCGCCGTCGTCGCTCCGGGGCCGACGCTGTCGGCGGAGTTGGACGCCGTCGAGGAGGCGGAGGCGGTGCTCGCGGTGTCCTCGGCCGCGGGCGTGCTCCGCGAGCACGACGTCGCCGTCGACGGGTACGTGACGGACCTCGACGCGACGCCGGAGCTCGCGCCGTCGCTGTCGGCGGCGGCCGTCCCGACGGCGGTACACGCACACGGCGACAACGTCCCCGCGGTGCGGTCGGTCGTCCCGGAGTGCGACCGCGAGCACGTGCTCGGGACGACGCAGGCCGCGCCCGTCGACGGCGTCGCGAACGTCGGCGGGTTCACGGACGGCGACCGGGCGGCGTACCTCGCGGACCACGTCGGCGCGGGCTCGCTGTCCTTCCCCGGCTGGGACCTCGACGACGACGCCGTCGATCCGACAAAGGCGCGTAAGCTCGCGTGGGCGACGCGCCTGCTCGCCGTGCTCGAACGCGACCGCCGCGACCGCCTCGGCGACCGCGTCCACTTCGACGTCCTCGACGGCCACCGCGACGACCTCGACCTCGACTTCTGGCCGTGACCGCGCCACCGGTCCGTCGTCGTCGCGACCGCGCGTCGGGGACAAGTCCTACGACCCCGGCGGTCGTCGGTCGATAGCATGCATCACGACGTGTCCTTCCTCGATGACCTGGCGGTCGAGGGCGAGGTGTCGACGTCGCCGGGGACCCTGGAGAGTCACGCGGCGGACTGGGGGACGCCCGACGGCGAGGGCGTGGCACCGGACGCCGTCGTCTACCCGGAGAGTACGGCCGACGTCTCTTCGGTGCTGGCGGCAGCGACCGACCGCGGCGTCCCCGTGACGCCGTACGCTGCAGGGACCGGCCTGGAGGGGAACGCGGTCCCGGTCGAGGCGGGCATCAGCATGGACCTGACGCGGATGGACTCGATCCTCGACGTCCGGCCCGGGGACTTCCAGATGGACGTCCAGCCGGGCGTGATGGGGTCCGCGGTCGACGAGCGCGCGGGCGTCGAGGGCCTGTGGTTCCCGCCGCTCCCGTCGTCGGGCGACATCTCGACCGTCGGTGGCATGATCGCGACCGACGCCGGTGGCATGGGGACCGTGAAGTACGGCGAAGTGAAGGACTGGCTCGTTCGCCTGGAGGTCGTGCTCGCGGACGGCACCGTCGTCGACTCGGGGACGCGCGCGATCAAGTCGAGCGCGGGCTACAACCTCACCGAACTCGTCGCGGGGAGCGAGGGCACGCTCGGCGTCGTCACCGAGGCGACCCTCGAGCTGGACGGACGGCCGCGCCAGATCCGGGGCGGTCGCGCGGTGTTCCCCGACCTCGACCACGCGACCGCGGCCGTCACGGACGCCGTGCAGTCCGGCGTCGACGTCGCGAAGATCGAGCTCGTCGACGAGACGAGCGCGCGGATGGCGAACGCGTACGCGGGCGTCGACCTCCCGGACGCGCCGACGGTGTTCGTCGAGTTCCACGCGGACCACGGCGTCGACGAGGAGGTCCGGTACTGTCGGGAAGTGTTCGACGCGCACGACCCGCTCCGGTTCGAGGTCGCCGCCGACGGCGAGGGCATGGCCGACCTCTGGCAGGCCCGGCGCGACCTGGCCTTCGCCATCCGGAGCTACGACCCGAACCTGACGCCGCTGCACCCCGGCGACGTCACCGTCCCGATCAGCGAGTACGGCGCGATGGTGCGCTACGCGAAGGACCTCGCCGACGAGTACGACGTCGTCATGCCCTGTTTCGGGCACGCGGGCGACGGGAACGTCCACTACTCTGTGCTCGTCGACGAAGACGATCCGGAGGCGGTCGCGACGGGCGAGGACGTCTACCGCCGCATCGTCGAGCGCGCCATCGAACTCGGCGGGACGTCGACCGGCGAGCACGGCATCGGCCGCGGGAAGCGCGAGTACCTCGAAGCCGAGCGCGGACCGGGCGCGGTCGACGCGATGAAACGAATCAAGGACGCCCTCGATCCGACCGGGACGCTGAATCCCGGGAAGATATTCGACGAGGACTGACCGCGAGCGACCCGTTCACGTCTCGTACTCCGGCTCCCGCTCGCCGTCGCGGTCGGCGGCGTGCTCGCGTTCGGTTGGGCCGTCGTGGCTCCCGGCGTCGGCGGTCCGTTCGACGCGGGACCGGACGTCCTCGATGGACTCGTTCTCGAGGAGCGTGGCGGTGCGTCGCTCGAACTCCGCCTCGTCCAGCTCGCCGCGAGCGTACCGACCCTTCAGTTCCTCGAGGGCGGCGTCCTCGCCTCGCTCGCGCTCGCTCTCGGTCGACGACCGCGTCGCGCGTCCGCTCGTCGCGCCGGAGACGAAGTTCCGGACGGCCGTCGTCTCGCCGAGGATCGCCGAGAGCGGCGTCAACAGCAGCCAGCCGACGACGAAGACGATCGCCGTCACCTCGCCGAGACCGAGAATCGCCGTCGTCGCACCGATGCCGAGCGTCGCGACCGCGATGATGGCGGGGAGGGTCTCGAGGAGGTCCTCGCCGTCGTCGTCGACGGCCTCGTTCCCGTGCTCGCTCATGCGCGACTGTAGTTTCGCCGGGGTGAAATTTGTACTCCTCACGAACCCGATCCTGGTCCGAGAGACATCCCACTGCCGACTCTAGGAAGAGCTTATCGCTGCCAGGGCGCGGCCCGGCGACACGAAACGCCGTCGTACCCAGCGCGAGATGGAGTCTTCGAGGGGTCGAACCCGCCGGTGGCCGACGGGGTGCAACGACCGGCCGCGACGAGGGGGCGACCGCCGCCCGCGGCCGATAATGCGCTTGTAACTAACCGGTCCCTGGGCGCTGTATTACGGCATGAAACTGGCGCTCATCGGATTCGGGAACGCTGGCAGCAAGATCGTCGACGAGTTGCTGTACCACGAGCACGATACGGACCTGGACTTCGTGCGGGCGGCGCTCGCGATCAACTCGGCGCGCACGGACCTCGCGAAGCTCGACTACGTGCCGCCCGAGAACCAGATGCTCATCGGGCAGACCCACGAGCGCGTGAAGGGCCAGGGCGTCGGCGCGGACCCCGACCTTGGCGCGGAGGTGACGCGCCAGGACCTCCACGAGATCGAGCGCGCGCTCGACGAGATCCCGCTGTACGACGTCGACGCGTTCCTCGTCGCCGCGGGCCTCGGTGGTGGCACCGGGAGCGGTGGTGCGCCGGTGCTCGCGTCGGGCCTCCGCGCGAAGTTCGACGAACCCGTGTACGGCCTCGGCGTCCTGCCGAGCGACGAAGAGGGTGGTCGAGCGGCGTTCAACGCGGCGCGGTCGTTCCAGTCGTTCGTCGAGGCGTCGGACAACGTCCTGGTGTTCGACAACGACGCGTGGCGCGGGAGCCAGGACACCGTCGGCGCGGGCTACGAACGGACGAACCGCGAGCTCGCGAAGCGACTCGGGACGCTGTTCGCCGCGGGGAACGTCGGCGACGAGGTGGCGGAGAACGCGATGGACGCGAGCGACGTCCGGCGGACGCTCGCGACCGGCGGCGTGTCGACGATCGCGTACGCGGAGACGGAGCTGTCGCCTGGGACCGTCGAGTCCAAGGGCCTGCTGTCGCGGTTCAAGCGCAACGGCGACGCGGAGGACGTCGACGCAGCCCAGAAGGTGAGTGGCCTCGTCCGGCAGGCCATCCAGTCGCGACTGACGTGCCCGGCGGACGTCTCCTCCGTCGAGCGGTCGCTCGTCGTCGTCGCCGGTCCCTCCGGCGAGTTCTCGCGGAAGGGCCTGGAGCGAGCGCGCCAGTGGGTCGAGCAGGAGACCGGGAGCATGGAGGTCCTCGCGGGCGACAGCCCGCAGCCGAACGCGGACCGGCTCTCGGCCGTAGTCGTGCTGTCGAACCCGACGGACGTCCGGCGCGTCGACGAACTCCAGGGAAGGGCGGTGGACGCAAAGGGGAACATGGAGGCCCAGGAGGACGAACGCGAGGACGCCATCGAGGACCTCATCACGGACGACGCCGGGGAACTCGACCCCATCTGAGTCCGCCGGTCGACCCTCCCGTAGTTCGATGGCCCGACCTCAGTCGTGGACGGGGACGTCGACGACGACCGGTCCCGATGAATCGATGGCGTCCGCGAGCGCGCCCTCCAGGTCCGCGTCGGGGTCGACGACGCGGCCGTCGACACCGTTTGCGCGAGCGCTCGCCGCGACGTCGACGGGCGGGTCGAAGTTCATCCCGACGAAGTCGGCCTCGTCCTCGTCGTCGCCGAACATCGCGCGCTGGTTCTCCTTGAGGATGCGGTAGTTCCGGTTGTCGACGACGACGACGGTGAGGTCGACGCCGAGGCTCGCCGCCATCTGAACGCTCTGGGGGTAGTACATGTACGAGCCGTCGCCGACGAACCCGACGACGTCCCGGCGCTCGCGCTCGGGTCGCATCGACTCCGCGAGCGCCGCGCCGACGCTCGCCGGGAGCCCGTAGCCGAGGCCACCGCCCTTGTTCGACGTGAGGTCGCCGGGTTCGAAGTCCCAGCGCGACAGGAGCGCGTACTTCGCGGTGACGCCCTCGTCGACGACGTACGCGTCAGGGGCGACCGCCCGGAGCGCGTCCACGAGGTCGGGCTTGGACGGCCGCGGGTCGTCGACGTCGCTCGACGCGAGCTCTGCGACCTTCGACTCTGCGAACGTCTTCATCGCCGCGACGCCGTCCAGTCGCTTCTCTCGTTCTGCTTCGTCGAGGCGCGCGTCGACGCGCTCGGCGAGGTCCGCGAGGAGGTGCCCGAGGTCGCCGGTGACGCCCGTCCCGGGCTGGTTCTTCGCGACCTCCCACGGGTCCGAAGCGAGGTGGACGCACGTCGGGTCGCCGGGGACGAGCGGTTCGTCGTGGTCCCAGAGCGTCGTGTTCGTGGACGTCCCCGCGAACACGATGGTATCGGTGTTGAGGAGCGCCTGCGCGAACTCCTCGCTCGGTGGGATGTGACTCACCCACTGGTCGTGGTCCGTCGGGAACGAGGCCTCGCTCGAGAGGATCTCGCCGTGGACGCGCGCGCCGGCGGCCTCCGCGAACGCGACGGCGGCCGCGACGGGGTCGACCGCTGAGTGCGCGGCGTGCCGCGGGACGTGATCGCCGACGACGAGCACGGGGTCGTTCGCGTCGACGACCCGGTTCGCGGCCTCCTCCAGAGCGGCCGGGTCGCCTCGCCCCGGATTCTGGATGATGCCACCGGTGTCCTCGGGGCGGGCGTCCGTCTCGGCGCGCATGACGTCCAGCGGGAGCGCGAGGAAGACGGGACCGGTCGGCGGCGTGCACGCGACGCGGAACGCGCGCCGGAGCATCGTCGGGAGCGCCTCGACGTCGAGCACCTCCGCGCTCCACTTCGTGAACTCCTCGGTCATCGCGACCGTATCGCCCTCGAGGATCGGTTCCTCGTGCCGGAACCCGCGGCCGTGCGCGCCCGCCGTCACGACCAGCGGCGCGCCCGTGATGCTCGCGTCGTAGAGGTTCCCGAGGCCGTGCGCGGTCCCCGGTGCGACGTGGAGGTTCACCACGCCGGCCGGCAGGCCGTCGAGTTCGTCCGCGTACGCCAGGCGCGTGCTCGCGTACCCCGCGGCCGCACCGACGGCGACGTCCTCGTGCAGGCCGAGGACGTACTCGACGTCGCCGTCCGCGAGCGCCCGCGTCACCGGTAGCTCGGTCGTTCCTGGGTTCCCGAACACGTGCTCGATGCCGTACGTCTCGAGGGCGTCGACGAACAGGTCCGCGCCCGTGTATTCGCTCATGGCTCCGACGAGGCGGGCCTCCCCCTAAGCGGTTTGGTCCGTCGGGAACGCGCCCGCTCGTGGTTCGTCGGGTACGCGCCCTCGGTCGCGGCATCGCGTACGGTGCCGGCACCGGCATCGTCGTCGCCGCCGGCGTCGACACCTTCGCCTCGCACCCGAACCCCAACACTCGGAGTGATCGGCGGCCCGCGGTCGTAGCGACCGGCGGCCCGTGGTCACGACGCCCATCGACCCGCGTCCGACGGCGTGTCGTCGTGGACGCCGACTCGGCCTACTGCTCTGTTCCGCCACCGGCGCCTGCCGCCGCGGTCTCGCCACCGACGCCGTCCGCCAGCTCGCCGTCGACGCCGTCCGTCGACCCACCGTCCCCATCGTTGGTCGCGTGGCGGGCGGTCGTCTCGGCGTCGACGATGCAGTCGTCGATCTCGATGGCCGCGTCGCCGTCGTCGTCGAACCGCACCTCGCCGTCGAGCGACCGGACGCCCCACTTCACGAGCCACAGCGACAGGCCGTTCGCGTGGTCCAGCGGCGTCTCCTCGCCGCGACGCACCACCTCGTACTCCGACGGCGGGATGCCGTCGCCCTCCCCGCTCGCCCGCACCGTGAGGTTCGTCGACGTGACGCGCGCCGACAGAGAGACGACGTCGCCGTCGCTGTCGCTGGCTCCGTAGTGCGCGATTGCGTCCAAGAGGTCCGCAACGATCGCCTCGAACACGACCGCGTCCACGTCCAGTCGAACCGGCCGGGACGGCGCGTCCACGTCGACGACGACCGACTCTTGCTCGTCGATCGCGCGCTCGACGGCGTCGTCGAGGAGGTCCGACAACAGGTGGGTGTCCGCGTCGCCGTCGCGGGACATGATGCGTTCGACCTCCCGGGCCTTCTGGCCGATCTCGTCGAGCGTCCCGGCGGCGGTCGCGATCTCCGCGGCCATCGCCGCGTCCGGCGCGTCGAGTTCGCGTTCGACCAGCGACGCGTACCCCGAGATGACGTTCACCTCCGTGCGGAGGTTGTGCCGGAGCACGCGATTCAGGACCTCCAGACGCTGCTGGGCGTCCCGGTGCTCGGTGATGTCCCGGAACACGAGCGTCCGCCCGATGACGGCCCCGTACCGGTCGTGGACGGGCGACACCGTCACCTCGTGGACGGCACCGTCGGTCTCGATCTCGAACAGGTCCACGTCGGGGTCGAGCGTGACGTCGGCGACGGCCGACAGCGGGTTGCCGAGGGCGTGCGAGCGATCGACGTCGAATCGCTCGCACGCCGCCGCGTTCACGTCCACGACGCGGCGGGCGTCGTCGACGACGACGACGGCGTCGCGCATGTCGGCGACGACCGCGGACGCGCCGCGGCGGCGGGTCGCCGGCGCGAAGTCCAGCAGGTCGTACCGGTACATCGCGTTCGCGAACAGGACGGCGGTAATGGGGAGCGTGAACGGCAACAGGTCCAGGCCCGGGACGGGGACGTGTCCGAGGACGGCGAGGACGTTCCCGACCCACGGGAACAGCGCACCGACGACGAGACTCGCGGCCTGGTGCCTGTAGAGGCGATCGAACCGGACGACGAACTCGAAGAGGACGAGGACGCCCGTCCCGAAGCAGACGTACGAGAACGCAAGGTAGAGCCCGTACAGCGGGCCGTGCTCGTGCGAGACGAACGTGTGCCCCATCCAGTCCGTCGCTGTCGTTGTCGGGTAGAAGAGGTCCCCGAACTGCGAGACGAGGAGGGACTCGGGGACGGGCATCGCGTGGGCGACGGCAGCGGCGACGGTGATCGCGGGAACGACGCCGAGCGCGACGCCGACGCGTCGCGTCAGGTACTCGCGTCGCCCGGCGTACTCGAGCGCGAACAGGAGCCAGACGACGGGGAGTGGCGCGATCGCGAACCACTGCGCGGCCCCGAGCGCGTCCCGGAGCGGCCCGGCCGTGACCGGGAGGCTCGCCGCGTAGATCGCCGTGTACGCCGACATCGTTCCGGCGAGGAGGACGAACGTGCGCGAACCCGGGCTGTCGCGGCGTCGATACCCGACGGACGCGAGGAATCCAGTGGCGACTGTGGCGACGGCGAGCACGACGCTGAGGATCGGGACCCCACCCACGGTACCCACGAGTCTACCGCGACCTGCCGACCACAGATGCGTTAAGGTTCCGGCCGTTTCGTCGGTAGAGCCGGGAGTACCGATGGATATCGGCGATGACGCGGCGGGATTCGTCGGGTCGAAGAACGACCGGCGGTCGCCGGGCGGTCACGTCCGGAGTCGCCGACCGCGCCCGAAGTCGCCGATCGATCACGGCCGCGTCCGCCGCACCGTCACTCGGGCGCGAACGCCTCGGTCATTCTGGCGCGAACGCCTCGAGCGTCGCGTCGATCTCCGCGGTGGAGGCGGCGCGCGGGAACCCGATGCTGACGTTGTCGACGCCGTCGACGTCCGCGAACTTCCCGAGTTCATCGCGGGCGCGCTGGGGGGTGCCGGCGGCGGTGAAGTCGTCGAGCATCTCGTCGCTGAAGACGTCGATGGCGGCCTCGCGGTCGCCGTTCATCCACTTCGCGGCGACGTCGTGCGCCTCGTCCTCGTAACCCTGCCGTGCGAGCGAGTCGCGGTAGTACGTCCCCATCGCGCCGACGTAGAACGCGGCGTGCTGGGCGGTCAGTTCGCGAGCGCGCTCGCCGTCCTCGAGCGCGCAGCACGTCAGCGAGAGCGTGACGTCCTGCTCGCTCCGGTCGCGGTCACCCAGGTCGGTACCGCGCTCGAAGTCCGCGACGCGGTCGGCCATCGCCTCGGGCGTGAAGAGGATGGCGTGCCAGCCGTCCGCGAACCGCCCGGCGAGTTCGACCGCCTTCGGTCCCATCGCGGCGACGTCGATCTTCGGTCGGGGCTCCGGGGCGTCCGAACGCAGGCGGAACCCGCTGAGGTTGAAGTACTCGCCCTCGTAGTCGAGTTCCTCGCCGCGCAGCACCGTCTTCGCGATCTCGACGTACTCGCGCGTCCGCCGGAGCGGATTCCCGAAGTCGATGCCGTGCCAGCCCTCGATTACTGCGGGACCGGAGGGACCGATGCCCATGCGGAATCGACCGTCGGAGACCTCCTGGAGCGTCGCCGCGGTCTGGGCGAGCAGCGCCGGCGACCGCGAGTAGACGTTCATGATCGAGGACCCGACGAGCACCTCGTCGGTCGCCTGCGCGATGCAGGTCATGATCGTGACGGCGTCCCGACCCCACGTCTCCGGGAGCCAGACCGCCTCGTACCCGAGTTCCTCCGCGCGGACCGCCATGTCGACGAAGTCCTGCACGGAGTCCTGTGCCGCGACCGGCAAGTGAACGTGATACTCCGTCATGTCAGACCTCCGGGCTCTCCATGATGTCCGGGACGCCAGCGGCCGTGATCGTCTGGCCGACGACGTACGACGACGCCTCCGAGGCGAGGAACTGCGCGACGTCGGCGATCTCCTCGCTCACGCCGATGCGGCGCTTCACCTCGTCGCGGTCGACCTCGTCGGCGGTGACGCCCATCTGGCTGGCGACGCCGGGCGTGGCGACGAACCCGGGCGCGATGGCGTTCACGCGCACGTCGTCGTCCGCCCACTCGAACGCGAGCGACTTCGTGAGGTTCTCCACGCCCGCCTTCGCGGCCGCGTAGTGACTCATCCACGGCGCGCCCTGCTGGCCCGCGACCGAGGAGAGGTTGATGACCGACCCACTGGCGTCCTTCAGGTGCTCCTCGGCGGCCTGGATGCAGTGGTAGGTGCCGGTGAGGTTGATCTCGACGATGGTCTCCCAGCCGTTCGGGCTGATGTCCTCGAAGTTCGCCATGAACGACGCGCCCGCGTTGTTCACGAGGACGTCGACGCCACCGAACGCCTCGACGGTCGCTTCCACGAGCGCCTCGACGGCGTCGCGGTCGGTGACGTCGCACTCGACGGCGTGCGCGCTCCCCGGTCGGTCCGAGTCCTCGATCCCCTCCGCGACCGGTTCGACGTTCTCCATCTCCCGCGAGCAGACGACGACGTCCACGCCGTCGTCCGCGAACCGCTCGGCGATGACTCGCCCGATACCCGACGACGACCCGGTGACGATCGCCACGTCGCCGTCCACGCTGAACTGACCTGTCGACATGTGGAACACCGACGGCATCCAGCACCAAAGTAATTTGCAATGCGTTGTCTGTTCATACTCTCGGGGCAGGCCGGATCGAGTGCTCGGGACGACGCGAACCGATGGACGTGGCGTTTCGAATCGAAGGCCATATGCTGTCCGACCCGGTGCCTTCGGGCAACGTGGCCAATCCCGACGACGAGACGCCGTTCGAGGCGTACCGGGTCGACGTCGACCGACCCCTCGCGCGCCTGTTCCGCGAGTACGGCATCCCGCGGTGGCCGTGGCTGCTCGCCGGCATCCTCTCGAACTTCGTCTCCCGCGCGGCACTCCTGATCCCGCCGGTCGTGCTCGGCACCGCGATCGACGCGGTGTTCTCGCCCGACGGCGCCGACCGGTACGCGCTCCCGCTCGTCCCGCCCGCGTGGCTTCCATCGACGCAGGTCGAACAGTTCTGGTTCTCCGTCTGGCTCATCGCCGGCGCGTTCCTCGTCGGCACCGCCGCCCGCTGGGTGTGGGGCGTGACGATGAACACGTTCGCGCACAGCGTCATGCACGCCGTCCGCACCGACACGTACAGCGCGATGCAGGACCTCGACATGTCGTTCTTCGACGACAAGGAGACCGGGGAAGTCATGAGCATCCTGAACAACGACGCCTCGAACCTCGAGACGTTCCTCGACGACGCGCTCTCGGAGGCGCTCCGACTGGTCGTGATGGTGCTCGGCATCGCCGGCATCCTCTTCTTCTACAACGCCCAGCTCGCCGCGGTCACGCTCCTGTTCGTCCCCCTCATGGGCGCGTTCACGCTCTGGTTCATGCGGAAGGCCGAACCTCGATATCGGCGCGTCCGGCAAGCCGTCGGCGACCTGAACACGCGCCTGGAGAACGGCCTCGCTGGCATCCAGCTCGTCAAGACCACCGGGACCGAAGCCCACGAGACCGGGCGCGTCCGCGGCGCCTCTCGCGAACTCTACGACGCGAACATGTCGATCCTCGTGCTCTCGTACTTCTACCGACCAGGGATGGGGTTCCTCGCCGGGCTGTCGTTCGCGACGACGTTCCTCGTCGGCGGCCTCTGGATCTTCCAGGGGGCGCCCGGGCCGCTATCGGGCGACCTGTCGGTCGGCGAGTTCGTCATCTTCGTGTTCATGACCCAGCGGTTCGTCGAACCGCTCTCGCAGGTGTCGAACATCGTCGACTGGTACGAGAACGCGAAGGCCAGCGGGAAGCGCGTGTTCGGGCTCATGGACGTCCCGCCGCACGTCACCGAACGCGAGGACGCGATAGACATGGAGGACGTCGACGGCCACGTCGCGTACGACGACGTGACGTTCTCGTACGACGGCGAGGACCAGCCCGTCCTCCGCGGGGTCTCCATCGACGCCAGTCCCGGCGAGACCGTCGCGCTCGTCGGCTCCACGGGCGCCGGGAAGTCCACGACGCTCAAGCTCCTCATGCGACTTTACGACGTGAACGACGGCGCCGTCGAGGTCGACGGCCGCGACGTCCGCGACGTCACGCTGTCGTCGCTCCGCCGGCACGTCGGGTACGTCGGCCAGGACTCGTTCCTCTTCGACGGCACCATCGCGGAGAACGTCCGCTACGGGCGGTTCGACGCCGACCGCGGGGAGGTCGAGCGCGCCGCCGAACTCGCCGAAGCCCACGAGTTCATCACCGACCTCCCCGAGGGCTACGACACGCGCGTCGGCGAACGCGGCGTGAAGCTCTCGGGCGGCCAACGCCAGCGGCTCGCGATCGCTCGCGTCGTCCTCCAGGACCCGCCGATCCTCGTGCTCGACGAGGCCACCTCGGACGTCGACACCGAGACCGAACTCCGCATCCAGTCCAGTCTCGACGAACTCGCCGCCGACAGGACGACGTTCGCGATCGCGCACCGGCTGTCGACCGTGAAGGACGCCGACCGGATCGTCGTCCTCGAGGCCGGGCGCGTCGTCGAACGCGGCACGCACGAGGAGCTGTTGGCCGCCGACGGCCGGTACGCGACGCTGTGGAGCGTCCAGACCGGTGAACTCGACGACCCCGACGACGACTTGCTCTGAGTTCCGGTGACCTTCGAGCGCGACGCTCGCCGAAGAGATACGCCAGCGAACCGAAGTTTTCTTGGAGGGCGTGAGCGAGTGCAACTGGTATGACCGACGTCCAGGTGCTCTGCGTCGACGACGAACGGAGCCTCCTGGAGCTCGCCGAGACTTTCCTCGAGCGCGAGAGCGACCGCATCTCGGTGCGGACCGCGAGCACCGCCGACGAGGCACTGGACGTGCTCGCGGCCCACGACGTCGACTGCGTCGTCAGCGACCACGACCTCGAGGAGGACACGGGCCTCTCCTTCCTCAGGACCGTCCGCGAGGAGCACCCGGACCTCCCGTTCGTCCTGTTCACGGGGAAGGGTAGCGAGGCGGTGGCGGCCGACGCCGTCTCCGCCGGCGTCACCGACTACCTCCAGAAGGGCGGCCGCGAGCAGTACGCGCTCCTCGCGAACCGCGTCGAGAAGGCCGCCGACGCCGCCCGCACCGAACGGGAACTGAAGCGGACTCGCGAGAAGACCGCACAGCTCCACGAGAACGCCGCCGTCATCGCCAGCGCACGATCGCGCGAGGCAGTCGTCGACGCGGCGCTCTCCGCCGCCGACGACATCCTCGAATTCTCCGTCTTCGGGCTCTACGAGGCCCGGTCGGACGGCTTCCATCCGGTCGGCGACGGGAGTTACGACCCCGGGGCCAGACCGGCGCTCGACGAGGGCGTCCTCGGTGCGACCTACCAGCAGGGGACGTCGTTCTTCGTCGAGGACGCCCTCGAAGACGAGACGGCTGCACCCGACCAGTCGTCGTTCCGTTCCGCGGTGTCCGTTCCCGTCGGCGACGACTTCGTCTTCCAGGCGATCGCCGAAGCCCCCGGTGCGTTCACCGAGTCCGACCTGGAACTCACCGAACTCCTCGCGACGCACGTCGAGGGCGCGTTCGAGCGCATCGAGCGGGAGCGCGAGCACCAGCGCACCGCCGAGCAACTCCAGGCGATCCTCGACAACACGACTGCGATCGTCTACATCAAGGACCGCGAGGGCCGGTACCAGCTCGTCAACGACCGGTTCCGGGAGGTCGAGGAGGTGGAGGAGGGCGAGCTCGTCGGGCGGACCGACTGGGACTTCCAGCCCGACGCGGTCGCGGCCGAGGTGCGCGCGAACGACCAGCGTGCGATCGAGGAGGGCGAGCCCGTCGAAGTCGAGGAGGACGCTCACCGCGGCGGCGGCCGCCGAACGTACTACTCGGTGAAGGTCCCGCTGTTCGACGACGACGGCGATCCGCGGGGCGTCTGCGGTATCAGTACGGACATCACGAACCTGAAGGAACGCGAGCGAGCGCTCGAGCGAGAGCGGAACCGGCTCGACGAGTTCGCGAGCGTCGTCAGTCACGACCTCCGCGGGCCGCTGTCGGTGGCGACCGGCTACCGCGAACTGCTCGCCGAGGACGTCGACGACCCGCGGCTCGACGAGATCGCGGACGCGCACGACCGGATGGCGGAACTCATCGAGGACGTCCTGTCGCTCGCACGCGACGGCGAGGCGGACGTCGACCGCGAGCCCGTGTCGCTGTCGGCCGTGGTCGCGTCCGCGGAGAGCGCCGCGGACCTCCCCGCCGCGGTCGACGTCGTCCTCGACGGCGAGGGCGTCGTCGAGGCGGACCGGTCGCGACTCCGACGCCTCCTCGAGAACCTGTTCCGGAACGCGGTCGAGCACGGCGAGACGACGTCGACGATCCGCGTGGACGTGACCGACGACGGGTTCGCGGTCGCGGACGACGGCGTGGGCATCCCGCCCGAGCAACGCGAGGACCTGTTCGGGTTCGGCGTGACGAACTGCGACGACGGCACCGGGATCGGGCTGGCAGTGGTCCGCGAGGTCGCACAAGCCCACGGCTGGTCGGTGTCGTGTACGGAGAGCGACGCCGGCGGTGCGCGGTTCGAGGTGGAGACCGACGGATCACCGCGCCAGCGCGCCTCGGCGACCGACTCCCGGTCCGGGAGAGAATAGTTCCGGAGTTCTCGCTCGACGGCGGCGGTCAGCAGTCGTCGTCGTACCGCGTGATGCCCGCGAGTTCGCTCGCGTCGGGGTCGTCGAACGCCCAGCGGGCGATCGAGCGCCGGTGGACTTCGTCGGCGCCGTCGACGATCCGGAACGCGCGGACGTTCTCGTAGAAGTCCGCCAAGGGCAGGTCCTTCCCGATGCCGTTCCCGCCACACACTTGGACGGCGGTGTCGACGGCATCCTGGGCGACGTTCGCGGTGAACGTCTTCGCCATCGCGACCTCGATCCGTGCTTCCTCGCCGTCGGCGATCCCGTCGGCGGCGTGCCGGATCATCGTTCGCGCGGCGTGCAGGCGCGTCCGGTGGTCCGCTATCTCGTGGCGCAACGCTTGCTTCTCGCTGAGGGGTTCGCCGAACGCCTCGCGTTCGCTCGCGTACGCGGTCGCGATGTCGAGCGCGCGGTCGGCCATCCCCGCGAACCGCATGCAGTGCGTGAGTCGCGCCGGCCCGAGACGCGCCTGCGCGACAGCGAACCCGCCGTCCTCTGGGCCGAGCGTGTTCTCGAGCGGGACGCGGACGTCGTGGAACTTCACCTCGGCGTGACTCGACCCGACGGGCTCGCCGCCAGTGTGCGGGACGTCCCGGACGACTTCCACGCCGTCGGCGTCCCGCGGGACGATGACGAGACTCGTCCCCTCGTACGGGTGCGCGTCCGGGTTCGTGCGCGCCATCACGAGGAACACCGCTGCCTCGCTCCCGCCCGTCGTCCACCACTTGTGGCCCGAGAGCACCCACTCGCCGGCGTCCTCGTCCTTCTCCGCGGTCGTCCGCAGCATCTTCGGGTCCGAGCCGCCGCCCTGCATCGGCTCGGTCATGCAGAACCCGGAGTCGATATCGCCGCGCGCGAGCGGCGCGAGCCATCGCTCCTTCTGCTCGTCGGTCCCGAAGTGCTCTAACGTGTGCATGTTCCCCTCGTCGGGCGCCGCACACCGCATCGCGGTACCGCCGAGTAGGCTCCGTCCCGCCTCCTCGAACACCGGGAGCATCGCGCGGAAGTCCATCCCGAGCCCGCCGTACGCCTCGGGGAGCTGCGGGCCGTAGACGTCGTACTCGCGAGCCGCCTCGCGGAGGTCCGCGATCACGTCGTCCGGGACGTTCGTCTCGCCGAGGTGCTCGCGCTCGACGGGGATCACTTCCTCGCGCACGAACTCGCGCGCTCGCTGGGCGACCTCGCGTCCGCGCTCGGGGTCGTCGTAGTCCATGCGTCGACCGTCGGACGCCGCCGCCTAAACGCTGTGGCAACCGGTGGCACATTGTCGGGCGTTTCCGGGGCGACCACAGCCGTCGATTGGCAACGCGCCACGGGAGGCGGTTGCTTAGCCGAGCGCAGGGAGGCATCCGATTTCAGTCGGGACTGTCGAAGGAGCTTACGGGAGACTGCCGCGTTCTCAGCCGCGGAGGATGTCCTGGAGGCGCGTCGTCAGGCCGCCGTCGTCGCCGAGCTTGAGGTAGTACGCGTCGCCGCCGTCCTCGTAGTAGTTGTCGATGCGGCGCTTGACCTCGAACCCGAGGTGCTCGTAGAACTGGAGGGCGTTCTCGTTCGTCGTTCGCGCGTGACACGTCACCGTGCGGTGGTCGTCGGCGACGCGCGCGACGAGTTTCTTCCCGATGTCCTCCCCGCGACGCTCGGGGTCGACGGCGAGGAAGAGGATGTAGCCGTCGCGGCGAACGGCGACGAACCCGAGGAGTCTGGTCTCGAAGCCGTCTTCGACGATCGCCTGCACCGTCGACCGTCGGTAGGCGTCCGTGAAGAAGTCTCGGCGCTGCTTGAGCACGCCTTCGGCCCGTCGAATCTGCTCTTTGAGTTCCCACGCGTCGGTCACGAGATCGTCATTCCCGGGACCGACGACGCGTGTATCGACGTTGACGCTCACTAGGATGGCACTCCGAGTCACACAGGTATAATTCCATCGGCAGCACCGACTCCGCCAGCATACGGCGTCCGCCAGGACGCCGTTTCACTCCTCCCGACTCCGCCAGCATACGGCGTCCGCCAGGACGCCGTTTCACTCCTCCCGACTCCGCCAGCATACGGCGTCCGCCAGGACGCTGGGTCGTCGTCGGTTCGTGCGTGGACGAGTGCTGGGTTCGGGGTTGGTGAAGGTGGGGGCCTAACTGCATCCCCCCAACTCCTTTCGTCGTTCGCGCTGTTCGAGGTGACAATGAAGTCGTCGCCGACCGAGGAGTACGCGTCGCCGCGCGAGGCCGGGCGGAGCGCGGTAGATTACGTGCGGGATGCGTTCATCGGAGGGCTGGCGGTGGTTGTGCCGTTCGTGATTACGCTGATCGTGCTCGCGACGATCGTGCAGTACGTCGTCGATTACCTGAGTACGGTGATCGTGGTTGCGCCGACAGGCGAGCAGGGGGCGAGTCCGGTGATGTTCGGGGTGGCGATCGGGTTGTTGCTGGCGCTGGTGTTCGTCGTGGGGTTCGTCACGCAGTTCCGGTACGGGGAGACGTTCATCGCGTACGTGGACGGTGGGCTGGCGCGTATTCCGGGGTTCGGGGCGATCTACGAGAGCTTCCGTGAGATGAGTGACGTGATGATGGAGAGCGACGAGCAGTCGTTCCGGGACGTGAAGCTCGTGGAGTTCCCGCACGAGGGCGCGTACACGCTGGGATTCCTGACGGCGGAGTCGGCGCCGGAGCTGCAGACGGCGGCGGGCCGGGACGACCTGGTGACGTTGTTCCTGCCGCTCGCGCCGAACCCGGTGATGGGCGGGCACCTGGTGCACGTGCCGACGGGTCGCGTGATGGACGTGGACATGACGGTGGACGAGGGCATTCGTACGGTCGTGACGAGCGGCGTGGCGACGGGCGGGCCGAGGGAGGGGAGCGCCGGGGAGTCGGGGCTGTCCGCGGACGAACTGGAACGGTTGGGGGCGTCCTCAGAGGTCGTGGCCGGTGCGGAGGCGGCGTCGAGCAGTTCCGGCGACGGACGGTCCCGCGAGAGTGCGTCGGCGGCGGACCGCCGGAGTGCGTACGAATCGCACGCGGAACCGGATTCCGCCGACGAAGAGACGGTGCCGTCGGCGGTCGAGGAGTACGGCGACGAGACGACACTCGGGGACGACCACGACACGCCGGATGCGGTCGAGGGCGACGCTGGCGACGGGACGCTCGGCGAGGAGCACGACACGCCGTCGACGGTGGCGGCGGACAGCGCCGACGGGTCGCTCGGCCGGGACTTCGAGACGCCGTCGGACGTCGACACGCGGGGGCGGCCAGCGAGCCGGTGGCGCGATCAGACGCGACCCGACGGGGACGCCCCCACGACCGATGACGCCGACGCCGCTCCGGGTGCTGATGGCGAGCGGGGAGCAGCGGACGGGGACGTGGAGTCCGTCGAGGACCTCGAGGACGAATACGAGCCGGGCGCGAACGCGCGCTGGCGGTCGCCGCGACCGGACGCCGACCACGACGCGGGGGAAGGACGATGACGGGGTCGTTCTCGCTGCGCGAGCACACCGCTGACGTCGCGGTGGAGGCGACCGGGTCGTCGCCATCGGCGGTGTTCGGCGCGGTCGGGGACGGGCTCGCCGCCGCGATGTGCGACGACATCCCGGAGGCCGGCGGCGAGACCTTCGAAGTCGAGATCGAGGCAGAGTCGCTCGACGGGTTGCTCTACGACTACCTGGGGCGACTCATCTACGAGCGCGACGTCAGGCTCGTTCTCCCCGTCGACAACGACGCGACGGTGACGGTCCCCGACGGCGAAGCGGGTTGCAGCGACGCGGACGACGACGAAGCGGGCGGCAGCAACGCGGACGACGACGAAGCGGGCGGCAGCGACGCGGACGGCGGCGACGGCGAGACCGGCGCGTACCGCGTGTCGGCGAGCGCTCGGGGCGTCCCGCTCGCGGACGTCGACGCGCGAGAGGTCAAGGCGGTCACGTACTCGGAGATAGTCGTCGAGGAACGCGACGGCGAGTGGTACGCGTACGTCGTCTTCGACGTCTAATCGGGCGCACACGCCCGACCGAATCGCGCAGCCGATACCTGTGGTTCGGTACCGCGAACCGCGGACCGCTTAGGGCGATGCAGTCCGTAGCCGGGCCATGGCCAGCGTTCAGCGGCGACTGTCGGCGCTCCTGTTCGGGGTCGCACTCGCGGGAACGACGCTCGCGGGGACCGCGAGCGCGCACGTCCGGTACGTCGTCGACGACCCGGCGGACGTCGGCTCGATCGTCTCGTTCGTCGCGTCGACGCTCGCGGTCCCGGCTCACGCCGCAATCGTCGGCGGAAGCGCGCTCGCGACCGCCACCGGGCTGCTGGCGTTCCGCCGCGTCAGGCCGTTCCAGCGCGACCGCGACGTGTTCGCGGACGCGATGGCGGACTACCGCGACCTCCTCCCGTGGCTGCTGCGGCTCGCCATCGGTATCCCGCTCGTCGGCGCCGGCTTCTCCGGCTACTACTTCACGCCGCTCCTCGAGAGCGACGCCCGCCTCCTCTTCATCGGTCTCGGGTTCCTGCTCCTGTTCGGGCTCGCGACGCGGCTCGTCGCCGCCGTCGGCCTCCTGCTCTACCTCGCCGGCGTGGCCGTCGACGCCGTCCTCCTCCTCCAGTTCGAGTACGTCGGCGGGTTCCTCGCGCTCGTCCTCGTCGGAAGCGGTCGTCCGAGCGCCGACGACGTCCTCGAACGCGTCGCGTCCGACGACGACAGCACGTACGCGCGCGTCGACCCCGTCCACGCCCTCGCGACGCGGTTCCGCGAACGCGTCGCGCCCGCCGAACCGTACGCGCCGGTCGCGATCCGGCTCTCGCTCGCCGGCGCGTTCGTCTACCTCGGCCTCGTCGAGAAACTCCTCAATCCCGGGTACGCGCTCGCGGTCGTCGCGAAGTACGACCTCACCGCGATCGTCCCCGTCGCGCCCGAACTCTGGGTGGTCGGCGCGGCTCTCGCCGAGATCGCCGTCGGCGTCGTCCTCGCCGTCGGCCTCTACACGCGAGCGGCCGCCGGCCTCTCGCTCGTGCTGTTCACGCTCACGCTCTTCGGTCTCCCCGACGACCCCGTACTCGCGCACCTCTCGCTGTTCGGGCTCGCGTCCGCGCTCGTGATCACCGGCGCGGGCCCATTCTCCGTCGACGAGTTGCTCCGAACGCGATCGGCATCGCCCGAAGACCCGGACGCGTAACCGCCGACGCCGCGTGCGTCGACGCCCCGACGCCAACACGTCGAAACCTATTCCGCCGCCGCGAGCGAACCTCGACGCATGACCACGTACGACGCCGACGGCATCACGCTCCACAAAGTCCGGGACTACGTGTGGGAGATCCCCCAGGACGAAAGCGAGGGGATGCGAGCGCCGGCGCGCGTCCTCGCCAGCGAAGCCCTTCTAGACGAGATCGCCGACGACCTGACCCTCCAGCAGTTGAAGAACGCGACGCACCTCCCCGGCATCCAGAAGTACGCGCTCTGCATGCCCGACGGCCACCAGGGGTACGGGTTCCCCGTCGGCGGCGTCGGCGCGACGGACGCCGAAACCGGCTGCATATCGCCTGGAGCGGTCGGTTTCGACATCAACTGTGGCGTGCGGATGATGCGGACGAACCTCTCATACGAGGACGTCCGTGGGAAGGAGGAGGAACTCGTCGAGGCGCTGTTCGAGAACGTCCCGAGCGGCCTGGGCGGTGGCGGCATCTTCGAGGGGTCGGTGGCGGACGTGAACCGCATCCTGCAGGGTGGCGTGGAGTGGGCGCTGGCGGAGGGCTGGGCGGTCCCGGAGGATCTCGCACATTGCGAGGACGAGGGGAAGCGACCGGACGCGGAGCCGTCGAAGGTGCCCGAGGAGGCGAAAGAGCGCGGGAGGAACCAGGTCGGGTCGCTGGGGTCGGGGAATCACTTCCTGGAGGTCCAGCGCGTGACGGACGTGTTCCGCGAGGACGTCGCGGCCGAGTTCGGGCTCGAGGAGGACCAGGTTGTGGTGCTCATCCACTGCGGGAGTCGCGGGCTCGGCCACCAGACGTGTCAGGACTACGTGCGGGACATCGAGAAGCGCCACTCGGGGTTCGTCGACCAGTTGCCGGACAAGGACCTGGCGGCGGCGCCGGCGGGCAGTCAGCTCGCGGAGGACTACTACGGCGCGATGTGCGCGTGCATCAACTTCGCGTGGGTGAACCGCCAGCTCATCATGCACCGGACGCGGCAGGTGTTCGAGGACGTGTTCGACCGGGATTGGGAGGCGATGGAGATGGAGCTCCTGTACGACGTCGCACACAACATCGCGAAGAAGGAGATGCACAACGTGAACGGCGAGGAGAAGGAGCTGTTCGTGCACCGGAAGGGTGCGACGCGGGCGTTCCCCGCGGGTCGACCCGAGTTGCCGCCGGCGTACCGCGACGTCGGCCAGCCCGTCATCATCCCGGGGAGCATGGGCGCTGGCAGTTACGTCCTCCGAGGCGGCGAGAACTCGCTGGCGGAGACGTTCGGCTCGACCGCTCACGGCGCGGGCCGGTTGATGAGTCGGACGCAGGCGAAGCAGGACTACTGGGGCGGCGACGTCCAGACCGAACTCCGCGAGCAACAGCACGTGTACGTGAAGGCCCAGTCGGGGGCGACGATCGCGGAGGAAGCGCCGGGCGTGTACAAGGACGTGGACGAGGTGGTGCGCGTCAGCGACGAACTCGGCATCGGGGATCGCGTCGCGCGGACGTTCCCGGTCTGCAACATCAAGGGGTGAGGGCTCGGGCCGCGCACCACGAGCTGCGAGTCAGCGAACGACGTCGGGCGGACCGCGCGCTCGCTTCTTGGCGACGAACTCGCGCTCGGCGACGCTCAGGGAGACCCGTGCGTCGAAGACGTCGAGGCCCTCGCGGTAGCGTTCGATAGCGCCAACGTCGCCGTCGTACCCGTCGTCGGCATCGTCGGCATCGTCGCCGTTGTCGCCGTTGTCGCCGTTGTCGCCGTCGTCGCCGTTGTCGCCGTCGTCGAGGACGGCCGGCGCGGGATGTTCCAGGACGAGTTCGGCGATGCCGGTCTCGCGGCCGGTGTACGCGAACCCGGTCTTGTACAGCGCCTCGTAGCTGTAGGGGTTGTTGACGGCGATGCGGAGACGGTCGTAGCCTCGGGCGAGTGCTTCGTCGCGGACGAACGCGAGCAGTCGTGGCCCGAGGCCCTCGCCGGTACGGTCGTTGCGGACGGTGACGTACCGCAGCCAGAGGGTGGCGGAGTCGGTGCGGTCCTCGTTGAACGCGACGGCGGCGAGGACGCCGGTTGCGTAGTCGTCGCTGTCGCGGTCGGCGAACGCGTCCGCGGGATCGTCGTGGGTCTCGGCGACCGGCCGAGTACGGTCGTGACACACCGCCTTGCCGGTCGAGGACATCACGAACTTGCCGGCGTACCCGAACCGGCGGTAGTCGAGGCGGAGCGTCGGGCCGTCCGGCGGCCACCCGAGGACCTCGCAGTGCACGCGAGGAGGTAGTGGTGCCAGCGACCTGTGGCTTTCGTCCGCGCCCGCGGCCGCGACGACGGCTTCGCGTGGTCGTCGGAGCGCCGCCGCCGGGGCGCAGTCGTGGAGAACCACCTATATGTGTGGCGTCTGGAGTGAGTGAGTGATGGAGACGACGCATCGCGTGCACGTCGGCGACGCGCGCGACCTGTCTGCGCTCGCGGACGACAGCGTGGACCTGGTCGTGACGTCGCCGCCGTACCCGATGATCGAGATGTGGGACGACGTGTTCGCCGAACTCGACCCCGATATCGGCGACGCGCTGGATGCGGGCGACGGGCAGGTGGCGTTCGAGGCGATGCACGACGTCCTCCGCGAGGTCTGGGCGGCGGTCGAGCGCGTGCTCGTCCCGGGCGGGATCGCGTGCGTGAACGTCGGTGACGCGACGCGGTCGGTCGGCGATCGATTCCGCGTGTACCAGAACCACGCCCGCGTGGTGGACGCGTTCCAGGACCTCGGGTTCGACCCGCTCCCGGAGGTGCTGTGGCGCAAGCCCGTGAACTCGGCGGCGAAGTTCATGGGGAGCGGGATGGTGCCGCCGAACGCGTACGTGACCCTGGAGCACGAGTACGTGCTCGTGTTCCGGAACGGCGGGCGGCGGTCGTTCCCGCCGGGGGACGACCAGCGCTACGAATCGGCGTACTTCTGGGAGGAACGCAACCGGTGGTTCAGCGACGTGTGGACGGACGTGGGCGGGGAGCGCCAGACCCTCGCGGACGACGCACTCCGGGAGCGCTCGGGCGCGTTCCCGCTCGAGTTACCGTATCGACTCGTCTCTATGTACTCGGTGTACGGCGACACGGTCCTCGATCCGTTCTGGGGGACGGGGACGACGAGCCTGGCGGCGATGGTCGCGGGCCGGTCGTCGGTGGGCGTGGAGCGCGACCGCGGGTTCGTGTCGGCGTTCGACGACCGGGCGACGGAGGCACCGGTGGTGTCCCGGGAGGTGAACGCGGACCGTCTCGCTGCGCACCGCGAGTTCGTCGCGGAGCGGCGGGCGTCCGGCGAGGACCTCGGATACGTGAACGAGCACTACGACGTCCCCGTGCGGACCCGCCAGGAGACGGACCTGCGACTGTACGACGCCGCGTCCGTAACCGACGTGACCGATGCGTCCGATTCGACCGACCGACGATTCCGCGTCGAGCACGCTCCTCACGACCCCTGACGCGTCGGTTCGGCGGGCACCGGTCCACCACTCCATAAGATATAAATCCCCAGCGTGCGAAGTTGTAAGTGAAGTAGTAAGTGAATTAATATGGTAATTCTTTTCCGGTAGCGACTGCTATCCCCTGAAGTCGACGCAGGACCCCCACAACCCGACGATCTCCGCGACGCACCGCCACGTCCGACCAGTCACCACCACGTCAACATGACAGAGACAAGAGAGCCATCCAACGGCAGCGACGACACCCACCCCGAGACCATCGACTGGAACACGTTCTGGCGCGACGCCGACGACGCCGAGCGCGAGTCGGCGACGCCGAGCACGCACCACGTCCGCGACCTCCTCGACGCGTTCTTCGACGCGAAGGGCGTCCCGGACTCGTTCGTGAGCGTCGGCTGCGGCCCCGGCGTCGTCGCGTTCGACGTCGCCCACACCTTCCCCGAGACGACCGTCCACGGATACGACGCCGCACGATCCATCGTCGACGAGAACCGCGAGCGCGCGACCGACGAGGGCATCGAGAACGCGCACTTCGAGCAGGGCGTCCTCCCGACGTTCGACCCCGACCGACGGTTCGAGTGCGTGCTCTGCTACGGTACGCTCGCGTACGTCGAGGACTCCGCACGCGCGCTCGGCGCGCTCTACGACGCCGTCGAACCCGGCGGCCACCTCGTCCTCGGGTACGTCAACGACGGGTTCTCCAGGCACCTCCAGGGCGTCCTCGACGACCCGGCGGGCCACGGCAAGGACCTCGACGCGTTCGACCGCGCCGAGTTCGAGCGCCGCTGGCGACTCGTCCTCGACGGCAGGAGCACGCTGTCGTACGACGCCATCCACGACGCCACCGGCGCCTGGCCGCGGAGCTTCTGGGAGTTCGCGGAGAAGCCCGAAGAACGCTGGGCGTGGCGCCACGCCCCCTTGTCTGGCTCCCGAAACCCGAGGACGCGACCGCGGAGGGCGACGAATGACGACTGATGGCGATACCGCTGCTGGCGCCACTGGCGACGACGATCGGAACGACGACGTCGCGCCGACGACGCCGACGATCGAGGTCCCCGCGTCGGTCCGTCGCGACGAGCGGTTCGTCCCGCGCGTCACCGGACTCTCGCCCGAGGCCAGGGTCCGCATCGACCTGACGACGAGCGATGGAGCGGGCGAGTGGCGCTCGACGGGGACGTTCGTCGCCGACGACGACGGCGTCGTCGACCTCGAGACGACCGCACCTGAGGCCGGTTCGTACGCCGGCCGGCCGACCGTCGACCCGGACGCGCCGACCGTCGAACGCGCGCCCGCTGACCCGATGGGGCTCGTCTGGTCGCTCGCGCCAGAGAGCGACGCGTCTCGCGCGTTCGACTGGACGCCGACGGGGAGTCACGATCTCGAATGGACCGTTCGACCCACGGACGATGACGCTGCGACCGACGCAGCGGCGACCGCCACGGAAGCCGAACCGCTGGCGCGCGCTACCACGACCGTCCACCACACCGACCCCGACGTCGAACGTCACGCGCCGGCGGCCGGCCACCCGGACGGGTGGTTCGAGCCCGCTGGAGACGGCCCGCATCCCGCCGTCGTCGTCCTCCACGGCTCCGGCGGACAGTCCGTCGAGGCCACAGCGGCGCTCCTGGCCGCCCACGGGTTCGCGGCGTTCGCGTGCCGCTGGCTCGGCGCGGACGACTTCCCCGAGGCGCCCCGCGAGGTCCCACTGGAACGGGTCGCGGAGGCCATCGACTGGTTCCGTGACCGCGACGTCGTCCGGAGCACGGGCTATGGCATCTGGGGCGTCTCCATGGGCGCCCAGCTCGCGCTCCACCTCGCGGTCCGCGACGACGCCGTCGACGCCGTGGTCGCCGACTCCGGGGGCCACGTCCGGTACTTCGGCGGCGACACCGGATCCTGGACCGAAGACGGCGACGTGCTCCCCTACGTCGACCGCCGCCGCGCTCCCCCGACGACGTTCCAGTCCGAGCGCGACGGCGCGACGGTCGGCCGCGAGCTGTTCACGCAGATGCTCGAGGCCGCCGATCGCGAGGAACGCGACGCCGCGACCGTCCCCTTCGAGGACGCGAGCGCGGACCTCCTCTGGCTCTCCGGGAGCGACGACGCTAACTGGCCGGCCGCCACGTTCGGGAACATGCTGCTCGCTCGCCTCGACGCTCTCGGATACGAGCGCGAGTACGAGCACGACGTCTATCACGACGCCGGGCACGCTATCGGCGTCGCGAACGACCCGACGACGTGGCGGCCAGCACACGACGACGTCCCTGTCGCGTTCGGCGGTACGCCGGAGGACGCCGCCAGCGCCGCGGCCGCCGCCTGGCCGCGGGTCCTCGAGCGGTTCGAGCGCTCGCTCGCCGACCCCCGCTGACGCGACGCACCGCCGCCCCCATCGACGACGCCCTCGAACCCGCTGACGCGCCACACAAGACCTATGCCGGCCGTACGAGCAGCACGGTCGTGTATGCCCTCCCCGCCCTCCAATCCCTCGACGCCTGCGGCGCTGACCGAACGAGCCCTCCGGTCGCGGCGGCGACTGCTCGCCGCAATCGCGTCGAGCGCGGCCGCGGCGTCGACCGCCGGCTGTCTCGGTGACGCCATCGGGACCGATCCGTCGACGCCCGACTCCGGGCCCGCCGAGACGACGACCTCCACCGAGACGACCCCGCCCGATACGGCCCGGGAGACGACGCGCGAGGTGACCGACTCGGGAACGTACGCGGACGCCCCGGACGGGCCCGAGTCGTACCCGAGCCGACCGAGCGACCCCGACCGGGCTACTGCCGTCGAGTTCGTCGAGGCGTTCGAGCACGCTCGCACGTACAACAGTCTCCACGAGGACGACGTCGAGGACCTCTCGGTGTCCGCAAAGTCCCAGTACGACCGCGCCGCCCACGGCGGCCACTACGCGCTCGCGACGACGACGGGGTACGCGAACTACGCCGACGGCGTCCACGCCGACTGGGGACAGGCGCCAGCGCTCTACCACGTGAGCGCGGACCTCGTCGTCCGCGTCGGTCGCTACGAGGACTACTACGGCGACTGCGAGGACGTGTTCGCGAGCGACGACCCGAGCGAGAACTTCGCGGAAATCTGCGAGGGCGGCGACGCCGCCTTCCGCGCGTACAACCTCCACCCCGACGCGCACACCGTCACGGTCGACGTCGACTACCTCGACGAGAGCGGCGCGACGGACGTCCTCGCAGAGGAGTACTTCGTCGGGACGACCGACGCCGTCCAGCAGGGTAGCGTCACGTACCGGAAGGGAACCTACCGCATCACCGCGACGCTCGAAAACGGTGCCCACGACTCGGCCGACTGGACGCTCGACCGCGAACCGACGTGGGACGACCCACCCCTGTGCGTGCTCGTCGAACCGACCGGCGGCCTCGACATCCGACGCGTCCCGTTCCAAGAACTGTAGCCCACGACCTCGAATCGTGCTGGCAGCCGCGACCGTACGCCTCCCCCGGGACCCACGACCGAACCACTAATATGTCACCACTCTCGCTATTCGGGACGAGATCCGATGCGACGCCGACTCCTCCTCGCGACCACCACTAGCGCCGCCGTGGCGGTACTCGCTGGCTGTACGAACGAGCAAACGCCCGAACCCGACACCATCACGCTCGAACTCGACACCACCGACTCCTGGTCGGGCACCATCAGGACCGACGACGGCACCGAGAACGTCAACGGCCAGGGCGAGACGACCATCGAGTGGACCCAGCCACTCCCGAGCAACGTCCGCGCGAGCATCAAGAAGGGCCCACGGCAGAACGCCGAACTCACCGCCACCTTCTACGCCGACGGCAACCCCGAGACCACGAAGACCACGACCGGCGCCTACAGCACACTCATCCTCACCTTTACGCCGGGAGCGAACTGAGAACCGCGACGCACTCCCCCCATCGCCGTCACTCCTCGCTCGCGTGTGCGGGAGGAATGCACCGGCCGGGAATCGAACCGAATCGAGACGGTCGCCCTCGCTACTCTCGGGCGCTGCGACTCGCAGGCTTCGATTCGCCGGCGTGGTGCAGACTCGTCTCTCACAATCGTTCGAGACGAGATGCACCGGCCGGGAATCGAACCGAAACCAGAGGTGCTCGCTCACGTTCGCTCCGCGCGACTGGTAGGCTTCGATCCGCCGCCTGCTGCAACCGCTCGTCACCTTCGTTCCGAGCGGTATGCACCGGCCGGGAATCGAACCCGGATCATTGGCTTGGAAGGCCAAGGTCTTGCCATTAGACCACCGGCGCGTGCGGTCGTCGCCGACCCCGTCGTCGGCGTCCGATTCGACGGAGCCGTTGCTCGCATTTGATGGTTACGGTACGGAACAGCGCAGGGTGCGCTGTGTCCCGGGAGCCGTGCGCGAGGGCCCACCGGGACGCGTAGGTCCCACACCAACGGGTGTGCGCACTAAATCGTTCCGTCCGAGGCCTTATGACGTTTTCCGTTCGAAGGTGACGACCGAGTAACAATTCCCGCTCGAGACGAACGCGGTCTCGACGCCGAGCGCGCTCGCTTCCAGATCCGTCTCGAACTCGGCCGGCGCGTACACGTGATAGAATCGCTCGACGGTCTCGCCGCCCGGAAGCGTCCAGTCGACGAACGTATCGAACCCCGTCTCGTCGTCTGCGTCCGCGTCCTCGAACCGATCGTGCGCGGTCGACCACGCGCTCACGAGGCCGACGCCACCGGGAGCGAGGACGCGCGCCAGTTCGTCGAGACTCCGGACGCGTGACTCGCGGTCGGGGAGGTGATGGAGGGTCGCGACGTACACCGCGAGATCGAACTCGTCCGTCGCGACCGGGAGGCGGCTCGCGTCGCCCTGGGCGAGCGCCAGCCGGTCGTCGTACCCGCGGTCGATGGCGCGTTCACGGGCCGCGGCGAGCAGGCCGCGGCTCGCGTCCACGCCGACGACGCGCTCGCAGCACTCCGCGAGCTGCTGCGCGTGCCGGCCGTTCCCGCACCCGACGTCCAGACCGAGCGAACCCGACCGCCCGTCGAGGAACGACTCGACCTCCGGCCACGCGTACTCGCGCGTCGACGCGAAGTGATCCGCGATCCGGTCGTACACGTCGCGCGTTCGCCCCCGGGACCGATCCATGACGAGGCGTCCGCCCACGACGCCCATAACGCTCGCGGTAGCGTCCGCAGCCATCTGGGAAGATCGCAGTGCAACTCGCAGCCACAGAACCACCTTTAGAAGACCGGACGTGCCCGAAGGGACCGAGTACAGGCGAGTTACCTGCCTTTCCGACCGACTAACAATACGTTCGTCCGTCGCTATTTCAGTTGCATGACTCTTGTACCATCCGTAACCCCGGTACTGCAGGTGAGCGACGCGATCGATCAGGCGATAGCCGACGCGATCGAGTACCTCCCGTCGGTCGTCGCCGCACTCCTCATCCTCATCGTGGGCTACGTCGTCGGCCGCGTCCTCGGCGGCATCGTCACGCGAATCGTCGAACGGATCGGACTCAGCAGTTACGCCGAAGGGACGGCGATGGAGGACAGTAGCGACGGCGATACCGCCGCGAACGCACTCGGGAAGATCGTCTCGTACTACGTCTACTTCGTCGCACTCGTCGCGGCCGCCGACGTCCTCCAGATCGCACAGCTCACCGAGATCCTGACCGACCTCGCCGAATTCCTCCCGGTGGTGCTCGGCGCACTCGTCGTCCTCGTCGTCGGGTTCGTCGTCGCCCGCATCGTCGGCGACGTCGTCGCCGACCTCGTCGGTGGGTTCGACATCGGCTCGTACCTGACGGGCACTCCCCTCGAACGCATGGGCGACACCGAAGGCGAGTTCGGTCGGATCGTCGGCCTGCTCGTCACGTACTACATCTACCTGTTGACGTTGCTCGCGGTCGCCGACATCCTCGAGGTCGATGCCCTCTCGGAGCTCCTCGAGACGTTCGTGAGCTACCTGCCCGCGCTCGCCGGCGGACTGCTCGTGCTCCTCGTCGGCATCTGGGTCGCCGAACTCGTCGGCGACGCCGTCCTCGATATGGGCGACGGTCGCTCGATACGCCTCGCCAGCCTCGCCGTGAAGGTCTTCATCTACTACATCACGGTGACGATCGCGCTGGCCGCGATCGGCTTCGAGATCGCCATCCTCACGAGCCTGTTCACCGCGTTCGTCGTCGCGTTCTTCGGCGCACTCGCGCTCGCGCTCGCCATCGGTATCGGTCTCGCCGTCGGCCTCGGCGGCCAGGACTACGTCGCCGAGAACGTCGACGACTGGATGTCGTCCGCGCAGGATTCCGTCGAGGGGGACTCCGTCGGCGGAGACGACGTCCTGGAGGAGGACTGAGCGCGAGGACCGCACTCACCCCGACGGGACGGTGATCGTGCTCGGGCGAGCAGTGCACGAGATTGCACTCAGAGGAGGAGAAGGAAGACGCCGTACGCGATCGCGAGGAGGACCGCGGCGTGCTTCGCGCCGCCGCGAACGTCGCCCGTCGCCAGCTGGCCCGCGATGAGCCCGGACAGGACGCCCTGGAGGAGCGTCGAGTGGAAGAACAGGAGCGTGTACGCCTCCGTGTTCACGCCGCCGCCACCGACGCCGCCGATGCCGCCGACGCCCGCGCCCGTCGCCCCACCACCAGTCTGGTTGAGTGCCGTGCTCGTCCCGCCGTCTGGGAGGTTCGGAATGAGGACCGTCGACAGCACGCCGATGATGAACAGGAACACGAAGAACGACACGTAGACGACGACCATGTACGTCAACATCTCCTGCTGCCGGCGCTGCTTGAGGCGACGGTCCGCTTTCGCCTGCGACCCGGCGATCCGGAGGACCGTCGACAGGTCCCCGCTCGCGTTCATCGCCTTCGTCGTCAGCGTCACGACCCGCGAGATGATCTGCGTGCGAAGCCGAGACTCGAAGCGCTTCAGCGCCGTCTCCACGTCCGCGCCCCACTCGATGTCGCGCCACACCCGGTCGAGTTCGGGGTCGAGCGCGCCGAGTTCGCTCCGACGAACGCGCTCGATCGACTGCACGACCGTCATCCCCGCCTCGTTCACGCTCGCCAGGCGATCCATGAGGTCGGGAACAGCGGACTCGATCGCTTCCAGTCGACGCCGATGGACCTCGTAGACGATCGCGAACGTCCCGACGACGAACAGCGTCCCCTGCACGAGCAGGTCGTCGAACGCGCGGATCGACACCTGGCCGTCGACGAGCGTCTCCGGGAACCGGAGCGCCGTCACGAGGAGCGCGATCGGGACCGTCACCCAGAACAGCGTCACCGGCCGTTCGATCACCGTCCGACCGGGACTCCCGAGGCGCGCCCGAAGCCACCGTAGTCGTCGGTACTCGCGCAGGCGCTCCATGCCCGCGGAGGCGTCAACGACGCCCGTGTCGCCGTTGGCGCCGGTGACGGTGTCGGTGTCGCTAGGGCCACCGGTGACGGTGTCGGTGTCGCCGTTGGCGCCGGTGACGGTGTCGGTGTCGCCGTTGGCGCCGGTCCCGCCGTCGGTTCGCGTCGACTCCGCGCGCCTGACTTCCGTCATCTTCTCGATGGGCGCCTGCACGTCGTCGATGCGCTGTATCTGACTGATGGTGTCCGTCGCCGACAGCAGGTAGATGATGAACAGGAGGTTCGCGCTCGGAACGATGACGTACACGAGCACCTGTAGCGGCTGGAGCGTGTCGCTGACTGCGATCCCGATGACGACGAGGATCGTGATGAGGAACAGCGGCCCGGCGACCAGCCCGGTGACGTACACCTCGGCGAGCGTCGCGAGCAGGTCGAGCAGTTTCTCCTGCTGGCTCTCGGCCTCCTCCTGGTAGTCCTCGTACTGCTGTTGGAGGAACGACGACAGCGACCGCCCGGACTGGAGGACGCTCGCGAGGTTCTCGCTGAACTCCTTGAACTGGCCGCTCGGCGTTCGATGCGCCATCGTGTGGATCGCGGAGATCATGTCCTGTCCGAACATGTCCATGTTCCGGACCGCGACGTTCACCTCGTCCGCGGCGTCCCCGTAGACGGCCTTGTTCGCCGCGAGGATGCGCATCACCTTCGGGAACTCCATCCCGGAGCGACTGAGCGCGTACACGAACGCGATCGTTTGCGGGAGCGACGCCTCGATGCGACGCGCCCGTTCGTCCGCCCGATACGACGGATACCACCACCGCAGCCAGTACGTCAACCCGCCGAAGACGAGGCCCACGGTCGCGCTCGTCACGAGCATCAGCACGAACAGCTCGTAGATCGTCAGGCTCGGCAGGCCCGTGAAGTCCGCGAGCACGTGCAGTTGCTGGGGGAGCGTCGACCGGATCGTCGCCTCGTCGATCGAGAGCAACCCGAACGTCCCCCAGATGACGTACATCCCCGACATCGAGCCGACGATCGCCAACACCGCGCTGTAGAAGACGGTCTTCGCCGCGTAGATCCGGTACGTCGTCGGCAGGTGCGCCGCCCGGAGCGTGTTCTTGCGCTGGGTCTTCTTCCGGTCGATGCGTTCGACGTACGACCCGAACCCGACGAGCGCGAACCGACTGACGATGCGGTTCGCGTACGACGAGTACGGCGCGAGCGCCACGGGGAGCACCAGGACGACGGCGATTGCGAGCGGGATCCAGTTCGCCCACGACATCGCTCAGTCGCCCTCTGCGAGCGAGACGTCCAGTCCGTCGTCCTCTCCATCCCGGGAGTCGGTATCGACGACGTCCTCGATGCGGGCGAGCGCGCGCTCGGGGTCCGCGTAGTAATCGTTGATGAGCGCCGTGAACCGCCGGTAGTCCGTGATGTCGCGCTCCCAGAGGTACTCCAGGAACCGCCGACGGTTCCGGAGTTCGGTGAGCAGTTCCTCCTGGCTCCAGCCGCGGTCCGCGCGGATCTCGTCGAGGAGCCCGCTACCTGACGAGGAGAACTGGTCGTCGTTGGCCGACCAACTGAACGCGGTCGAGTAGTCGAGTTCGCCCGTCCGCTGGTCGATGCCCTCGATCTCCGCGATCGTCTTGTTCCGGCGGACGCGCTCGTCGTCCATCCGCGTGAGCGTCTGCACGCAGAGGACGTCGAGGCTCTGGACCATCGACCGCGGGACGTTGATCGGTTCGTTCTCGAGCCGGTTGATGACGGTCCTGACGCTGTCGGCGTGCATCGTCGAGTACGTCGTGTGCCCGGTGTTCATCGCCTGGAAGAGCGTGATAGCCTCCTCCCCGCGGACCTCGCCGACGATGATGTACTCCGGGCGATGCCGGAGCGCGCTCCGCAGGAGGTCGTACATCGTCACGTCCGTCCCCTCGTGGAGGCGCTCGCGCGTGATGCTCGACAGCCAGTTGTCGTGGTACAGCGAAAGCTCGCGGGTGTCCTCGATGCTCAGGACCTTCGAGCGCGGCGGGATGAACATCGAGATGGCGTTCATCGAGGTGGTCTTCCCCGACGCCGTCCCGCCGGCGAAGATGAGGCTCTTGTTGTGCTCGATCGCGAGCCAGAGGTACGCCATCTGGTCGATGTTGAACGTCCCGTAGTCCAGCAGGTCGATGGGCGTGAACGGCTCGTCCGCGTACTTCCGGATCGTGAACGCCGACCCTCTCGGCGTCACTTCTTCGCCGAGTGCGAGTTCGGCACGGGAGCCGTCGGGCAGCGTCGTCTCGACCATCGGGTCGCCGATGGAGATGTGCCGCCCGGAGTGCTGAGCGAGTCGGACGACGAAGTTGTCGAGGCTCTCCTGGTCGAACTTCACGTTCGTCTCGATGTCCGTGTACTCGTCGTGGTAGACGAACAGCGGGAGGTCGTAGCCGTCGCAGGAGATGTCCTCGACGTGCGGGTCGTGCATCACGGGGTCGAGCTTCCCGTACCCGCGGAACGCACGCCACAGGTAGTAGTAGAGCTTGTAGTAGCTCGTCATGTCGACCTCGGCGCCGTACCGTTCGAGGTGCTCGTGGAGCGCCTCGTCGAGCACCGCCTCGGTGTCGGCCTCGTCGATGTCGCGACGGTAGACGAGCGGGTCGCGGACGTCCTCGAACAGCGTCTCGAGGAGCGCGTGCTCGTACTCGGTGAGCTCGGGTTCGACGACGTAGTAGAGGTGCTCGTTCGCGTCGACGTCGTGGTTGACGGAGACGAACGCGAACGGCGGGTTCACCCAGTACCGTTCGAGCTCCTCGTAGCCGTCGAGGCCGTCGAAGTTCACGAGCCGCCCGTGCTCGCCGGGGTCGTAGCGGGCGTGGTCGATGGTGGTGCCGCGGAGCATCTGGACGGTCCGGACGACGCGGCGCTTCAGGGACGCAAGGCGCGTCTCCGGCTCCTTCGAGGCGTCGGATTCGATCCGCTCGTGGGAGGGGGCGTCGTCGCGACGTTCGTGTGGATGTCCAGACATCGTAGCTCCGCAGAGAGGGGTTTCGAGACCGTAAGTGGACCGTTGACTTAAATCAGGTGGCCAGCGGCATCGAGAATCGAAGCTGCCGCGAGGAGTGAACCATCGGTGCCGGCGTCCAGTCCGACGGCGACGCTGTGTCCGGTCCGACGGCGACGCTGTGTCCGGTCAGGCGTCGGCGCTATGTCCGGTCAGGCGTCGGCGCTATGTCCGGTCAGGCGTCGGCGCTATGTCCGGTCAGGCGTCGGCGCTGGCGTCCACGTCGGCGGCGTCCTCGTCGACGGCGCGGTCGGCGCGCAGGAGGATGACGCCGAACGCGAGCTGGAGGAGGACGCCGAAGGGCACGAAGAGCGCGGCCTGCGTGGTGAACAGGTACGCCGACGACCCGAGGAGGGAGAGCGAGAGAGCGAGCAGGAGCGCACCCTGGAGGCGCACGGGGTCGACGGGCAGGTCGTCGAGTGCGTCCACCTCGAAGTACAGCAGGAACGAGACGAGGAGGGCGACGGCGAGCACGGCGACGCCGACGAGCCAGAGGTCGTACCCCGGAATCTGTGCGCTCGCGTTCCCGCCTGCGCTGACGACCTCTTGCCGGAAGCCGACCGGCGTCTTGACGTCCGTGCCGCTCATGAGCTGTACGCCGAGCTGGTATCGGATCGCGACGAACGGGAATCGGAGGATGACGAGCGTGAGGTCCTGCGAGCTCGTGACGGCGAACGACCCGTACGATATCGACCACGGGACGAGCGCCGCCAGCCACGTCAAGAGGACCGCGAGTTCCTCGGCGTACTCCGACTTCACCCAGACCATACACACTCCCGACGCGGCGGCGAGTAAAACGTATCGGATGCCGTCGTCGAGGAGGCGGGCTCGGTCCGCGCGGAACACGCTTGCGGTCCCGGTTGAGTCGGCGCGGGGCGTTACGTTCATACCGCGTGCTATCGTAGGGTCGACCGTGGAATGAGGCGCGACTACTTCACGTTGGCTGTGAGCAACGTCGACTGGGTCGATGACGGCGGCGAGCCCTCGAAACCGACGGTATCGATCGACTTCGAGGGGCCGGTAGCGACGCTCGAGGAGCGCCTCACACGACCGGACGGCGAACCGCTCGACGCGGGCGAGACGGACGTGGCGTTCCGGTACCAGGACGAGGCCGGTGCCGACGACGCGAGCGGCGTCGTGAGCGTCACGAACCGCCTCACGGGCGACTTCATCATCGAACTGAACGAGGAGGCAGGAGACGTCCTGAAGTTCATCAAGGCCGCGCGCCGGTACGGCGAGCAAGCGGGCGACGACGGCGAGTACTGCGTGGACATCGAACTCGACGGGGAAGCGTTCGTCTCCTACGACAAGTCGACGTTCCTCGTGTACGACAACGACGGGAACCTCCTCCGGAACCACTCGCTCATCCCGAGCGGCGTGGAGCTCTGAGTTCGAGCCCGCCCAATCACGCGGTTTGCGTTCTCTGGAACAGTCTTTTCGGATCTGGTTCGGTCGCGACGAGTGCCTCTGGAGCGACTGCTCCGAGCGACGCAGTAGCGAGCGGCTGCTTCGTGCGATGCGACGTGGACTACATGAACATCCGGTCCTCGACGCGGTCCTCCTCGGGGAGTTCCTCGAGGCGCTCGTGGAGTCGCGCGTAGTACGCTTCGACGTCCGCCGCGAACTCCTCGAGCGCGCTCGTGTCGACGTCGAGGTCGTAGACGGACGTGATGGTGTCGACGAGCCGGATGGCGGCGTCGGCGTCGGGGACGCGGTCGTGGACTGGCGTGACGAACACGCCGACGGCGAGGTCGGTCCGCATGCCGCGCTCGACGAGCGAGGCGTTCACGCCGTCGAGGTAGCCGTTCGCCATCGGCGGGACCGCCGGGTCGAGGTCCGCGAGACGCGCCTCGTGGTAGTCCGTGGTCGCGACGTGGAACGTCCGATGGTCGTCGGGGCCGTGCGCGACCGGAACGCCGCTGAGGACGGCGACCTCGTCGACGTCCTTGCGGCCGGTCCAGTCGAGGATCGCTCGCGAGAAGTCGTTCGCGGCGTTCGGCGGGACGAACAGACCGCCGTGGAGGACGGCGACGTCCAGGTCCGGCCGGGAGAGGATGCGCGTGTGGTGATGCGGCCGCCCGTTCTCGAACGGCGTGATCGCGGGGAGTGCGTCGGTCGTGACGTACCCGCACGGTTCCAGGTCGAGTCGCTCCCGGAGGTAGTCCACGGCCGTGAGGCCGGCGAGCCCGAACGTCGCGAAGCCCGCGACGACGTGGTTCACGTCCGCTCCCTCGTCGCAGACCGAGAACGCCTCGGTGTCGTCGGTCGTCATGCGTGACGGTTCGGTCGGCGAGGGCTTAGTCCCGATGGAGACCCAACCTGGAGCGACGCCGTGGTCGCGACGGCGCATCGACGCCGTGCGTTTTATCGTGGGTGGACGTGAGGACTGGGACGTGACTACGGGCTGGCAGACCGGGAACGAGACGGCGACGGACGGCGGGTCGACGGGCAACGCGATCGCCGACTGGGTAGGCGTGGAGCTTCCGTGGTGGTTCCCGCCGGAGGCGCTCGGCTGGGCGCTCGCGGTCGTCGTCCTCGTGCTCTCGTGGTCCGTCTCGAAGCTCGCGGTACGGCTCGCGGGCCGGACGATCGCACGCCGAATCAAGCGCCCGAGCGTCACGCGAACCGTCCTGCGGCTCGTCCAGCTCGTGGTGGTGTTACTCGGCGTCGCGGTCGCGGCGGGCCTCGTCGGGTTCCGCGCGGGCGACATCCTCCTGTCGGTGACGGTGTTCTCGGCGGTGCTCGGTATCGTGCTCGCACCCATCGTCGGGAGCATCATCAACGGGTTCTTCGTGCTCGCCGACCAGCCGTACGAGATCGGCGACATGATCGAGCTCGCGGACCGCGGCCAGACGGGGTTCGTCGAGGACATCACCATCCGGTACACGAAGATCTTCACGCTCGACAACACGTTCATCGTCATCTCGAACGATTCGATCCGCGACCGCGACGTCATCAACTACTCCGCGGAGGACGAGCGGACGCGACTGGAGTTGACCGTCGTCGTGACCTACGAGGGCGACCTCGACGAGGCGCGAGATCTGATGGAGTCCTCGGCACGCGCGGTCGACGAGGTCATCACGGGCGGCCCGGACATCCGTATCGGGAGTGCGCGCTATCCGGCCGCGCCGACGTGCTACATCGACGAGTTCGGCGATCACGGCGTCCACCTGACGCTACGCTACTGGGCGAAGCAGCCGTACAAGCTCCTGACGCTCCGGTCGAAGGTCCAGACGAACGTGTGGTCGGCGCTCTCCGACGCGGACGTCGAGATCGCGTACCCGCACAGTCACGTCGTGTTCGACGACACCAGCGGCGAACTGAACGTCTCGCAACGCGACGAGCCGGCCGCCGGCCAGTTCCCTCGGGAGGAGTTCCCGCCCGGCGAGGAACCCTGAGCGGCCGGATTTCCTGGACTACTCGCCGGAGTCGCTACTCCTCGCGGACGCCACTCGCCGGAGTCGCTACTCCTCGCGGACGTAGTCGACGAGTCGTCGCGTGAACGCGTCGTTGAACAGGACGTCGGGGAGGTCGAGGAACCAGTCGGCGCGCGTGATGTGCTCGTCGTCGACGCCGAGGTCGTCGCCGACGGTCGCGTCGGTCGCGGTCGCTTCGAGGAACGCGACGCGAAAGCCAGTCCACTCGTCGTCGACTGCGGCGTTCTCGATGCGGTACTCGCTGACGGCGTGCGGTCGGACGGGGTCGACGGCGACGCCAGTCTCTTCGCAGACCTCGCGGACGAGTCCGTCGACGAGCGACTCGTCGCGCTCGAGCGTGCCGCCGGGGAGCAGCCACACGTCGTCGTCGGCGTCGTACGCCAGCAGGACGCGGCCCGCGTCGTCCAGGACGACGCCCGTCGCCACCCATCCCGAGCGGAACGCCTCCATGTCGGCGTACTCGCGGTACGTCTCCGCGTCGTGTGCCTCGAACTTCGACTCCTCGAGGAGGTCCCCGTGACTCTCTCGCGGGTCCGACGCTCCCGCGTACCCCTCGAACCCGGTCATGCGCGACGCTTCGACCGGGTGGATACTGAACGCACCGATGCGGAGCACACGGGGAGGTACTGTCCGGCGCCGGGCGAGTGTGGTCTATTCGCCGGTGAGGTACGACCAGACGCGGTCGACGGCGATGGCGCTCGTGAAGTTCGCCGCGGTCTCGGCGAGCGCCGTCTCGTCGCCAGCCGGCTGGGGCTCGCCGAGGTGTGCGGCGCGGTACTGGACCTCGGCGTTCGCGGCCATGTACCACGAGAAGACGGTGGCTTCGCGGACGGTTTCGCCGACGACGACAGCGCCGTTGCCCGCCAGGAGGACCGCGAGGCCGTCGCCGAGCGCGTCAGCGAGCCGGTCGGCCTCCGCGTCGGTCGTGACGAGGTGGCCGTCGTCCGCGTCGAAGTCGTCGAAGACGGGGACGGGGTCTCGGAACGGCGTTCCGAGGCGACTCACTGGTCGGAGGTCGATGCCGGCGCTGACGAACGGCAGGACGGCGGGGGCGTGGTGGTGGACGACCGCGCCGACGTCGTCCCGGGCCGCGTAGATTCGGCGGTGGAGGGGATGTTCGTCGTGCGGGCGACCGTCGCCGCGGACGATGCGACCCGCGACGTCCATTTGGAGGAGATCCTCGCGGTCTGCGCGCGCCGGGGGGACCGCCGGCGGGAGTACGACCTGGTCGCCGTCGCGTGCAGAGACGTGTCCGAACGCGTCCAGAATCCCGGTCTGTGAGAGGGCGCGACTGGCGCGAACGAGGTCGCGTCGGGTGGTCACGCGCGGCGGTTCGACCGGCGGGACGTTAACGCTTCCCCCGCATGTCAGCGAAGCAAAGTTCCGTGGCGATAGGCGGGGAGGGCGCGGCGACGGACCGCATCACGCGCTCGACCTCAGGCGTCCGCGTGCGAGACTGTGACGACCTCGCAGTCGAGGTGCTCGCGGAGGTACGCGTCAACGTCCGGGTCGTCGAACAGTCGTCGGAGCATCCGCCGCCAGCGTCCAGCCTGCTTCGTGCCGATGACCACGACGTCTGCTGCCTCCGCAGCCGCCTCGTCGAGGATGGTCTCCTCCACGAGGAACCCCTTCCGGACGACGTAGCGCGTGTCGACGTCCACGTCGACCGCACGCTCCGCCGCAGCCTTCAGGTCCGACCGCGTCACGCTCCCACCGTCCTGGTAGAGGTTGACGTGGAGGACGGTGAGTGCCGCGTCGCGCTCCGCGGCGAGGTCGACCGCTGCCGAGAGCGTCCGCTTCGAGTGATTCGAGAGGGGATACCGGACCGGCACGAGGACGCGCGTCATCGTCGATACGGTACGTCGGGGCGGACCTAAACCTTCGGTCTCGACCTCGCCGATCGGTCACGTCGACTTCGCTATTCGGCCATCGAGGACGCCCGACAGCACGATGTCGCCAGCGTCGTTCTCGCAGCGGACCTCGACTGAGACGTCGAACCGCTCCGGTCGTGCCTCGACGGTCGAGAACGTCCACGTGCACGTCACCGGCTCGCCCGTGTAGACCGGGTGGCGGAACTCGAACGTCATCGATTCGGCGAGCACGCGGAGGTCGCCCCCGATCTTCGTCGGGAGCGTCGCCGTCAACAACCCGTGTACGAGCAGTCGACCGTCCGCGTCCGGTTCCGTGTGCCGCGGTTGGGTGTCCCTGAAGACGTCCGCGAACGCCTCGACGTCCCCCTTCGTGAACGTGCGCTCGTACGTCCGCGTCTCGCCTTCCGTCGGTCTGGACGACATCAGGTCGTGCTTCGGCGCGTTCGCTCATCAACCCACGGCCAGTCCCGTCCCGACCGCCGTCACGGGGGCATCGAACACCGAACTTATGCCGAGCCCGTCGCAACGGCCGTCCGACAGCATGGTCCCCGACAGTTCCCTCCCCGACGTGTCGCTCCCCGACCCCTCCTCGTGGAGCCGACGCCGATTCCTCGCCGCACTCTGCGGCCTCGGCGCCGGCGGCACGGTCGCCGTCGGTGCGACGGCACCGACCGCGCTCCCCGACGCCCTGACCGACGAGGCGACGAAGCACTACCCGACGCCGCCAGAGGTGGCCGCGCACTGGGAACCGACCGTAACGGAAGCGCACGCCCGCAGCGTGATCGAGCGTCTCGCCGACGTCGCGGCCAGCGCCGAAGCGCTCTGGCCGGAGGTAGAGACGGACCGGCACAACACCGGCGCGGGCGGCTGGCTGGAGACCGCTCGCGAGGAACTAGAGGACGGGAACTACAACGACGCGCTGTTCGACGCGACGTACGGCCTCCAGTTCGCCGCCGAGGAACTCGGATTCGCTCGGGCGAGACTCGACCAGACGGACGTCCCCGCGCTCGCCGATCGCACGCTCGCCGTCCGCGACCGCATCGCCGCCGTCCGCGACGCCCTGGACCCGTACAACGTGGACGACCCCGGCGTCGACCTCGCGTGGTATCACCGCATCGAGACGGAGACCCTCCGGGCGGAGAACCACGCCGGGTGGGGCGACGCGGCCGCGGCCGCGAACGGCGTCGACGACGACGACGGTCCGCCGGCTGGCGACCTCGACGCACACGCCGTCGGGTCGCTGACCGCCGACGTCCACCTCGCCGAAGTGTGCGCGTCGAACGCCGAACGCTACTCCCAGCACCTCCAGGACCGCCTCGGAGACGACCCCACGCCCTACGCCGCGCACCTCGAACGCGTCGCCGACGCATTCCGCACCACCCTCGCCGACCGCCCGTCGCGCGACGACGTCCGCGCCCGCTACGGCCTCGACGACGCCGACGAGCACGGCCCCTACGAGTTCGCGCACGCCCACCTCGCCCGCTCGTGCTTCGACGCCGCCATCCCGGTCCCCTGGGAGACGGACGTCGACGCCTCGATGCACGCCACCACGACCCTCGCGCTCGCCACCGCCATCGTCGACTGGCGAGCGCACGACTTCGCCGTCGACCACCTCGTCGTCGACCAATCAACCACCGGCTTCGACTCCGGACACGTCCTCGCCGAGAAGCGCCGCGCCCGCAGCACCTACCAGGACGCCCTCGGCGACTCCCCACCGCCGTTCCTCGCCCAGCAGGCCGGCCGCGCCATCGAAGACCTCCAGGTCGCCAAAGTCGGGTTCGCCGACAGCTACCGCGACCCCATCTGGAAGGAACGACTGAACGCCTACCTCTACGCACTCCTCGGCCGCGCCAAACTCCACCACCACCCCAGGCTCTACCAGCGCATCGTCGACGGCCCCTGAACCACCCCGTCGGCAGGCTGACAGCAGCCGGACGCCAGCGGTTTAGGAGCGGAAACGCCGGCCTGGCGGCCGGCGTATGCTAGAGAGTCAGGAGTGGAAACGCCGGCCTGACGGCCGGCGTACGTTAGAGAGGCGGGCGCGGAAACACCGGCCTGGCGGCCGGCGGATGCTATTCAGTCAGTACGTCAGTCCGACCATGCGACCCGCCCTTCCAGTCGCGGGTCGAGTCCGTTCTCGCGGGCGTACGCGGCGAGAACTTCGTACTGGACGTCGCCGACGTCGAGACGGTGGTCGGCGTCGAGCGCGGGGAACTCGTGGTCGGTGTGGAAGAGGTAGTCGGTCGTGGCGAGCGTGTACGTGGCGTCGTCGTCGACGGGCTCGCCGTCGACGCGGAGCGCGACGATCTCGTCGCGCTCGCGGTCCCAGACGACGCTCGCGCCCGAGAGGTGCGCGTGCCACCAGTCCGGTTCGCCGAACGCGAGGTTCGCGCCGCTGGCCTGCCGGACGGTCTCGCGCAGTTCCGCGCCCGTGAGCTCCGCGGTCGCGACGGGTTCCTGGAACGGGACGACGCTCATCACGTCCGCGATCGTCACCTCGCCCTCGAGCGGGTCGCCTTCGCGGACGCCGCCGGAGTTCTGGAGGCCGACGTCCGCGCCGGTAGCCCACCGGTACGCGTCCGCGACGAAGTTCCCGATCCGGCTCTCGCCGCGGAACGCCGCCGTGTGCGAGCGCTCGATCGGGTCCGCGACGTGCGCGACGACCTCGTCGAGGTCCGCCGCCCTCATCTGGTCGCGCATCGCCTCCGCGACGCCTTCGTGGACGGGCGCGTCAGCGGCGACGTGCCGCGTGACGTCCACGCGCTTGCCGTCGCCGTCGTCGCCGAGTTCGGCGAGTTCGACCTCGTACGCGACGTGACCGTTCACGCCGGGGCGGAGGAGGACCGCGCCGTTCACGCGCTCGACGACCTCGCTGTGGACGTGCCCGCCGAGGACGACGTCCACGTCCGCCGCGACCGCCAGGTCGTCGTCGTCCGTGCCCAGGTGCGAGACCGCGACGACGTACTCCGCGCCCGCGTCACGGCAGGCCTCGGCGGCCCGGACGCCCGCCGATATCGGGTCCGCGAACCCGACGTCGGTCGCGTTCGGGTTGATGGAGTTCGTCGCCGGCGTCGTCACCCCGAAGAACCCGACGCGGACGCCGTCGACGTCGCGGACCACCCACGGTTCGGTGTGCTCGGCCGCGAAGTACGGCGCGTCCGCGGTCCCGGCAGGTGCGTCCCCACCGTCGGTCGCTCCGTCGTACGCGGTGCAGTCGGTTTCGTGGACGTTCGCGGTCAGCCACGTCTGCGGGCTGTCCGCGACGAGCGCTCGCGTGGCGTCCGGGCCGTAATCGAAGTCGTGGTTCCCGAACGTGTCGAACTCGGCGCCGACGGCCTCGAAGAACGGGAGCGAGTGTCGGCCCTCGGTGACGAGCGACAGGACGCCGGGCGCGGTGTTGTCGCCGCTCCCGACGACGACGGCGTCGTCGCCGTCGAGGTCGGTCAGAAGGCCGGCGAGACGACCGATTCGCTCGGGGTCGTCGAAGGCGTTCTCGACGTCGGAGTAGTGGAGGAGACGCGCAGGCATACGGATGCGAACGGACGCACTCGTCAGGTTTGAGAGTATCGACTCCGACGTCGTCCCGCGGTGCGATGACGCAGTCGCCTCGGTCGCGACCAGTTGCGGTCGTGGGAGGGCCGTTCGCAGGCGGGCGAAGCTGGACGAACAGACCTAAGCACCGGCGGGCACTCGCGTCGTACATGGAACTGGAGTCGAGGGAGACCGACGACGGCGAGACGGTGTACGTCTCGACCGAGGAGGGCGACCGCGGGTCGAAGGCGCCGTTCATGGTCGCGTACCGGACTGCCGACGCGGAGGAGAAGTACGGCTGGTTCTGTGCGAACTGCTCGACGTTCGACAACGCGATGGACTCGATGGGTCGCATCCAGTGCAACGAGTGCGGGAACTTCCGGAAGCCGACTGAGTGGGACGCCGCCCACGAGTGACCGCCCGGTAGAGTCGACGCGGGTTCCTGTCGGACGCGAGACGCCCAGCGGCGGCGTCGGACCGCCCGCTACGCCTTTGAAATCGACGACCTGTTTATACAATAACTTTAAGCACGAGGTGCGTGATAACACGTAACGAATGGTCTCTGGTAGTACGACCGAGAACCTGCACGAACGCGCAAAGACCATCTTCCGCGGACTCGGCTACGACGTGACCGACGCGCCGGGCGAGTTCCGCGCCGAACGAGACTGGAAGACGGTTCACGTGAACCCGACGCGTAACGTGCCAGAGACCCCCACCGGCGGCGACCTCCGTTGTTTCGTCACGCCCGAGGGAACGGCCGACTCGCTCCGAGAGAAGCTGCTCTCGGACAAGCCCGACTACGACTGGGCGATCGTCTCCGTCGACGAGAACCCGGCCGCGGGGACGGACGGCGGCTACGACGTCATCCACCCGCCACAGGACCCGCTCCGGTAGTTAACCGACCCATCGCGGCCCCGGCCCATCGCGGTTCCGGCCCATCGCGATTCCCGACTGTTGCTCGTCACCGAATGCGCGGTCGATAGCGACTGCGTCGGCGCGATTCGTGCGGCCGCGGTTCGGACCGTTTATTATCCCGGCCCATCCGGTAGTGGCGTATGAAGCGTGTCGACGTCGCCGTCGTCGGTGGGGGCCCCGCGGGCACGAGTGCGGTCTGGGAGGCCGCGCGGAACGGTGCCGACGCCCTGCTCCTCGAGAAGGGCGTGCCGCGTGCCGACCGCGAGGGCCTCGGGCCGGATTCGACGGACGCAGCGGGGATGCTCGACTACTGGATAGACATCATGGGGATCGACCCCGACGACCTGCCCGACGGCGTCGTCCTCCAGGAACTGGACTGCGTGGAGTTCATCGGGCCGTCGGAGACGGCGACGATGTACGCGACCGGGATCGAGTCCTCCTACGACAGGTTCGGGTACACGTTCCAGCGCGCCCGCATGGACGACTTCCTCCGCGAGCAAGCCGAGGAAGCGGGAGCGACGTACGACGTTGGCGTCTCCGTGCGTGGCGTCGACACCGATCTGGACGCCGAGTACCGCCACACCGTCCACCTGGCGGACGGCGAGGACGTCGAGGCGAAGTACGTCGTGCTCGCGGACGGCCCGCAGCGCCAGGTGTCGATGGGCGTCCTCGATTCGTTCCTCCCCGAGCACCGCGCGGCAAGCGACGTGATGTCGCCGCCGACGGCGAACCACATCGCGTACCAGGAGCACCGCGAGTTCCCCGAGGGCGCGTTCGAGGACGACCGACTCAAGTTCTGGTGGGGGTGGATGCCGGGCGAGACCGCGTACCCGTGGGTGTTCCCGAACGACGGAAACGTCGCGCGCGTCGGGTTGACGATGCCGATCGGGATGACGCTCGACGACGTCGAGAACCCGAGCGCGTACCGACTGCTCGACCCCGAGGACGACAGCCTCCCGAGAGCGGGCGAGTACGTCACCCGACTCCTCGAGCGCGTGTACGGCGACGAGTACGATATCGAGGAGGAGTTCCCCCGAGTCGAGGACCGCGGGAAGTCCGGGGGGACGGAGACGTACCCGATCTCGTCGACGCGCCCGATCGACTCGCCGGTCGAGGCCGGCATCGCGGTCGCGGGCGGCGCGATGGGGACGACGAGCGCGTTCCACGAGGGCGGCTATCACGTCGCGGTGCGCTCGGGGAAGATCGCGGGCGAGCTCGCGGCGACGGACGCCCTGGAGCGGTACAACGACGAGTGGAAGCGCGCGATCGGGACGGAGCTCATCCGGAACGTCGCGTTCGCGGACCTCGTCGGGGAGTACGAGCCCGACGACTGGGATCGGACGTTCAGCGTGGCGAGCCGGATGCTCGGCGACGGCTCGGACGGGAGCCTCCTCGCGCGGCGCCTGACGGCGGGCCCGGGCGCGCTGAAGTTGCTCGCGAAGTACAAGTGGCGCAAGCGCTCGCTGAAGAAGGACGGCTACGTCCAGATCACCGAAGACGAGTACGTGATCTGACGGGGCCTCGTCGACGGTCGTGGACTCGTTCTGCTGGAAAACCGGCGACGACGGTGGCGGCGTCGCGTGCCGCGAACCGACTGATGGTGACCGAGCCGGTGCGTGCCGCGAACCGACTGATGGTGACCGAGCCGGTGCGTGCCGCGAACCGACTGATGGTGACCGAGCCGGTGCGTGCCGCGAACCGACTGATGGTGACCGAGCCGGTGCGTGCCGCGTGACGACGTGTTTTAGTACGGGCGCTCGAACGGGCGGACAATGACGCAGGGAGGCGACTCGGGGGACCCGTTCGAGGCGTTCGCGAAGGAGGTTGGTGCGGAGTCAGTCGAGCGCGACCGGCAGCGGTCCGTAGTCGTCGTCGGGGGCGCGATGGCGGGGCTCGCGGCGGCGTACGCGTTCTCGCGCCTGGAGTGGGACGTGACGCTCTACGAGCGCCAGCGGTTCGACGAGAAGCGCGTGAACTGCGGGGAGGCGATGACGGACGTGACGCGCATTCCGCTCGCGAAGACGCCCGAGAACGGGTTCGCGAACGACACGCCGGCGTTCGAGGTGCAGGTGTTCACGGGCGATGAGACGGATCGGTCGCTCGCGGGGTCGGGGCGGTTTCCGGCGTCGCGAGCGTACGTCACGGACCGCGGACTCGTCGAGCGAGCGTGGGCGAAGCGACTCCGGGACGACGGCGTCGACGTCCGCGACGGGACTGGCGTGACGAAGGCGCAGTTCCGCGAGTTCGAGGGGACAGCGGACCTCGTGGTGGACGCGACCGGCCAACCCTCGATGGCGAGCAAGGTAGAGGGGCGGACGAGCGAGTACGCCGGTGCGATGACGGCGTTGAACGCGGACGTCGAGGGCGACTTCGCCGACGTCTACCCGGATTCGCGCATCGTCTTCGAGAACTACCTCGGGTACTCGTGGGTGTTCCCCAAGTCCGAGTCGCGTGCGAACGTCGGGATCGGGTGGGCGCAGGATCGACAGCCCGACGACTACATGGCGGCGTTCGAGGCGGCGTGCGAGCGCAACGACTGGCCGGTGCCGACGCGCGAGCAGGCGAACGTCTACACGATCCCGCGCGGCCCGTCGCTCGAACCGTCGCGGGCGTGGTTGCCCGAGCGGAACGTCGTTCGCGTCGGCGACGCGGCAGGGATCGCGAACCGATTCACGGGGAAGGGGATCTCGCAGGCGATCGAGTCCGCGTACCTCGCGGCCGTGCACGCGGCGACGGACTCGCTCGCCTCGTACCACGAGGCCCTCTATTCGCGGCTCCGCGACGAGTACCGGCTCGCGTACGTCGTCCGTGGCGCGCTCGAGGACGGCCGACCGGACATCCTCTCCGGCGTCATGCAGGCGGTCTCGGGCATCGACGTGGAGGACGTCGACCGGAGCCCGCGGAAGGCGTTCGCGCGCCTCGCGCGCCACCCGCTCCTGGTCGCACGGATGCTCGGGAGCAGGCCGATGCTCGGGCGAGCGTACCGCGCGTGGACGGACGACTGGGAGTACCGACACCTCGACGGAGCCCAGTGAGGGAGCACCAGCAACTCGACGGAGCTCGGTGTGGGCGTTTCGGGAGGCGTCCGCGACCGGGGTGGAAAAAGGTACCGCGGTGGGTTCAGTCGTCGCCCGGTGCTGCCTGTTGTTGCTCGACGTACTCGACGATCTCCGCGGTCTCGCGCTCGAACTCGTCCATGTCGATCTCGGTGCCGTGGAGGACCGTCGAGAAGTACCTGACCGTGCTCGCCACGCCGATCGCTTCAGAGAGCTCGTCGTCGGTCACGCCCTCCATCTTCGACTCCGCCCGGTGGAAGTGGACGCAGTACGGGCACTGGATGGCCGCCGCGGCCCCGAGCCCGACGAGCGCCTTCTCTCGCGTCGGTAGGTCGGTCTCGGACAGTTCGAGGTCCCGCATCATCCCCCAGGCGTGGTCCGCCGCCGACTCGGGGAGCGCCTCGATGAAGCTCGGGACCTGTCCGATGTACTCTTCCAGTTCGCTGCGTGTGTGCTCGGATACCATGGTGTGTTTCTCTCGTCCGTGGGCGTCTCGTCCTCGTCGCTCGTCGTCGACGAACAGCGACGCCCGTGTCAACGTCTCGCACGAGATATCTTAGCGGTACCTGAGAGGAACGACCGGTTTCGTTACCAGCGACGACGCGGAACCCGACGAATTGCACCCACTCTACGGACGCCGAGGAGTCGACGCGGTGTCGACGGGAGGACGCCGACTATTCGACGACCGCACGCTCCCGCAAGACATTACCGCGACGACGGCGAACTCACGACCGCGTGCCTCAGTCCCCGCCCCAGTAGACCCGGCAACCGGGTGCGATGACGGTGCGGAGAACCCGGGCACGCGACATCCGGCACGAGAGTGCTCGTTGGCCGCGTACGGCCCGCCCGGCACGAGGGTTTCCCGGCAGACTCGGCACGCCGCCAGGGATGACGTCGGTCGTTAGTGTTCCGGGCGAACATTCTACCGTCACTGAAGATACGTCTCTACCGTGTCGACGACGGTATCGACGAACTCCTTCGTGACCCGGCCCTGCCACGCAACCAGGTCTTCGATACGGGGTGAGTGAACCGCCCACGGAGAGACGAACGATTCCCGCGGTACACCACCGGTTTTCCAAACGTCGGATTGCAAAGGAACCGAATCGCCGTACTCCTTCGTCGAGATTGCGACAGCAACGTACTGTTCGTCACCGAATGGATGCGATTCGTTGTTGACTATCAGCCACGGCCGTTGACTGTCTTCGCCCAGTTTGAACGGATCCGAACTCCTGACGACGTCTCCTCGTTCCGGGTCCATCTATTCGTTTCGTTCGCTGGGATGCGGTTCGTCCGGAGCGACTGCGTCCCACTCGTCGGGGTCGATTCCTCCATCGTCATCGTCGAACCGTTCCGTAGTCGAGTGGAGGGCATACGCGTCCGCCACCCGTTCGAGGTCGTTCGTTATCGCCCAGTACTCTCCCTTGTGTCTGACGAGATCGCGCTGCTTCAGCCGTGAGAGGGCCGTTCCGACCGTGTTCGGATCCTCGCCGATGCCGGTGGCAATTTCCGAGCGGGTAAACGCTTGGTCCCGATTTGCATATAAATATGCGATCACTTGTTCCGGCACGCTTGGGCCGCTTGGGAGCTTCCCGGTTTCGAACTCCTCGATGCGAACGGGCATATCATGTACTTGGAGTGCCAACGTAATCAATGTACTGACGTGCTTCAGTCTCGATCGGAAGTATACCGGAACTTGCCCAGTATTGACTCCGGTCTACTTTCACCACCTCTACAGATGGGCAAGGCGAGTGCCTCGGGGCTCGACCCCGACGCGGTTCAGTAGTAGATTCTCACCCGGTAGTGTTCCGGGCGAACAACCGACGCTGCGCGCGACAGCGCCGATCGCCGTCATCGAGGGCTCCCTGGTCCCCCGGCGACGAGTGCGGCAGCGCCTTCGCCTGCGGTTGCAGGCAGAATCGGTTTTCTCCGCCGACGAGTGCACGCCGTATGGTAGCTCACTGCACAGTCCGGCGACCGGAAGCCGACGGTCACTACACGAACGTCCGACGACGGGTAGCGAGGGGCAGATGACCGACCGACACGCGCCGGAGGGCGGGCACTGGAGCACGTCCGATCGCACGGACGGCGCATCGAAGAGCCGACTCGCGAGGCGAGCGACGTCCGTCGCGTTCGGCAGCGCCTTGCTCCTCGCCGGCCTCAGACGGCGGACGCTTCGGGGTGCGGCGATGGCGCTCGCGGGAGCGGGCCTGGTGGCCCGCGGCCTCCGCGGACTGCTCCGCGCCGAGTCGCCGACCGAGTCCGGATCCAGCCACGAAGTCGGGACCGAGGGCTGGGACGAGACGCCGGATGGAACGAAGGCCAGCCGCTCGGTCACCGTCGACAGGTCGGCCGAGGAGCTCCACGAGCTCTGGCGCGACCCCACCAAACTGTCCGAGATCATGGGGCACTTCGCGGACGTGACGCCGCTCGGCGACGACCGCCTCCGCTGGAGCGTCGACGGCCCACGTGGCCGCGAGTTCACGTGGGAGACGCACGTCGTCGAGGACGAGCCAGGAGAGCGCATCCGCTGGGAGACGCCCGCGGACGCGACGGTCCCGAACGAAGGATCGATCCGCTTCCACCGCGCGTCCGGCGGCCGGGGGACGGTCGTGACGCTCGCCGTCGAGTTCCACCCCCCGGGCGGTGCGCTCGGGACGGCGGCACTCGAGCGACTCGACGTGGTCCCCGAGGCGCTCGTCGCCACCGCCCTGGACCGATTCAAGAGCCTCGCCGAGAGCGACGAGATCCCGACGCGAGAACGGAACCCCTCGGGTCGCGGGTCGGGTGACCTGGTGTGAGCGACGCGACGATGCGAGCGCTCACGTGGCACGGGAAGCGAGACGTCCGCGTCGAGGACGTCCCGAGGCCGGAGGTCGTGAACCCAAGCGACGCCATAATCGAGATCACGGCCACCGCGATCTGTGGCTCGGACCTCCACCTCTACAACGACAACGTCCCGTCGATGCGCGAGGGAGACATCCTCGGGCACGAGCCGATGGGCGAAGTCGTCGAAGTCGGGCCGGACGTCGAGAGCCTCGAAGTCGGCGACCGCGTCGTCGTCCCGTTCACGATCAGCTGTGGCGCGTGCTGGTTCTGCGAGAACGACCTCTACTCGCTGTGCGACAACTCGAACCCGAACGCCGAGATCGCTCGCAAGATGATGGGCCACTCCCCGGCCGGCCTGTTCGGGTACTCGCACATGATGGGCGGGTACGCCGGCGGGCAAGCGGAGTACCTCCGGGTGCCGTACGCCGACGTCGGCCCGATAGCGGTCGACGCCGACCTCCCCGACGAGCAGGTGCTCCTCCTCTCGGACGTCCTCCCGACGGGGTACATGGCGGCGGAGAACGCCCAGATCGAACCAGAGGACACCGTCGCGGTCTGGGGGTGCGGGCCCGTGGGCCAGTTCGCGATCCAGAGTTCGTGGCTGTTCGACGCGAATCGCGTGATCGCGATCGATCGCTGGCCCGAACGTCTCGAGATGGCGCGCGAGCACGGCGACGCGGAGACCATCCACTACGAGCACGAGGACGTCTACGACCGCCTGATGGAGATGACCGGCGGTCGCGGCCCGGACCGCTGCATCGACGCGGTCGGGACGGACGCGCACGGTACGGGCGTCGTCGACGCCACCGACCGCGTGAAGCGGAGCGCGAAGCTCGAGGACGACAGACCGTACGTCCTCCGCGAAGCGATCAAGTGCTGTCGGAAGGGCGGCACGCTGTCGATCCCCGGCGTCTACGTCGGGCGCGCCGACAACGTCCCGATCGGTGCGATGATGAACAAGGCGCTGACGATACAGACGGGTCAGACGCACGTCCAGCGCTACCTCGACCCGCTTCTGGACCAGATCGAGTCGGGGAATATCGACCCGTCGTTCGTCGTGACGCATCGCGCGTCGCTCGAGGACGGCCCGGAGATGTACCGGAAGTTCAACGACAAGGAGGACGGCTGCATCAAGGTCGTGTTGACGCCGTAGCGATCCGCCCTCGTGGCCTCGAGGCGACCGGAACCCGGCCGCGACCGCCGTCGATGCCACATTCTTGTGGCCGGCAGTCGTAGAGGCCTACACGATGACCTACGACGCCGTCGCCGACCTCGAACTCCGGATCGACGACTACGACCTCGAGCGGTACGAGCGAGACACGTCCAGCGGGTTCACGCGGACGACGACCGTCGTCGTCCTGCACGGCGACGGCGAGACGGGCCGCGGCGAGGACGTCACGTACGAGACCGACGCGCACGACGCGTTCCACGCCGAGGCCGACCCGCTCGACGTCGCCGGCGAGTACGCGTTCGACGAGTTCTCCGCGCACGTCGACGATCTCGACCTCTTCTTCGGCACCGAACCCGACCAGGACGTGTTCCGTAACTACAGACGGTGGGCGGTAGAGAGCGCGGCACTCGACCTCGCACTCCGACAGGCGGACGCGAACCTCGCCGAGCGACTGGACAGGACGTACGATCCCGTGCGGTTCGTGGTCAGTACGCGCCTGGAGGACCCGCCGACGGGCGACCGCGTCCTGGCGTGGCTCGACCGCAACCCCGACCTCGAGTTCAAGCTCGACCCGACCTCGGACTGGACGGACGCCGTCGTCGACCGCCTCGCGGCGACCGGCGCCGTCCGCACCCTCGACCTCAAGGGCCAGTACCACGGAACGACCGTCGACCAGCCCGCCGACCCCGACCTCTACGAGCGCGTCGTCGACGGGTTCCCGGACGCGCTCGTCGAGGACCCGGCGCTGACCGACGAGACGCGACCGGTGTTCGACGGCGAGGAGGCACGCGTCACGTGGGACTACCCGATCCGGAGCGTCGAGACCGTCGAGGACCTCCCATGGGAGCCCGAGTGGCTGAACATCAAGCCCTCGCGGTTCGGATCCGTCGAGGCGCTCCTGGACACGCTCGACTACTGCCGCGGGCACGACATCGACTGCTTCGGTGGCGGCCAGTTCGAGCTCGACGTCGGCCGCGAGCACCTACACGCGTTCGCGTCCCTGTTCTATCCCGACTCGCCGAACGACGTCGCACCGAGGGCGTACAACGACCCCGACCCGAGCGGCGACCTCCCCGAGAGCCCGCTCGCGCCGCCGCCGGACCCGCGCGGACTCGGCTGGGACTGAGGCAGACCGCGGTCGTCCGATCGCGGCGTCGCCACCGTCGTCTGGCGTTCGCCTGCTGCCGGTACTCACCGCGTCGCGGCGGCGTCGATCCACTCCGCGACGTCCGCGACGACGCGTTCGCTGACGTTCCCGCCGAAGTAGAGGCTGACGGGCGTCCACGGCTCGTGCGCAGGCTGCAACAGGTGAGAGAGCCCCTCGTAGAGTTCGACACGGCTGCCGGCCGGGAGGTCGGCCGTCCGCCAGCCCTCGTGGTTCTTCCGGAGGAACGCGTCGATCTCGGGTTTCTCGTCGGGGTCGACGACGTGCGTGTTCGCGACGAACACCGGAGCGTCGAGGTCGCTCGCGGTGGCGGTCGGGTCGTACGCGAGCAGGCTCCGGAACCACGACCCGGGACGACCCATGAGGGTCTCGTCGTCGTCGAACTCGCCGGCGTTGAGTCGCCGGTACGTCTCGCGGTCCTCCTCGAGTTGCGCCTGCTGCTCTTCGTCGAGGTCGCCGTCGCGGTCGAACTCGTACTTGATGATGTCGGCGTCCTCTGGGTCGAGTATGGGACGCGGAGGGCCGTCGAGGTTCACGATACCGGCGACGTCGCCGTAGCGCTCTGCGATGCGAGGCGCGGCCATCCCGCCCTGGCTGTGGCCCGCGACGAACAGTGCGTCGTCGTCCACTCCCTCGACAGCGGCGAGCGCGTCGAGCGCTGCGACGGCGTCGTCGACGACCACGCGGTCGAGCGTGTACTCGTCGTCGGGGACTTCGTGCTCGGCTTGCCGGTTCGCGTACCGGAGCGTGGCGATGCCCTCGGACGCGAGCCCCCACGCGACGTCCCGGAGAAGCTTGTACGCCCCGTCGCCCCCGTCGGGGTCGTGCATGCCGGCGCCGTGGACGAGTACGACCGCCGGGAACTGCCCCTCGCCCTCGGGCACCGTCAGGACGCCGTCGAGTTCGACGTCGCCGGCGTCGACGGTGGTCTCGCGCTCTGTGAACGCATCCCGGTCGGCGTACGCCGGCGGCTCGTAGCTCGGGTCGAACGAGAACCCCGCGACACCGTCGTCGGCGACGCAGACGGTAGCGGTTTCGGTGCCGTCCGCGAACGCGAACTCGACGGTCGCCTCGTCGTCCACGACCGACGCGTCCACGCCCTCGGGGTCGCCGTACAGGCTGTGGAGCCCGAACCAGTACGCCTCCAGCGCGTCCGCGGCGTCCATCTCCGCCTCGCCAAACTCCGCCGGGAACGAGTCGACGACGGCGTCGCGGCCGTCGTCGCTGAGTGATGCAGCGGCGTCCTCGAACGAACCGTCGAGGAACAGCGTCGCGAACTCGCGCACCGTCTCCGTCGACTTGCGCGTTCGTGTCATCCCACCCTGGAACTCATCGGACGGTGGACAAATAACTTGCTGGACGGGACCGGTCAGAGGCCGGCGACGTCCTCGATGGCGTCCGTGAGCTTCTCGATGGAGTCCCGGTCGTGCTCGCCCATGTGCCCGATCCGGAACGTCTCCTCGCCGAGCTGGCTGCCGTAGCCGTTCGAGAAGACGTAGTCGTACTCCTCGCTGACCCCCTCGATCGTAGCGGCGACGTCGATCCCCTGCGTGTTCTCGATGCAGGACACCGTCTGGGACTCGTAGCCCGCCTCGGGGAACGTATCGAAGTGCTCGCGAGCCCAGTCGCGCGTGTACTCCGCCATCTCGCGGTGACGCTCGCTTCGCTCCTCGTGGCCCTCCTCGAGCATGTGCTTCATCTGCTCGCGGTACGCGAGCATGACGGGGATCGCGGGCGTCGAGTGCGTCTGGCCCTTCCGGTCGTAGTAGTCGATCGTGCGCTGGAAGCCGCCGTACCACGACGCCGAGTCCTTCCCGACCTCGCGCGAGTACGCCTCCTCGCTGACCGCGCAGACCGCGAGCCCCGGCGGCATCGCGAACGCCTTCTGGGACGACGCGAAGATAACGTCGATGCCGTGCGCGTCGATGTCGACGTGGTCGCCGCCGAGCGCGCTGACCGCGTCCACGACGAAGTACGTCTCCGGGTACTCCGCGACGACGTCACCGATCTCCTCGATCGGATTGCGGACGCCCGTCGAACTCTCGTTCATCACGGTCGCGACGACGTCGTACTGCTTCTCGCTCGACTCGAGGACGTCGCGGACGTCCTCCGGCTTGATGGCGTCGCCCCACTCGTACTCGAGGCGGTCGACGTCCTTCCCGAGGCGCTCGGCGACGTTCGCGTGCCGTTCGCTGAAACTCCCGCACGTCGGCACGAGGATGTTCTCGTCGACGAGGTTGAGCGTGGACGCCTCCCAGAACTCGGTGCCGGAAGCCGTGAGGATAACGACGTCGTTGTTCGTGCCGAGGAACGCCTTGGTGTCCTCGACGATGGTCGTGTAGAGGTCCGTCATCCGGTCCATCCGGTGTCCGAACATCGGCTGTGCCATCTCCTCGATGACGTCCTCGCGCACCTCGGTCGGACCGGGGATGTACAGCGTCTTCTCGGGGTAGTCCTCGGCGTATTCGCGTTTCTCCATGTGGGGTGCCACCTACTACGCGGACCTGCGTCGCCGGGGCGCATGGTAGTTGTGATACCGGCCCATGTGGCGACCGCCAGCGACGGCGTCGAGAGCGGCGGCCTCCGACGGGATACTTACTCTTCGACGAGCTGGATGATGTTCCCGTTCGAGGTGACGTGGAGGTCGCGGCCGAGCTTGTAGCCCTGACTGCTCGCGAGGTCGACGTACCCCGAGAAGCCCTTCATGTCCTGGTGGGCGGGGATGACGTTCTGGGGCTGGAGTGCCTGCAGCATCTCGTAGTGGCCTTCCCGCGAGAGGTGGCCGGAGACGTGGACGTCGTCGTAGATGCGAGCGCCCTGCATCCCGAGCAGGTTCTCGGACTGGTAGCGCTGGCCCTCGTTCGTCGGCTCCGGGATCACGGTCGCACTGAAGATGACCTTGTCGCCCTCGCTCAGTTCGTACGGCGTGTCCGCGCGACCCATCCGCGTCAGCATCGCGCGGGGCTCGCCCTGGTGGCCGGTGACGACGGGCAGGAAGTTCTCCTTGCCCTCGTTCATGATGCGCTGGAACGTCCGCTCGATGCCCTGGCGGCGACCCTGCATCTCGACGTCCGGGAAGTCGACGCCGTCGAGTCGCGACGCGGCCCCCGAGTACTTCTCCATCGATCGACCGAGCAGGATCGGTTCGCGGCCGATCTCTCGAGCGAACTCGACGAGGCTCTTCACGCGCGCGATGTGCGAGGAGAACGTCGTCGCGACGATTCCGCCGTCGAAGTCCTCGACGCTGTAGAGGACGTCCTTCAGTCGTTCCCGGGCGACGCTCTCGCTCGGCGTGCGGCCCTTCTTGTTCGCGTTCGTGCAGTCCTCGATGTAGCAGAGGACACCGTCGCCCTCGCGACCGATCTCGCGGAACCGTTCCATGTCGATCGGGTCGCCGATGACGGGCGTATGGTCCATGCGCTTGTCCAGCCCGTACACGACGGCGCCCTCGGGCGTGTGTAGCACGGGGTTGATGGCGTCGATGATCGAGTGCGTGACGTTCACGAACTCGAGCTCGACCTGCCCCGAATCGCCGATCGTCATCGTCTCGCCCGCTTCCATCTCCACGAGGTCGTTCTGGGTGTCGAACTTGTTCTCGTCCTCTATCTCGTCGCGAACGAGCTCGATCGTGAACGGCGACGCGACGACGGGGGCGTCGTAGCGGTGCGCGAGCTTCGAGATGGCGCCGATGTGGTCGAGGTGGCCGTGCGTCGGCACGATCGCCTTGACGTCGCCCTCGAGGTCGCTCATGACGCGGTCGTCCGGGATCGCCCCCATGTCGATGAGGTCCAGGCTGTGCATCTGTTCGGTACGGAGGTCGTCGTGGATGAGGACCTTCGACAGGTTCAGGCCCATGTCGAAGACGACGATGTCTTCGCCCGCGCGGACCGCAGTCATCTGCCGACCGACTTCCTCGTAGCCGCCGATTGTCGCAATTTCGATTTCCATAGGTATGTGTCCGCTCGACGCTATCCCAGAACCCGTTTCGGGATCGCCTGTGGGGAGGAGAGCAGGACGAACGAGCACAGCGTCAGCGGCCGGTTCGGTCCGGCGTCGACAGTTGCCTCACCTCGTCCTTCTCGGGGACGACGCGCGTTACGGTTACGTGCACGTAACGCACCCCGACGTAAGTAGTATCCGGAAGCGTTCGTCGAGGAGCGACCGTCGCTGGCGTCCCCCGATGGCGCTCGGTCGCTGGATCGAGGGGGTCGCAGCGAGAGTCAGCGCGTGCGGTGTCTGTCGACCGGCTGCCCGTACTCGACGTCGACGGTCCCCGGTGTCGGCTGCGAGAGCCAGAGGACGCCGTCTGCGAGCGCGGCGATCTCGTCGACGGTCGCCTGGTCGTGCGCGGTGTAGTCGATGCCGAGCAGGCAGACGCCGCCGTTCGTTCGCATGCCGACGAGCCGCTCCAGGACCGCGCGAACGCGCTCGGTGGGTGTCGACTCGAGGATCGGCGTCAGCGAGCGGACGACGAGGTGCCGGTCGGTGTCGGCCGCGATGGGGTGGTCGGTGAGGTCCGAGAGCGCGACTGCGAGCCGTTCGAGGTCGCCGGGCGCGGGCGTGAAGATCGTCGGGACCTCGTCGTAGACGGCGTCGAGCGACTGGACCTCAGACGCCGTGTCGACGACCTCGAGGTTCGCGTCGTGAGCGTCGGCCGAATCGGACGCATCGGTCGCATCGGCGGCATCGGCCGCGTCGGCCGAATCGGACGCATCGGTCGCATCGGCGGCATCGGCCGCGTCGGTCGCGTCGGCCGCATGGGCCGCGAAGTAGTCGTACGTCTCGATGGCGCGACTCGCGCTCTCGGCCGTGGTCACGATGACGGCCGTGTCGTCGGCTTCGACCACGTGCGAGAGCGCCTGCAGTCCGAACGCGAATTCGGCGGGGCGTCCGGGGCAGGCGACGAGCAGCGTCTGGCCGTCGGCGAGCGTGTTCGGGAGACTGTCCGGGGAGACGACCGGCAGAGCTTCGAGAGCGCGATCGTCGGACGGCATCGGTCACGCACCTCCGTCCGCGAGGACGCGTCCCGCGGAGTCGGTCGACGTGCGACGCGCGGCCAGTTCGATTCGATCGGTCGACGGACGTGAGCGTGGGTCGGTCATGAGTGGTGGACACGTGTGTTCGAGTCCCGTCGCGGGAGACCACCGCCACCGGAGCGGACCGGCGATCGAAGCGGTACGTCGCAGAGAGATGAGCTCGCCGGGCCGCGAGCCCACCGATGGGCTACCGGAGAAAGGACGGGACACGCCCGGTTTCTCCCCGAAACTATCGCCGGTCGGAGTATATACGTTTCGTTCGGGTCGGTGCAGGCTCCGCTTTCGTTCGAGTCGGTGCGGGCTCATCGGCGTCCAGTACGCACGCGTCGGCGGACGCCGACCGGGGAACCGATCGGCGCAGAGAGCGAGCGGAGCCAGCGGTTGAAACCCCAAGCACTAAGCGGTGCCCAGTGCAACCGTGGCGTGTCCCTGGACGAGTAGCGAGGCGTCCACCCAGTACGAGGCGAGTCGCCCGATGAAGCCCACGTGGCCGAGGGCTGGAAACGCCACCGCAGCGCGCGAGTGCGTCGCTGCTGGAGACCGTTGACCCGCGCTAGCCATCGCGGGACTGCACGACTCGTCGGTCCGTCCGGTGCGGCCGGCGCGGACCAACCTGCTGTTCGGCGTCGCCGATCGCGCGGTAACGAGTCGGTACCGTCGCGCCTTCGACGTCGACCGTTCGAGAAGGGGACGAAGAACTTTCCTCGTCGATGTGGTGGCTAGTGACATGGGTTCCACGACGGACTTCGACAGCGACCGGCGTCGACAGATCTACGAGTACGTCGAACGGAACGGCGCCGTCGACCCGGAGACGGCGCGACGGAACCTCCTCGTCCAGGCGCCGTCGAACTCGAAGCCGGCGCGCTCGGGCGCGGAACTCGACCCGTCAATCCCGATGCCGCCCGGCGTGTTCGCGGAGCACGTCGCCGGACTCGAGGACGAGGGCTACCTCGCGGAGCGCGACGGGAAGCTCAGGGTCGCGCACCCCGTCGAGGCCGACGCGACGACGGTCACGGTCGAGGACGTCGAGGACGACGGCATCGAGGACGCCGAGGCGACGGTGCGCGCCGCAGTACAGGAGGACATCGAGGGCATCGTCGACGTGGTCGAGACCATCGCCGTGGCGGACGAGTACGTCGTCGCGTCGCGGCTGGCGTCGGACGTGACCCGAGAGGAGGTATTGCTCAGGCAGAACGACCGCGAGGACCGCGTGTTCTTCGTCGCGACCGTCGACGACGAGATCGTCGGGTGGCTGCACGTCGAGGCCGTGCAGGTGCCGATGATGGACCACACCGCACAGCTGACCGTCGGCGTCCTCGAGGCGTACCGCGGGCACGGTATCGGGTCGACGCTCATGGAGCACGGGCTGGACTGGGCGCGCGACCGCGGGCTCCGGAAGGTGTACCAGAACGTGCCGGCGTCGAACGAACGCGCCATCGCGTTCCTCGAGAACGCGGGCTGGGCGGTCGAGTCGACGCGCGAGGACCACTACTGCATCGACGACGCGTTCGTCGACGAGGCCCAGCTCGCGATCTGGCTGGAGTAACTCGCGACGGAAAGTTGATCGACCAGTGGTAGCAAGGGGTTACGGGTCGCGACGGGGACGGCTCGTCCCCGTGAACGATCGTCGCGCGAGCGTCCGAAGGGCATCGTCGGGTTCCGGTAGCGGTCGTGTATGGCGATGAACGCTCTGTGGGCTATTTTCCCCGTCGGAGCGTCCGTCGACGTATGTCGGACGATCCAGTACGACGTCGCACGGTTCTGCGAACGCTCGGGGCGAGCGCAGCAGCGGGTACCATCGGCCTCGCCGGCTGTTCCGGCCCCAGTGACGGGAACGGGGAAGGAAACGATGGCGGGGCCGAGAATGGCGACGGTGCCGGTGACGCCACCGAGACGGACGCCGGCGACACCGAGACCGACGGTGACGGGGACGAAACCGGGACCGACGGCAACGGTGGCGACGGAGTCGCCGGGTCGGAGTACCCGGACCTGGACGAGTGGCTGACGACCGAGAGCGTCGGCGCGGCCGCCCCGAACTACGACGGGTCGGTCGTCGACGAGCGCGACGCGGACGCGCTCGAGATCGCCGTCGGCGCGGGCGAGAACGGACTGGCGTTCGACCCGCCGGCGGTCGTCGTCTCCACGGGGACGACGGTCACGTGGGAGTGGACCGGCGAAGGGGGCGCGCACAACGTCGAGGCCGAACCCGGCGAGCAGATCGACGCGTCCGACTACGAGTTCTCCTCCGGGGACCCCGTCGAGAGCGACAGCGAGACGTTCGAGCAGACGATGGATTCCGCCGGCGTCGCGCTCTATCACTGCGAGCCACACCTCTCCGTCGGCATGAAGGGCGGCGTCGCGGTCGAGTGAGCCATCGAGCGAGCGCGCCCGCGCTCCCCGTCGCGATGCGTGCGCTCCCCGTCGCGATGCTCGCGCACCTCACGCGGGAATCTCAGGAATCATACAGGAACGCGTTTCAGGGACCGCTTTTCCCGGTTCCCGTGCTACGACGAGTACGATGACGATGCTCAGTGAGGACGCACCGACGGTGGTGGCGCTCTGTGGCAGTCGACGCGACGCGAGCAAGACCAGGGTCGCGCTCCACGCGACGCTCGACGCGGCCCGCGAACGCGGCGCGGAGACGCGCCTCGTCGACCTGGACGCGTACGACCTCCCGCCGTTCGACGCCGACGACGGCGACGCCGGCGACGCACCGACGCTCCGCGACATCGTCGACGACGCGGACGCGATCGTCCTCGGCACCCCGAACTACCACGGGTCGTACTCGGGCGTGCTCAAGAACGCACTGGACTACCTCGGACGCGACGAGTTCGCCGGGAAGACCATCGGCCTCCTCGAGGTCGCGGGCGGGACCTTCCCGGGGAGCGCGCTCGCGCACCTCCGCACGGTCGCCCGCACGCTGAACGCGTGGACGCTCCCCGTCGAGGTCGCCGTCCCGTCCTCGCACTCGACGGTTCGCGCGGACGGCATCGCCGACGACGATGTCGCCGCCCGCGTCGAGCAACTCGGCCGCGACGTCGTCGATTACGCGCGCGTCGACGAGCACCCGGAAATCCGGCGCGCGCCAGCGACCGGCGACTGACAGGCCCACGGTGGCGTGTTGCATGCCAGCGGGTCGCGAGGCACCCAAAGGTTTCTGCCGGTGGCCGCGCCTCCCTCTCTCATGACCGACGCGGAGGGACCTGGTGGAGCGGTCGACGACGCGACGGTGCGCGAGATGGTCGCCGCGCTCCGGCCGGCGTGGACCGTGCGCGGCGTCGAGCGTAGCGAGCACGGCACGGACTTCGTCGCGACGCTCGACGTGGAGACGCCGACCGGCGACCGTCGCGTCGTCCTGAAGGCGACGACCGCCGACCTCGTCGACCCCGAGGTCGCTCGCTCGGAACCGCGCCTGTTCGAGTTCGTCGCCAGCGAGACCCAGATCCCGGTCCCGGACGTGTACGGGTTCTGTGACGCCCACGACGACCTCCCCGCGCCGTTCTACCTCGCCGAGCACGTCCCAGGCGAGACGTACGAGGGCGACGCGAGCGCGCTCTCGGCGGCCGCCCAGCGACGCGTGATCGAGGCCGCGGCCGAGCACCTCGCGGCACTCCACGAGTGCGGGCCGCTTCCCGCGGTCGGCACCGTCGGCGTCCACGACGGCGACCTCGCGGTGCTCGACACCGACGACCACCCCCGGTACGAGGACGACCGCGAGCAGCTCCACGACGACTGCATGGAGACCATCGACGCGCTCGAGGACGGCGGCTACTTCCCCGAACTCGCCGAGGACCCCCGGCGGTTCGCCGACCTCGCCGACGACCTCCGCGCGCACGTCGAAGAGACCGTGCGAGCGCTCTCCGAACCGGATCCACCGACGTACTGCCACTGGGACTACCGGTACGGGAACCTCCTCGTGGACCCCGACACCGGCGCGACGAACGCCGTCCTCGACTGGGCGAACCTCAGCGCGCGCGAACCCGCGAACAACCTCGCGAACGCCGAGTTCCACCTCCTCGACGCGGACGACCCCGACGAGTCGACCCTCGAAGCGCGCCGCGACCTGTTCCGGCGTACGTACCGCGACGCCCGCAGCGACGACTGGGCGTTCACCGACGCCGTCCGCGACCGCATAGCCGCCTACGAGTTCGGCGCGCGCCTCGGCGCGATGGCCTGTCTCCCGCTCTGGTACCGGGACGCCACGCCCGCCGAACGCGACGCCGTCGAAGCCGAACACCGCGAGTTCGTCCACGAACGCATCTAACCGCACGCTCCCGGGACGAGAGCAACAACTCCGTTCGGCCGACGCCCCGCCTGTGGTCGTGGTAGCGCGTCTCGCGCAAGTCTTAATGGTCCCCCGGCATTCAGTACGGTCGCAATGGCAGAAGGCGAAGTTGATTTCTTCAACGACACTGGCGGCTACGGTTTCATCTCGACGGACGAAGCGGACGACGACGTGTTCTTCCACATGGAAGACGTCGGCGGCCCGGACCTCGAAGAGGGACAGCAGGTCGAGTTCAGCATCGAGCAGGCGGACAAGGGTCCGCGTGCGACGAACCTGACGCGACTTTAAACTCGGTTTCCGACCCGCCGTCGGTGTCGTTCGATGCGGTTTCGAAGGCGATTCGCGGCGACGACGATTCCGTTCTGACGGGGTAACACTCGTCACACACACTATCACTCGACAGCGCGAGCGCCGAGGTTCGACTCGGAGCGACGCGCTATCGACGATTCCGTACTCGGAGCGAATCGGTAGCGTGCGGTTGCGAGTTCACCGATAGCGAGATATCGTCTCCCGACGATTCTTCGGCATGAACGAGACGACGAGTACGACCGCCGCGATCCGGCGTCGGTCGCCCGAGGAGACGTTCGCCCTGTTGGGCGACGACACGCGAATCGCCATCCTCCGAGCGATGGGCGAGGCGCCCGAGGACGCGCTGTCGTTCTCCGCGCTCCGCGAGCGCGTCGGCACCGAGGACTCCGGGCAGTTCAACTACCACCTCCGGAAGCTCGTCGGGTCCTTCGTCCGGAAGGCCGCGGACGGCTACGAGTTGACGTACGCCGGGCGACAGATCGTCGGCGCGATGCACGCCGGGACGTACACGGCGAACGCGACCGTCGACTCGCTGCCCGTCGACGGCGCGTGCCCGTTCTGCGGGGCCGCGATCGAGGCGTCGTACGCCGACGAGACGGTGTCGACGTCCTGTACGAGTTGCGGGGAGTGGTTCAACGAGTTCTCGTTCCCGCCGGGGAGTCTGGACCAGTTCGACGGCGCGGCGTTACCGCTCGCGTTCGACCGGTGGATGCTGCACGTCGTCGACGGCGTCCTCGCCGGGTTCTGTCACACGTGCGCGGGACGGATGACCGGGCGCGTCGTCGTGGGCGACGCCGAGGACGGGGCGTTCGCCGGGCAGCCCGCGCACCTGGAGTTCGCGTGCGGGCGCTGTGGCGACCGCGTCCGGACCGGCGGAGCGACGCCGGTCACGATGCATCCCGCCGTCGAGGGGTTCCTGTACGAGCACGGACTGGACGTGCACCGCCAGCCGTCGTGGGCGGTCTGGCAGGACGTCCCGGTGCCGTCGGTCGACGTCGTCTCGCACGACCCGCCCCGGCTCCGGGTCGTCGTCGCGCACGAGGGCGAGCGCGTCGTCGCGACCGTCGAGTCGGACGCGACCGTGAGCGACCTGCGTCGGGAACCTGTCGGAGACTGACGCAGAGTGCGGGAACTGCCGGTGAGAAGGCAGGGGCAGTCACCGCTGGAGGGGCACCGACTCGACCTCGAACCGGTTCCGTGAGGTGTTCGTTCGGAAGGATTAGGGTCACGGGGGCGCTTGTCCACGGCGATGAAGCGACGAAGCGTCGTCGGGGGACTGGTGTCGCTGTCGCTCGCGGGATGCCTCCGGTTGACTGACTCCGGAGGGACGGCCACGAACACGGGGGCGTCGGCGAGCATCGAGACCGCGTCGCGGACCACCGCGGCGACGTCGACCAACGCGGACGCGGCCTCGACGGAGTCGTCGGTAGAGGCCACCCGCGAACCGGGCGTGTACGCGAAAGTCGTCGAGGCACCCGAGCCGTTCGTCCTGGGTCGAACGCAGCGCATCGCCGTTCGCGTGGAGAACGACCGTGACGTCGAGTTCGACGGCGAGATCGAGTTGCGTCTCGACGGCGAGCTGCGAGCCATCGAATCCGTCACGCTCAGATCTCGGACCGCGGCGACCGTCGCGTTCGATCTGACCGTCGAGTCCCTCGAGACCCACTCCATGCGATTGGTCGTTACGGGCGCGTCCACGGAGGAGGTGCTCGTCGACGGGTCTCTCCCCCCGGCGCGACACGCCGTCACGGTCGACTGGGGTGCGTCGTACGTGCCCAGCGACGACCCGGACTCCGATTCGACGGACGACCGCAGGCTCGCGTTCTACTGTCGCGAGCTCGTGCTCGAACGCGCCGGGGAAGCCATCGAGACGTACGACGTCGGCGTGATCGAGGACGAACCGAGGCGACTCGAGGGGACGTACGACCCGGAGGAGAACGACGGCGAGAAGTGGCGCTGGTTCGGTGGCCCCGAGCAGCGGACCGTCGTCGGGTTCGAGGAGGGCCTCCTGGCGAACGCGGACGCGCTCCGGTTCGTCGGGCACGTATCACCGGAGCCGGACGAGATGCCCGTGACTGCGGAGGTCGGCGACCGCCAGACGGATCAGCGGACCTGGACCGAATCGACGGACGAGTACGTCGTCTCCATCGCGGTCGACCAGTAGCGTCGCCGCACGCTCGAGCGAGCGGTCCGCTCGCTGCGAGTCAGCCGTCCCGTCCCCGAGCACGGACGGACGGAACTTTTAGGTCACGAGGCTGGTACCTACCTACGAATGAAACGAAGGGGAGTGCTTGGGGCGCTGGTCCCGACGGTGGTCGGGGGGTGTCTCCGGCTCGAGGGCGGCCGGGGGACGAGCACTGGCGAGTCGACGGTTCGGGGGGAGTCGATCACTACGGCGCCCGCGTCGACCGCGGAGGTGACGACGACTGCATCCGAGCTGGTCGCGTCGGCGGAGATGACCGAACAGATAGGGAGCGCGACAGCTGGCGAGATCACCGTCCACATAGACAACAGCGCGGCGACGTCGTTCGACGGCGAATTGCTGTTGCTGTTCGACCGCGAGGTCCAGTCGACGCAGTCGGTGACCGTCGACGCGGGAGCGGAGACGACGGCCGTGGTCCCGGTGGACGCGCTCGACGTCGGCGAACGGACGGTCTCCGTCGAGTTGCGCGCATCGGACCGCCGCGAGGTCGTGTTCGAGGAGACGCTCGGAACGCCCACGACCCCCCTCGCGCTCGAGTGGGGGGCCGATTACTCGCCGTCGCACAGAACGCGGGCGTGGTCGTACGTCTGCTACGAGATCGCCATCGAGTCGCCGACCGGGACGCTCGCGACCTACAACGTCGGTGGCCCCGAAGAAGGCCTCACGTTCTACGGAGGGACGTACCGGTTCAATCCGGAGCAGCGACAAGACGTCAGCCGCTGGTTCGGTGGGAGCGCCCGTGGAACCGTCATGGGGTTCGAGGACGTCGACCTCGAGGCGGCGACGACGATGCGGTTGACCGGGCATCTCGCGAAGACGATCGACTCGCTCCCCGTGGTGTGTCGGATGAGTGGCCTCGAGGTCGCCGAACGGACGTGGGAACGCGACGGCGAGCATACGATACCGTTGACGCTGTTCGAGTGACCGCTCGCGGTCCTCATCTCACGACGATGCCGTCGAGCGCGCCGCGGTAGCGGTCGGCGAGCGTGCCGACGAGGCGGCGTTCGACGGGCGTGAACCCGAACCAGCGGAGTGTGGCGGCGTACGCGGCGACGCCGACGAGGACGCCGACGGCGATGCCCGCGGCTCCAGGGAGGAGTTCGCGCGCGCCGACGGCGGCGGCTGCGAGCGGGGTGGCGGCGACGAGCGTGTAGCCGTGCCGGCGCGTGAGCGGCTGGAGCCCTTCGAGGTGGTAGAGGACGACGACCTCGAGGGCGTTGTTGAGCGTGAGCATCAGGACGTACGTCCCGACGAGGCCGGGGAGACCGAACTCGGCGGTGAGCGGGATGGCGACGACGACGAGCGCGGCGGTGATGGCGGTGTTGACGACGAGGAGCGCGCGCTGGTTGTCCGTCATCGCGAGGAGAATGCCGACGCTCCCGGCGGCGCACGCGACGTACTGCGCGACGACGAATCCGGCGAGGAGGTCGGCGTAGGGGACGAACGCGTCGCCGAACACCGCCATGACGTCGCGTCGGTAGACGACGACGGGGACCGAGAGGCCGGTGACGCCGACGAGCACCATCCGGCTCGTGACGTGGTAGAGTCGGCTGAGTGCGCGGGCGTGCCCGGACTCGTTGAGTTCCGCCGCGACGGGCGGGATGAACTGATTGATCGCCATGAGCGGCAGGCGGACGAGCGAGCCGACGAGGACCCCGACCGCGAACACGCCGCCGGCGAGACCGGTGAGGAACCACGCGATGAGCGGGTAGAACCCGAGGCGCTGGGTGACGGTCGCGAACCCGCCGACGAACAGCGGGAGCGTGTACGCGACGTACCGGTGCCAGAGCGCGCGGACGTCCGGCCCCCTGAGTCGCGGGCGGATGCCGCGGTCGCGTGCGAGCCACGCCATCGCGCCGACGCCGACGACGCCGTACGCGGCGACGACGCCGACCGCGACGAGGACGGCGTCGTCGAACACGAGGACGCCGACGCCACCGACCGCGAGTTGCGCGAGCGGGAAGCCGACGCGCATCGTGAGCGTGAGCGGCCCGACGGCCTCGAGTCCGCGCATCACCTCGCCGACGGCGAACAGCCACGTCATCGCGGGCATCCCGACGGCGAACACCCGCAACAGCGTCTCGAACTGGCCGGGGCGGCCGACGTCGACGAGGCCGGCGACGGTCGGCGCGGCGACGTAGAGGACGGCACCGAAGAGGACGGAGACGGCGAGCAGGAGGACGCTCGCGAACGCGATCAGCGCGTCGCGTTCGGCGTCGTCGGCCGCGTTCGGGAGGAACCGACTGAGGCCGCTCTTGAACCCGAACGCGAGGTGGAGGAGGTACGACTGACTGCGGCGTGCGAGCGCGAACACGCCGTACGCGCTCGCGCCGAGGCCGTTCGTGAGGACGGCCGTGAACGCGACCGAGAGCCCGCGCTCGGCGAGGATGCCGGGGACGGAGACGGTCGCACCGTGAGCGACGCGTTCGAGCGCGTCCTCGAGGCGCGACTCGACGAGCGCGTCCGTCGGCGCCTCGACGTCGCCGTCGCTCACGGTAGCGGCGCGTTCGTCGTCGCCGTCGCTCACGATGGCGGCGCGTTCGTCGTCGCCGTCGTCGCGGGGGTCGGGGCTGGAGGGCGCTGCGGGCTCGTCGTCGGTCGCGTCCGCGGTCACGCCACCCCCTTCCGTACTCTCCGGAATAAGTCCAGTGATGCCTAGAGACGGCGTCTCGTGGTAATCGCTAGCGGTCGAGTCGCGGTCGAACGGAAACGGACTTGGTCGCGCCGCGTCGATTCGAGTGCATGGATCGGAACCGGTTCGTCGTGCTCGCGTTCGTCGCGTTCGGGTGCGTGCTGGCGTCGTTCGTCACCCTTGGGTTCGGTCGGCTCGCGTTCGGGTTCCGGACCGCGCAGTTGCTCGCGGCGCCGTTTGGCCTGGTCGCGTTCGCGCTCGTGGTGGTGCTTTTCGCGTCGTCGGTGTGGACGACGTTCGTCTCCGGCGTCGAGGACACTGATTGAAGAGATTGCGAGGCATTGGCGAGGATACCGACTGAAGTGGCGGCGTGCGCTCGTCGTGGATACTGGCCGGAGTGGTGGCCTGCGTTCGTCGTGGGCCCCGAGTGGCGGACGACCGCACCATAGATTTCCGTAAGCAATAGGCTTTAGTTAAGCTCGTTCGTTTTGCAAAATGCAGCGAGCGGTCCGCGTCGTGCCCGACCACGGGCATGGCCTCGGCGTCGGACGTCCGACCCTCCCCCCCGGGCGGGCGTCCCGTCGAGGACGCCGCAGCGAGCCGACCTCTGGGTCGGGTGCCTGTCGTCGCGATCACGGCATCGCGACGACTCGTCGACGGCGTCTCGAGCGCGACCGGCCGCTCGACCCGCATCTTCTTCCAATCGAGTGAACTCGCACCTGTGGGAGACGGCACGCCAGGGCCGTCGCTCCCCACCGAGAGCGGCGACGCCTGGGCGACCCCAACGGCGGGCCGCGCGAAGGAAACGCCTTTTCGCGGGGGTGGCGAAGGCTCGGGCATGGACGTCAACGAGATCGCGGACCTCGGGACCGAGCGACGCGCGGCGCTGTTCGAACGCGACGCCGGCGTCGAGGGCGCCCGGGACGCGGTACGGGAGGTGGTCGAGCGCGTGCGCGAAGAGGGCGACGTCGCAGTTCGCGAGTTCACCGAGGAGTTCGACGACGTGACCGTCGGGAACCTCGACGTCGGCGACGACGCCGAGCGCGCGTACGAGGACCGCGTGAGCGACGACGTGCGGGACGCGATCGACGCGGCGGTCGCGAACGTCCGCGAGTTCCACGAGCGCCAGGTCCCCGAGGACTGGCGCGAGGAGTTCTCGCCGGGGCGCGAACTCGGACGACGATTCCGGCCGCTCTCGCGCGTCGGCGTCTACGCACCCGGTGGCACGGCAGCGTATCCATCGAGCGCCATCATGGGCGTGGTGCCGGCGAAGGTCGCTGGCGTCGACCAGGTCGCAGTCGCGACACCACCCGCCGAGGAGATGAATCCAGCGACGCTCGCCGCGGTGCACGCTGCGGGCGCAGACGAAGTGTACAGCATCGGTGGCGCGCAAGCCATCGCGGCGCTCGCGTACGGCACGGAGAGCGTGCCGCGCGTCCAGAAGGTCGTCGGACCGGGCAGCAAGTGGGTGACGGCGGCGAAGGCCGAAGTCCGTGGGGACGTCGACATCGACTTCCTCGCCGGCCCGAGCGAGGTGCTCGTGCTCGCCGACGACACCGCCGACCCCGCACTCGTCGCCGCCGAACTCGTCGCGCAGGCCGAGCACGACCCGGACGCGAGCGTCGTCGCCGTCACCGACGACGCGGACCTCGCGGACGACGTCGTCGACGCCGTCGCAGCCCAGGTCGACGGACGCGACCGCGAGAGCACGATCCGCGACGCGCTCGCGAACGACGCCTCCGGCGTTCTCCTGGCGCGCTCGATGAGCGAAGCCGTCCTGTTCGCGAACGAGTACGCCGCCGAACACCTCGTCGTGCAGGCCGACGACGACGAATCGCTCCTCGACCGCGTCGACAACGCCGGGAGCGTCTTCCTCGGCCCGAACACTCCGGTGGCCGCCGGCGACTACGCCTCCGGCACGAACCACGTCCTCCCGACGAACGGCGGCGCGAAGCGCCACGGCGGCCTGAGCGTCGACGCGTTCGTTCGCTCCACGACCGTCCAGCGCCTCGACGACACCGGGCTCCGCGACCTCGCCGACACCATCACGACGCTCGCCGAAGCCGAAGGCCTCGAAGCGCACGCCGAGAGCGTCCGCAAGCGACTCGACCGCGCCGAGGGCGACTGACGCCGCGACCACCACCCCGTTCGGCGCGCGGTGACGCAGCGCGCGAGTGACGACGAGCGCGGCTGCGTCGATACCGTGCGAGGGATGAGTCCGGCGGCGACCGACTGGAGCCGCCGGACGAATCGGCTGGGGAGGACGAGGGCTGGTCGCAGGGCGGTCGCGGTGGCTGAGCGGTCGCGGTGCCGTCGCGGTGGCTGAGCCGTCACGGTAGTGCCGATGTCCCGTGTCCGGCGGCTCCGCCGCCGGTTCACCGCGAGCGCCCAGCGGGCGCGAGCGGCCTTTTTTTCATCAACGTTTTTTCAAGGAGTGGTGGCCCGAAGGGCCACCCGACGCAGAAAAAAGGTTGTACGCCAGCCTTAACTCGCTCCCCGTCCGTTGTACGACCATGAGTACGGAAAGCGCGTCTGCCGAACCGGGTGGCAGTCTCACCGTGAGCGAGGAGGCCGCCGAGGAGGCGCTCTCGCTCATCGAGAGCGAGGGCATGGACGTCGAGGAGTCCGGACTTCGCCTGTTCGTCAAACAGGGCGGGTGCGCGGGCCTGTCCTACGGGATGCGGTTCGAGCACGAGCCCGCCGACGAGGACTCGGTGTTCGACCACCACGGCCTCCGGGTGTTCGTCGACCCCGCGAGTCTGGACTACGTCGAGGGCAGCCACCTCGCGTACGAAGGCGGCCTCCAGGGCGAGGGGTTCCACGTCGAGAACCCCAACGTCGTCAGCGAGTGCGGCTGCGGCGAATCGTTCCGGACCTGATCGCTCGCCGACTGCGGCTCTTACTCGCGTGCTCGCTTCTCACTCTTCGCCGTCCCAGTAGTCGACGGCGTCGTCGGTCCTGAAGTAGCCGTGGACGCTGCGGTCCGCGCGGCTGCCGGGCGGCGACCCGGCGAACACGCCGACTTTCTCGCTGTCGGGGTACTCGATGATCTCGGGTTCGTCCATCGTCGACACCATCAGGTACCGGAGCGGGTCGTCGCCGTCGTTGACGACGCGGTGCGCGCCCTCGGGCGCTGCGGGGCAATGGACGTACGATCCAGCGGAGACGCGGTACTCGTCGTCGCCGAGTCGAACGAGGCCGTCGCCGTCGAGGACGTAGATCGCTTCGGCGTTCGCGGTGTGGTAGTGGTACGGCCACGAGCGCTTCCCTGGCGGGAGCTCGTAGAGGCTACAGCCGAGGTCGTCGCCGGCGCCGGCGGCGTCCGCGAGGCGCTTCCGTCGGAACGCCGCGTCGCCGCGCTCTAACTCCTCCCACTCGAGGTCGCTCTCGTCGACTGGCTCCATGCGCGGGCGGTTCGCGGAGATTCGCGAAAGAAGTTCGGGTCCGCCGGTCGACACCGCGCCGGAGCGGTCCGCGGCGGCCCGCGCCGTCACCGCCCGCGCGGCCCGTCGCCGGGCCGTCGCGACGAGTCGCCGTCGGACCCGTCTCGTGCGTAGTAGATGATTCTGATCGCGGCGAGGCCGGTCCCGACCGCGACGAGGCGCGCGACCAGATCGGACGCACCGGTCGCGAAGTCAGTGGCCAGGTGCGGGACGTACCAGACGACCATCGCACCCTGGAGGACGAGTGCCGCGAGCAGGACGTCGCTGCGATTGGGGACTCCGGACACGGCTCTCGATTCCGTGTGGACCGAGAAGAGTCTTCGGTGGCGGTCAGCCCTCGAGTTCGAACGCCACAACGACCTCGGCCTGGTACTCTCGGTTCTCGACGCTCGCGACCTCGACGCCGAGTTCCTCGACCTCGATCCAGTGGACGTTGTCGAGGGTGTCCTGTGCGCGCTCGATCGCGTCGTCGGCCGCGGCGTCGAAGCTCTCCGGGCTGGTGCCGATCAGGGTGATCTTCTTGAATACCATCGCGTTCTGGTGGTCGACCGCGGCCGACGTAAGCCTAGGGGCGTGGTATCATGCCTCGCGAGAATTGGTGGCGAGGCGCTCGCGGAGCGCGCCGACGACGTCCGTGAGGTAGAGGTGGCCCCAGAGCGCGACGAGCAGGCCACCGACGGTATTCCACACGAGGTCGCCGAGGGTGTCCTCGACGCTGTACTGCGTGAGGACGGTGTCGACGCCGACCACGCCCGTCGCGAGCGTGATCGCGTACTCGAGGACCTCCCAGGCGACGCCGAACGCCATCGTGAACGCCAGCACGTACGCGAACGTCACCTTCCGCGGGAGCGAGATCGACTCCGAGTGCTCGTCGAACGCGCGCACCGTCGCGTACGCGACCGCGGCGACCACGCTCGCCGACAGCGCGTGCGTGACGTCGTCCCACACCGGTAGCGTGCGGTAGAACGAACTCTCCATCCCGGGGAGCCCGACCGTCCCGAGGGCGTGCAGGAACGCCGCGGTCGTGATCCAGAGCGTGAGCGCGGCGTCCATCGGCACCTCGTAGTCGCGCTCGACGATCGCGGGCAGCTGCACGACGAGGAGGCCGACCGCGCAGTTCACGACGATTCCCGGATTCAGCTCGTACACGCCGACGAACAGCAGGCCGACGAGCGCGAGCTCCATCAGGCGCGTGACCTTGACCTGCGTGCGTTCGGAGATCCCGAAGCGGTCGCGGATCCTCATCGCCGACTCACCTCCGGCGGGAGACGGTCGAGGTTCGCGGTCCGCCTGACGTAGAACTCGAAGACGAACGCGGCGAGGACGCCCGCGAGGATCGAGTACACGAACTCGATCATGAGCGCCTCGTTCGACGCGACGAACGTCGGCCCGAATATCGCCCAGCGCACGACCGCCCACGCGCCGGCGGCCGCCATCGTGAACACGACGACCGAGAGGATGGCGAACCCGAGCGTCATCCGGACCGCGGTGAACACGTGGAGTTCGACGGCGACGACGAGCGCGACCGCGGCGACCGCGAGGTACGTCGCGAGCGCCTCCGTGATCGGAACCGTCGCGAACAGCCGGCCGAGCACCGGGAGCGCCGCCAGGACGAGGACCTCCCACGGCAGCATGATGCGCGGATTCCGGTACGCGACCGCGGGCAGAACGGCGAGTCCGGCGACGACGACCGCGAACAGCGCCGACGTGAGGTCCGCGAGCGCGAGCTCGGTCGCGGCGCTCGCCACGACCGCCCCGATCACGAGCCACGCGAGGACCGCGTTCACGCGATGATCCTCGAACAGCCCGGCGAGGTCGTCGTCGAAACCGCCAGCGGCGTCGTCACTCATGGACGCCCCTTGCTGGCCACCACTCAAAAAGGTACGTTCACGGTCGTCGACGGGTCGCTACTTTCGGTCCAGGCGCTGGAGGCCGTGCCAGATCGCCTCGATCATCCGCGACTCTCCGTCGGCCGCGCCATCGCCGTCGGCGTCAGCATCGGCATCGCTGTCGGCATCGGCGTCCTCGGCGGCGTCGCGCCAGCCGCGAGCGAGCGCGTCCTCGATCACTGCCAAATCGTGGTTCTCGAAGTTGTTCATGCCGCGGAACGCCTCGAGCGCCTCGCGCTCGGCGTCACCGAACCCCTCGTCGGCGATGGGTTCGGGGTCGTCGTCGTAGAACCCGAGGTCGGCGAGGGTCGCGGCGACCTCGCGGCCGACCTCGCCGTCGAGTTCGCGGACGTCGTCGGGTTCCTCGCGCGAGAGGAGCGTGATGTCGTAGATCCTGAACACGCGCTCGAGTTCGTCGATCGGGTGCTCGTGGTCGTCGACGCGCACGTCGATCCAGCGGTCGTTCTTCCCGTCGTACCCGCCGTCGGGCTTCGCGACGTACATCGCGGCGGACTGCTCGCCCCGCGAGTCGCCGCCGGCGTCGTTCCCGGCGTGCAGCGCCGCGAGCAGCTTCTCGGGGAGGCCGGCGTCGGTCGACTCGAACGCGTCGGCCATCGCGGGCAGCGTCTCGTCGTTCTCGAGGATGTTCCCCTGAACGGTGTACCCCTCGCCCTGGACGTCGCCGGCGACGTCGAAGCACTCGTCGCCCGTGAACGCCGCGACGGAGCCGTCCTGGCCGACGACGCCGACCTGGCGGTCCTCGGCCGCGTCGTCCGCCTCGGTGAGTTCGTCGACGACCGACTCGGCGTCGTGGCCGTCCCGGAGCAACTCCAGGCCGTCCGGGCCGTACGCGACGTTCGCGAACGACTGCGTCGCGACCGCGCCGGCGTCCGCGCTCGCGAACGGGACGACGCTCCCGACGCTCACGAACTTCGACTGGACGGCGACGCCGACCGCGTCCGTCTCCGGGTCGCGAGCGACGATCGAGAACGTCGAGGGCCTCGGCTGCTCCAGGTCGTCGCTGTCTCGCGGTCGGGCCCTCGACTGCTCCAGGTCGTCGCTCCCCATGTGCTTCCGTGACATACGCGACGGCACGCGGCAGTCCGGCAAAAGCCCTGTCGTCCCGGAAGCTAATCGCGGATCGGTCGATAGGCCGGGAGTGGCGGTCTTCGGGCGGGCGCGGACGTGGTCGCTGCCGCGCCCGGAGTCCTCAGTCGTCCGCGGGTAGCACCCCCATGTGGTCGTCGTCGGTCGACTCGGTCGCGTCCGCGGAGTCGGTCGACTCGGTCGCGTTCGACGACTCGGGCGCGTCTTCCGACTCGGGCGTTCCGCTCGCGTCGTCGCCGGTCTTCTCGACGGTGAGCGGTTGTCGCGAGGCGAGTTCGCAGTCGAACGAGGGATGTTCGGCGTAGTGCCAGACGAGCATGTGTCGACGCCCGCCCGTGAGTCCGCTCCGGCCGACGTCCTCGGCCGTGAACGACTCGGGGAGGCGGTCGTAGCGGCGCTCGCAGGCCTCGAAGGATTCGAACACCTTCTCGTGGCCCGCGGAGTCCGCGCCGCGGCGCGCGACCACGTACTTGCCGTCCTCGCGGTGCGTGCCCGTCGTGTGGACGTACTCGGTGGTGCGCGTGAGAGCGTTCGACAACGCGTCGCGTAACTGTGCTGCTTCGTCGCGGCTCAGGTCGTGCGTTTCGTCGCCGACGCACAGGGACAGGTCGTGGTCGTCGGCTACGACGGTCGGCTTACCGTCGGAGAATTTCTCGACCAGGAGCCTGGGAACTCCGTGTCATTGCGTCCGTACGAGCGAGACCGAGGGACAAAAAGCCTGGTGGTCGTGCAGGTTTCGCCGGTCGTCGCGACCCCCGCCCGTTTCTCGCGCACCGGGCGTCGCGGTTCCCGGGATGCTCTACGAATCCAGCGTCGCGGTGAGGGAGACGGCGACGAGGAGCGCGAGCGCGCCGAGGTAGAGGAACGTGAGGACGAAGATGACGCCGCCGAGGAGGTCGTACGCGAGCGAGAACGTCCCGTACGTCGCGTAGAGGTCGAACGCGTACCGGAGGAGCGACCACGCGACGGCGGTCGCGATGGAGCCCGCGACAGCGGCGCGGAGACCGGGGCGTTCCGGTGGGAGCGTCACGAACACGGGGAACAGCGCGAACGCGACCGCGACGACGAGCAGGGCGTCCCAGACGACGCCCGTGAACGTCGAGACGACGCCGGCGGCGGCGAGCGCCATCCCGATGCAGATCGCGGGGACGACGACGCACGCGGCGAGTGCGCGCGCGGGCAGACTCTCCTCGTGGTCGGTCTCGTAGACGCGCTCGAACGCGGATTCGAGCGCGCGGTAGAGACGGGACCACCCCCAGAGGAGGCCGACGGTTCCGACGACGCCGAGTCCCGTCGCGCCGGTCGAGTCCAGGAGCGCGCGATGGAGGAGGTCCTGGCCGGCGGGCGTGAGCGCGATCTCGAGTTGCTGGACCGACCAGTCCGCGAGCACGCTCCCGTACGCGACCTGGACGACGACGAACGCGAGGACGGCCACGGGGACGAGCGACCCGAGCCAGTAGTACGCGACGGCGGCGGCGACGAACGTCACGTCCGCGCGACGCGCCCGCTCGACCGTCTCCGAGGGCGCGCTCACGACCGCTCACGGGCGTGAACGCCCGAAGCGACACCCCTGGTGGTGGTCGTGGTCGACGGGGCGGTCGACGCCCGGAGCCAGCACCCGGTCGGCGACCGCTCGTCGGACGAAGCGTCTGGCATCAGTGTACCCTCGTCCGGGGAAGAAAGTCGTTATTCGTCTGGTACCGTAACACATTCGCTGCCAGTCGACTGGGTACGATCCCGTTACTCGCGGGGCCGTCGCGGTGCGTAGGCGGTGCCGACCGGTCGACGGCGGCGGTGCTACGCCACGCATAACTACCTGCCGGACGCGATTACGCGATAGCATGTTCGGAACGAGTGGGATTCGGGGTCGCGTCGGCGACGAGGTGACGTGCGCGCTCGCGCTCTCGGTGGGGCGTGCGGTGGCCGCAGAGAGCTACGAGCGCGTGGTCGTGGGGCGAGACCCGCGCGAGAGCGGGGAGATGCTCGCGGACGCCGTCGCCGCAGGGCTCCGCGAGGGCGGCGCCGACGTGGTCCGCGTCGGCCAGGCGGCGACGCCGACGGTCGCGCGCGCCGTCGGCTGGACGGACGCGGACGTGGGCGTATCGGTGACCGCCTCGCACAATCCGGCGCCGGACAACGGCCTCAAACTCTGGACGGCGACGGGGCGGGCGTTCGACGTCGCCCAGCAGGACGCGATCGCGCGCCGCGTCCGCGAGGACGACTACGACCTCGTCGGGGCGGACGCGCTCGGGACCGAGTCCCGACTCGACGATGCGACCGAGCGGCACGTGCGAGCGCTCCAGTCGGCCGTCGACGCGGACCTCGCGGGGCTGTCCGTCGTCGTCGACGTCGGGAACGGTGCCGGCGGCGTCACGGCGACCGTCCTCGACCGGCTCGGTGCGAGCGTCCAGACGCTGAACGCCCAGCCGGACGGGACGTTCCCGGGCCGGCCGAGCGAGCCGACCGCCGAGCACTGTGGGTCGCTGTCAGCGCTCGTCGCCGCGACCGACGCGGACCTCGGCATCGCGCACGACGGCGACGCCGACCGGACGATGGCCGTCACCGCCGACGGAGAGTTCCTTCCTGGCGACGTCCTCCTGGCGATCTTCGCCACCGCGGCCGCCGGCGAGGGCGACGTCGTCGCCGCACCACTGAACACGAGTCTCGCGGTGGACGACGCGCTCGCAGAGGTCGGGGCGTCCCTCGTCCACACGAAGGTCGGCGACGGGTTCGTCGCCGAACGCACCGAGGACGACGACGTCGTCTTCGGCGGCGAGATGAGCGGCGCGTGGATCTGGCCGGACCAGACGAAGTGCCCGGACGGACCGCTGGCGGCGGTGCGACTCGGCGCGCTCGTCGCCGACCACGGCCCGCTCGCGGAGCTGGCCGCGGACGTCCCCACGTACCCGACGTGCCGCGACAGCGTCGAGGTCGACGACAAGCGTGCGGTCATGCGGTACGTCGCCGACGCCGTCCACGCCGACCACGACCCGGGGCGCGTGAACGACCGCGACGGCGTGCGCGTCGACACCGACGACGGCTGGTTCCTCGTGCGCGCCAGCGGGACGCAACCGCTCGTCCGCGTGACCGCGGAGGCGCGCGACGCCGACCGGAGCGACGCCCTCGCCGCCAGGGCCAGGGCGTACCTCGACGACGCCGTCGCGGCGCTCGAGAGCGAGCCGTAACGATGCTCCACTCGGCGATCGGGAGTTGGATGCCAGCGACGCGTCAGTAGGCTGTCGTTATCCGGGAACGCAGCCAATAGGACGACGGATAACGATGTGTATGTACGTCACAATAACTGACGAATGCCCGAACCGACGCGTACCGGTTCCCGAAACGAGGACGCAGACGCGGTTGTCGTGCCGGCCGGCACGACCGGGAGCGCACTCGCCGTCGTGCGGTCGCTCGGTCGCCACGGCGTCCGCGTCGTCGTCGCCGCAACGGAGCCACGGCATCCGACGTTCGCCTCGCGGTACTGCGGGGAGTCCCATATCGTCCCGGACCCACGCGAGGACGTCTCCGGGTACGGCGACGCCCTCCTCGAACTCGCGCGACGACCGAACGTCCGTACGGTCGTGCCGTTGACGGAGGCCGACGCGCACGTGCTGTCCACGCGCCGCGACGAGTTCGCCGAGCACGTCGGCACGCCGTGGCCGGGCCGCGAACGGATGACGCTCGCGCAGGACCGCTGTCGGCTGTTCGAGCGCACAGCGGCCGCGGGCGTCCCGATGCCCGACACCAGCCTCGTCGGGGACTTCGACGCTTGGGACGACCGGTACGTCGTCAAACCCCGGTACACGGTCGTCGTCGAGGACGGACGAACCCGTCGGCTGGACGCGGCGGTGTTCGAGGGCGGGACGGAGCCGTCCGTCGACGCGTTCGTCGCGGAGATGGGGCACGAACCCATCGCGCAGCGGTACGTCCCGTCCGACGGCGAGTTCGGGTTCTTCGCGCTCTACGACCGCGGGCGGCCCGTGCGGACGTTCCAGCATCGACGCGTCCGGAGCTACTCCTACGCGGGCGGGGCGAGCGTCTACCGGGAGTCGTACCGCGACCCCGAGCTCGCGCGCGCCGGCCGTCGCGTCCTCGACGCGCTGGAGTGGCACGGCCCGGCGATGGTCGAGTTCCGCCGGGACGCCCGCGACGGAACGTACCGGCTCCTGGAGGTGAACCCGCGGTTCTGGGGGTCGATCCCCCTCGCGGTCGCGGCCGGCGTCGACTTCCCACGAGCGTATTGGCTGCTCGCGACCGACGAACCAAACGGTGGCGTCGGCCCGGTCGCCGTCGACAGCGAACCACCTGGAGCGACGGACGGTGGCGTCGCCACCGACGAGTACGACGCCGGCGTCGGCTGCCACGCGCTCCTCGGCGAGGGCAGCTACCTCCTGAGCGTCGCAAGGGACCGATACCCCCACGCCACGCCGCCGTCGCTCGCCCGAGCGTCCGTTGCCGTCCTCGTCTCGCTCGTCGCGGCACCCAACTTCGACGTGCTCTCGCTCTCGGACCCGCGGCCGTTCGCCCAGCTCCTCGAGCGCACCGCCCGCGTGGTCTTACCCGGCGACGACCGAGACGGCCGATCGAGGTGAGAACGACGTCGCGGCCGTCGCTCGCCGTGCACCGTTGTCGCGAAACGCGCTGCGGGGTCTGGTCGCTCGCTGTGCGTGGTCGACGCGAGAATTGCGGCGGCGTCCTCCGCCGCGTCGAGCCGAGTCGCCGAAGCGAATCCAAGCCTGTCCGCCCGCCACCCCCGTGGCGTGCGCGGTCGACGGTACGTCCTCCGCAGTTCGAACGTCGCGAACCAGCTCCTTGAACCCACGAACGGCTTCGACGTTCGAATCGAGACTCGAAGCGCGCGCCGGCAGGCGCAGCGGGGACGACCGATGGCCCGCGGACGACGGAAGCGTCGGAGCGCACCGGCAGGCGCGGTCCACGGCTGGCCGATGTCTCAAAGAGACGTTTGACACTTCGTATCACATTTAGGGGGCGCGGACGCAGCGGCATGACATGCGTCGCGTTCCCACGGAACCGAACGGGGTGGCCGAGCCCGAAGGCGGTGAGAGACGGTGAGTCGAACGTACGTCCTCAAGCGCGCCGCTGTCGCCGCGCTCTCCTTCTACGCTGTACTGACCGCCGTCTTCGTCGCTGTCGTCAACGTCCCCGACCCCGCGCCCGCCATCCTGAACTACTACAACGTGAACGCCGACCAGATCCCGGCGCTCATAGCGGCGAAGAACGGCAACCAGCCGCTGTTCGACCGCTACGTCGCGTACCTCGGGAACCTCCTCACGCTCGACTGGGGGCGCTCCGTGAGTCGGGTCGGAGAGGTCGGCCCACCGGTCGCGACGCTCCTGGAACGACACCTGCCGTACACGCTCGTGTACGTCGTTCCGGCGGTCGTCGTCGGGTTCGCGGCGAGCGTCGTCCTCGGCGCGTACGCCGCGCTCGAACGCGGCGGGTACGTCGACCGCCTCGTCCAGTCCGTCGGCTACCTCGCGTTCGGCGTCCCGAGCTTCGTGCTCGCACAGCTCTCGCTCGTCGTGCTCTCCGCGGAACTCGGCCTCGTCGAGTTCACGCTCGGCACGCCAGAGGGGAAGTACTACGTGCCCGGCGTTCCCTTCGACATCTGGACGGTCGACGCGATGATCCAGTTCGCTGTCGTCGCGACCATCCTGACGATCGCGCTCGTCGGCAGCCAGGTCCGGTACGCGCGCGCCCAGTGCCTCGAATACGTCTCCGCCGACTTCGTGACGCTCGCGCGAGCGAAGGGCGCGAGCGAGTGGCGCGTGATGGCCCACGTCGCCCGGAACGCAGCGCTCCCGCTCCTGACGCTGTTCCTCGACGACCTCGTGACGATCCTCGTCGTGCACGTGTTCGTCCTCGAGTTCGTGTTCGCGCTCCCTGGCATCGGCAACCTCGGCATCCTCGCCGTGAAGGCACGGGACGTCTCGACGACGATGGGCATCGTCGTCCTCGTCGCCGCCGTCGGCGTGGTCGCGAACTTCCTCCAGGACGTCGGCCTCGGCGCAGTCGACCCACGCGTCGACACGGATTGAGGCGCGCCGCGGTCCTCGGCCGCGGAATCCATCTCCGTGACCGGCGACGAGGCGGAGGTCCTTTGCGCCTGCCGGTCGAACCGGCGGGCATGGAGATACGCGGCGAGCGAGAGTGCACGGAGTGCGAGCGGCGGTGGTCGTACTACGACACCGGATCGGTCGCGTGCCCCGACTGCGGGAGCATGCGGAGCGTCGGCCTGGACGAGGACCGCGCGCTCCACACGACGACGCCCGCCGAGTTCGACCTGACCGAGGCGCGCGCGGCGTGGGACGACCGACCGCGCGACGAGGCCGTCGACGTCGTGAAGGCGGCGTGCCGCGAGTTCGTGCGCGGGAACGGGTTCGTGCACGCCGGCGACCTCGTCGAACTCGACGGCCGCCGCATCGCGGCGCGCGAACTCGCGAACGCCGTCGACGTCGTCGGTCGCACGCAGTCGTTCGACGACGAGTCGGCCGTCGAGTACTACCTCCTCTCGCTCCTGCAGGGCACCGACGCCGGCGATCGCCCGGACGCCAGCGAGGTCCCAGAGTCGATGCGAGCGGCCCGCGGCCTCGCGACCGCAGCCGTCGTCGAACGGTACCGGCGAGACGTCCGGGACTGGCTCGAAGCCACCGACCGCGACCTCGCTCCGGCCGCGACCGACGTCCTCACCGGCCTCGAGAGCCACCAGAAGCGCATGCAGGCGCTCCAGGGCGACGTCGACCCCCACGACGCCGACGCGCTCTACGAGGCCGCCCGCGGACTGAACGCGTACCTCCGCGACGGCGACGAGGACGCCGTCGTGACCGCGACCGAACGCCTCCGCCGACTCCGCGACTGACCGCCAGGATAGCGAGTTCTCCGCCGTTAGATGTCTTCACTGGGCGTCGGCTGGAGGCGACGAGCTGCAGGTTCGAGCGCGATATCGTTCACGACAGGCGGTGTCGTTCCCGACAGCCGGTGACGTTTTGCTGCGATGACAGCAAGGATCGGATATGAGCGCCGCGAAATCCATCGGGAACCGCGCCCGGACCTTCGTCCGCGATACCGGTATCGCGACCGGAGTGCTCGTCGGTCTCTACGGACTCGCCGTCGGTGTCCAGTTTCAGCCACTCCAGATTCCAGGATATCTCCTCATCGTCGGATTCGACCTGCTAGAAGTCGCGTTCGGATCGGCAGGGGACCACTACGATCTCCTCTTCGCCGCGTATCTCCTCGCGCTCGGGGTGGCGGGTGCGACCGTCGCTCACGCACTGAGCGGTCTGGCGCGAGACGTCCCTCGCTGGCGGGTCGGGGTCGCCGGTGCCCTCTCGATCGTGGGCGTTCTATCGCTGTTGTTCGCCCTCAGCGTCCTCCTTGGCACGTCCCAGACGACGCCAGTCCTCGTCACCGCCGCTGCTGGACTCGTGATGCTGGCAGTCGCGGGATGGCTCGTTGGGTCCTTCGGCGAGTAGAACGAATTGTAGCGGCCTCGTTCACGGGAGCGTCGCGTCGATGCCCGTCTGGAGTCGCGTCGCCTTGACGGTGTTGTACTGGAGCATCGCGCGGGTCATCGGGCCGACGCCACCGGGGACCGGCGAGATGACCGACGCCTTCTCGCTCGCGCTCTCGAACTCGACGTCGCCGACGAGCTCGTAGCCCTTCTCCGTGTCTGCATCCACGCGGTTGATGCCGACGTCGATGACCGCGGTACCGTCGGTGAGCATGTCGCCCGTGACGAACTCGGGGACGCCCGCGGCGGCGACGACGACGTCCGCCGCCTTCGTCTTCGCCTCGAGGTCGTTCGTCCGGGAGTGACAGACGGTGACGGTCGCGTTTCCGTCGTCGGCCTTCTGCACGAGGAGGTTCGCGAGCGGCTTCCCGACGATGTTCGAGCGACCGACGATGACGACGTCCGCGCCCTCGGTCTCGACGCCGGCGTGCGCGAGCATCCGCTGGACGCCGTGGGGCGTGCACGGCTTGAAGCGCGCCTCGCCCGCGACGAGCCGCCCGACGTTCTCGGGGTGGAAGCCGTCTGCGTCCTTCATCGGGTCGATCGCGTTCATGACCTCGCGCTCGTCGACGTGGTCGGGGAGCGGCGTCTGCACGAGGATGGCGTGCACGTCCTCGCGGTCGTTCAGGTCCTCGACGGTCGCGACGAGCTCGTCCTGGCTGGCGTCGCCGTCGACCTCGACGTGGATGCCGTTCACGCCCACCTGCTCGCAGTCGCGGTGCTTCATGTTCACGTACGTCTGGCTCGCGGGGTCCTCGCCCATGATTACCGTCGCCAGCCCCGGCGTGACGCCCTCGGCCTCGAACTCGTCGACTGCCGCTGCCACGCCGTCGAATATCTCGTCCGCGAGCGCGTTCCCGTCGATGACGTCTGTCATGGTCGACACCACGGCAGTCCACGCCTAAAACCCTCGGATTCGTGCTCAAAACACCCACTCAGACTCCAAATATATGCAAATGTGTGCATCGTCCGTGTCGGCGACGATACAGTTATGCGCCGGCGGTGCGTTCGAGTCGCATGATACGACGACTCGCCTCCTGGCTGGTACGGCGACAGGCTCGACGTACGTCCAGGGAGGCAGGTCGGTTCCGCGACTCCCTGCGTCGGCGCACCCGCCGTGTGTTCACGCGCCCACTGTCGACACTCGCGTCGACGACGGGCGTCGTCGCAGTGATCGGCGTCCTCTACCTCGTCAGTCAGCGACCGACTGCACTCCAGGAACTGCTTTCCGCCGAATCGACCACCGCCGGCCAGGTGCTCGCGCTCTTCCCACCAATCTACGTCGTCGTCCCTGGCGTGGTCCTAATCGCCGTCGTCTGGAACGCAGGACGCGTCTGGAGCGGCGTCCGTCGCGACATGGGCTGGAACCGATACGGTCGCAACCGCTGACTCTCACCCCACCGACCGTCACCGGAACTGCTCTCGATCACGGACAGTACGTGTCCGCGAACGACTTCCGCTTCTGACCCTGGTCGACGAACCGGGTCTCGCCGGACGGCACCGACACGATCGCCGCCTGCCCGCCGTAGTCGTGCATCTGGTCGTGACCGCGGACGACGACGCAGTCGACGTCGTCGGGGACCGAGATCGTCTGCTCCCGCGTGAACTCGCCGGTACCGTGCTCGTGCAGGAGTTCGCGACGCCCGAGTTCCTCGCCGTCCAGCGTCTCCACCGTCCACCAGTTCGCGTACCCGTCCTCGCCGTCGTCGTCGTGGTACAGCGTCACCGAGAACAGGATCTCGCCCCCGCCCTGCTCCTCGATCTCGACGCCAGTGACGTTCGCCTCCTGGAGGTCGAGGTCGGCCTTGGTCCGGGTCCCGCCGCCGTCCGCCGTCTCTGCTCCCTCGTCGGTCGTCGTCGACGCCTCCTCGTCGGTCTCGCTGGTCGCCGCCGATTCGTCGTCGGTCGTCGAATCGGCGTCACTCCCTGTCGAGTCGTCGTCGTTCGCCGTCGAACCGCCGTCGCTCGTCGTCGAATCGCCGTCGGTACCCTCGCCCTCAGTGGTCGTCGTCGCACCGGCCGCGCCGCCCTCGGACGTCACCGTCGCCGTCCCGTCGGTACCGGTCGTCGAATCGGCGTCAGCGCCCGACCCACCTGGATCGTCGCCGTCCGCGTCGACGCAACCCGCGAAGGAACCCACGCAAGCCGTGGTTGCGAGTACGAACCACCGCCGGGAGGACGAACGCCTCATACGCGACGCTACGGCCGCAGCGGAGAAAAGACTGTATCCACCCGTTAGAATCCTGCCACGCCAAGGTGAGCCGAGCTTTCCGAAAGCAGTCGATTCGGTCGAGATGCCGTTCAGGCGAGCAGTCGGTTCGGTCGAGATGCCGTTCGGGCGAGCAGTCGATTCGGTCGAGATGCCGTTCGGGCGAGCAGTCGATTCGGTCGAGATGCCGTTCGGGCGAGCAGTCGATTCAGGCCAGGTCTTCGTAGATCGGGTGGGCCTCGCAGAGGCCGTTGACGATCTCCGCGACCTCGCCGCGCACGTCCTCGTCGTCGGGGTGGTCGACGACGTCCGCGATGCAGTCCGCGACCGTCCGCATCTCGTCCTCGCCGAACCCGCGCGTCGTCAGCGCGGGCGTGCCGGCGCGGAACCCGGACGGGTTGAACGGACTCCGCGTCTCGCCGGGGACCGTGTTCGCGTTCAGGACGATCCCGACGTCCTCGAGGGCCTCCTCGACGGTCTTCCCCGTCGTGTCCGGGTGGCTCGGGCGGAGGTCGACGAGCACGAGGTGGTTGTCCGTGCCGTCGGCGACGAGATCGAACCCGCGCTCGCGCAGGCCGTCCGCGAGCGCCTTCGCGTTCGCGACCGTCTGTGCCGCGTACTCCTCGAACTCCGGCTCGAGCGCCTCGCCGAAGCCGACGGCCTTCCCCGCGATGTTGTGCATCATCGGCCCGCCCTGCATGCCGGGGATGATCGCGGAGTCGATCGCGTCCGCGTGCTCGTCGCTCGACATGATGATGCCGCCCCGTCCCGCGCGGATCGTCTTGTGCGTCGACCCGGTCACGAAGTCCGCGATACCGACGGGGTTCGGGTGCTCGCCCGCCGCGACCAAGCCAGTGATGTGCGCGATGTCCGCGAGGTGGTACGCGTCCGCGGCCTCGGCGGCGTCCTGGATAGCTTCCCAGTCGACCTCGCGGGGGTACGCCGAGTACCCCGAGACGACGACGTCCGGGTCGAATTCCTCGGCGTGCTCGCGGATCGCTTCGTAGTCCAGGCGCCCGGACTCCTCATCGAGCTCGTACTGCTCGACCTCGTAGTGCTTGCCCGCGAAGTTCATGTGGTGGCCGTGACTCAGGTGCCCGCCGTGCGTGAGGTCCAGCGACAGGATCTTGTCGCCGGGCTCCAGCACCGCGAGGTAGACGCCCATGTTCGCCTGACTCCCCGAGTGCGGTTGGACGTTCACGTACTCCGCACCCCAGAGCTCCTTCGCGCGGTCGATCGCGAGCTGCTCGACGTCGTCCGCGAACTCGCACCCGCCGTAGTAGCGCTTGCCGGGATACCCCTCCGCGTAGTTGTTCGTGAGGACGCTCCCCTGTGCCTCCAGTACCGACTCGGAGACGTGGTTCTCGCTCGCGATCATCGCGAGCGACTCCTGCTGTCGCGTCACTTCCCCATCGAGCGCCGCCGCCACATCCGGATCCGTCTCGCGAACGCGGTCGTAGTCCATACCAGAAACCCGCACCGGCGCCCGCATAAGTGTACCCTTGACGGCCAGAACGCCCGAGCTACGTTACGCACGCACACACCGCGTTCGGCGGCGCTGGCCATCCCCCGCGAAAGCGACCGCGAACCGGCGTCGGGACGCCGTCTCGTGACGGGCCCGATACACCTAACTGGCCCCGGCAGTCACGTACCGACGAGCATGGAGTGGCGGGTGCGCAGTGACGGACTCACGGTCGTCGACGCGGCCAACACCGAACTCCGCGTCGCCTCGCCGGACCTCTCGGTGCGCGCGAGCGACACCACCATCCCGCGCCCCGTCGACGTCACCGTCGACTGCGAAGCCACCGAGCTTCGCTTCCCGATCGCCGTCGTCTACGTCGCCTCGCAAGCGAGCGACGCGACGTACGAACTCGAGAACGACACCGGCCCCCTCGAGCTCCCCGCCGGCGAGTACGTCCTCGACCTGGACGCCAGCGTGAAGACGTACCTCCAGGTCGACGGCCCACTCTCCGTCTCGAAGACTCCGGACTTCGAGCAGGTCGTCGTGTCGTTCCCGGAGCGTCGCGAGATGACGCTCGGATTCCGGAGTCGACACGAGCGCCCGACCGACACCGTCACCGTCCCCGGGACGCCGTCGGGGTTCGCCGCGGCCGTCACGCACGCCTCGAGCGCACACAAGACCACGGGTGCGGACCGCACGTACCCGACGCTGCGCGGGCACCCGCCGCTCGTCGAGATCGGGGACGCGCTCGACGTCCCCGACGACGTCCGCGACGCGACCCCCGACGTCGGCATCGAACTGCTCGTCCCGCCGGACTACGAGACGCTGTACACGACCGCGCCGCTCGCGTACTACCTCCAGGCGGAGGTCCAGACCGCGGGCGTCGACCGGCCGAAGCTCTGCGCGCCAAGCGCCGGCATCCGGCGGTCCCTGTCGTCGATGCCGCGACTGGAGAGCGACGTCGAACGACTCCTCCGGAAGGCGTTCTTCCTCGACTGCCTCGTCCGGAACGCCGGGCCGTACGGCACGAACCTCGCCGAGGAGAGCCTGCTGGACGCGCTCGACCTCGACGGGAACGCGCTCTACCACGCCGACCCCGTCGACCGACTGGAGACGTACCTCGACGTGCCGTTCCAGGCGGTCGAACACCGGCTCCCGGACTGGCACCTCTCGACGTACGTCGACCCCGAACCGAGGTACGTGGAGACGCTTCCGTTCCTCCTGGACTCGCTGTCGCTCGTCTTCCCGCCGAAGACGAGCGAACTCGAGGGCTCGGAACTCGTCGAGCGCTCGCTCGACGACTTCTACCGCTCGCAGGGTCCCGGCGAGGTGGCGAGCGTCGACGTCGTCAAACCCGAACTCCGCGGCGGGCGCGTCCACGGCTGGCTCGCCGACGGCGTCCCGATCGACGTGTTCAAGTCCACGCCGTCGGCGTACCGGAACCGACTGTCGTACATGGACCGCGAGCACGACGACACGATCGTGAGCGTCGTCCTGAACGACCAGGAGATGGACAAGGAGCACGCGGACGTCGCGCGGATCTACCGGGAGGGCAGCGACGACCTCCCGATCACCGTCGACGTGTACGAGGAGCTGTCGACGGACGAACTCGCGAGCGTGTTCGAGAGCGAGAACGACTTCGTTCACTACATCGGGCACTGCGAGGAAGACGGACTCCGGTGCCCGGACGGATACATGTCCGTGAGCGTCCTCGATGTCGTGAACACGCAGACGTTCTTCCTGAACGCGTGCGGGTCGTTCCACGAGGGGATGGCGCTCGTCGAGAAGGGTGCGGTGACGGGCGGCGTGACGTTCACGCAGGTCCTGAACGACCACGCAGTGAAAGTCGGGTCGGCGTTCGCGCGCCTGCTCATCCACGGCTTCAGTTTCGAGCGCGCGCTCCGCATCGCGCGACGCCGAATCATGATGGGGAAGGACTACGCGGTCGTCGGCGACGGCACGCACACGCTCAGTCAGACGACGAACCGGATGCCGACGACCGCGGAACTCGAACGACTCTCAGAGGACCGGTTCTTCCTCCAGTTCGACCAGTTCTCGATCCGCGAGATCGGCGCGTACTATCACCCGTACGTCGCGGACAACGAGTACTCGTACCTGTGCGGGAACACCGCCGAGTTCGCTCTCGACCGACGGACGACCGTCGAGTTCCTCGCGCGCGCGGATACGTCAGTCATCTTCGACGGGGAGTTCTACTGGTCGGACGACCTGGCCGCACAGCTATCGACCTGACTTTCGAGAGACTGGCGCGCGGTGGTCGACGGCGTGGCCGTTGCGGGGTTAGGGGCCGGTGTACGGGCTCGACGACCCGTCGAGCGTGGTTCCGTCGCGGTTCGCTGCCACACGTGCGTTCGCTCGAGCGCCTCGCATCTGTCGTCGGTACACACGCTCCCAGTGGGACTTATACCTTTGCCAGGGTCTCGCACGACCGCCGACTCACAAACGCCGTCAGCGGATTCCTTTCCGATACCGGCAGTATTGCGGTTAGATTAGCCAACAAAATTAAGTACGATACTAGCGTTGTGTTCGGTAGACGCATGAGTTCGAATTTACTGGACCAACAAATTGACGATATCCTCCGCACCGTGCTGGAAGATACCACGGGAGACCTCGTCGTGGTTAACCCGTCGGCCGACGCGATCGAGGAGTTCGTCCGCGTCGCCACCTCGTTCGACGGCGACCTGCCGAACGTGCGCATGCTCGCGGACGAACGAACGCTGAAGGACGTCATGGACGACTTCATCGTGGCGTCGAACGCGGCGGACCTCATCCACCAGGACGCGCTCGAACTGCGCACGATCGAGGAGAGCCCCGAGAATTCGCTGCTCGTCACCGAGGACGAGGTCGTGGCGCTCGTCCGCGCGGGCAACCGCGTCGGCGGTCTCTCGACGGACGACGAGGAGTTCGTGACGACGGCCTACGACGCGTACATGACGGAGTGGGAGGACGCCGAAGCGTTCACGCTCCGCACGCCGCCGATCAGTCGCGTCCGCGAAACGCTCGAATCCGACATCTCCCCGGAAGCCGAGGAGGACTTCGACAACATCCTCGCGTCGCTCGAGACGGCTCGCGGCGACGGCGACGGCCTCGACGAGGTCACGATCTCGCTCCTGGTCGCAGCGAAGAACGAGGCGCTGCTCTACGACATCAGCAAGTGGGGCGAGGACGTCGGCATCGCGTCGAAGGCGACGTTCTCCCGGACGAAGACGAAGCTCGAGGACATGGGCCTCATCGACACCGAGAAGGTGCCGATCGACGTCGGTCGACCGCGCCTGCGCCTGAAGATCGGCGACGACCGCCTGCGGAACGCCGACAACGGCCAGCTCGCGACGGTCGCGCAGTCCATCCTCAACTAGTCCGAATCTCTCTCGACTTCTCCGCTCTCGCCACGGCCGAAAGCGACTGCGTTCCTCCGCGCAGGCCGTGGCGCGAGTCGTGTGGTGTGCGTCCAGGGACGTGCCAGTGCGTTCGATCGAGTTCGTCCGGATGGGAGGTGCTGAGGCGGTGGTCGCGTCCGGCGGTTTCGACGGACCGACGACCCCGTGGTACCGGGCGTGGTCGGTACTTTTAATATCATGTGGGGGCTTGGCCTAAGTGACGCTTCGCTTGGAGGGCCGAAGCGTCAGCGGGGACCAATCAGGGCGGCAAGCGGGCACGCGGTTTTTCCCCGCGTGCCCTGCTTTCCTGTTTCGACGATCACGACTCGACCAGCGACTGCTCTGTTCTCGAACGCGTGAACGTCGATGCGGGCACTTGCGAGCCTTCGACCATGCGGCACTTGCGACCGCTCGACCGTCGTGTCCCGAAGGGGTTCGGTAGGAGTGGGTTACTCGACGCTGAGCGTGCCGTCCGTGCCGTCGCTCCCGCTCTGGTTCTCGTCCCACTCGAGTTCGAATTCGACGCTGAGTTCGCCGGTGTCGGCGCCGGTGCTGGTCTCGCGTTCGACCTTCACCTCGAACTCGGGCGTGGCGGGTGGCGTGACCGTGATGGAGTCGCTGCCGGCGCTGAGGGTGATGGCGTCCCCTGCGTCGAGTTTGTCGGCGGCGTTCCGGAGGACGGCGGCGATGTCCTCGCGGCTCATGTGCGATTCGGTCTCGAAGAGTACCTCTTCTGGCATGTGGACGTGTACGCGCCGGTGCAGGATAATACCTCCCTCGGCGTAGTATTAGTTCAGTTGATACGTCCAATGGGTTGCCAGTTCGGCCACTCCCAGAGGCCACCCCTAACCAGCGGTAATAGCGCCTGAGAGGCGTTCTGTGCGACCGAGGCCGATATGTTTATTAAATTCAGACAATAATCGGTTATCGTAGGTAGATAGATGTACGACCTGACAGGATTCCAGCGTGATCTGCTGTACGTCATCGCGGGGGCAGACGAACCACACGGACTGGCTATCAAGGAAGAACTCGAGGAGTACTACGAGAAAGAGATCCATCACGGGCGCCTCTACCCGAACCTCGACACGCTCGTCGACAAGGGCCTCGTCGAGAAGGGCGAACTCGACCGTCGAACGAACTTCTACTCGCTGACGCGACGCGGCAGTCGCGAGATCGATGCGCGACGAGAGTGGGAAGCCCAGTACGTACCCGACGAGGCCGAGTAGCTGTCAGGCGTCGTCGTTCCCGCCAGGGACGGAGCCGGCGCCGTCGTCGACCGGGACGTCCGCGACGTCCGCGGGGGCATCTTCGACGGCGGACTCCCCCTGGGCCGACGCTTCACGGACCGACTCTCCTTCGATGGTCGCTTCGCGAGCGGACGCATTACCGACGGTCGTCGATTGCGGTCCCGCTTCTCCCGCGAAGTACGTCGGGTCGACCGCGTACGGCTGGAGTCGCTCGTCGTGCAGGAGTTCGGGGAGCACCAGCCGCGCGAAGTGCACGCCGAGGACGAGGATCACCGGCCCGAGGAACAGGCCGTACCAGCCGAACAGGAGCGGGCCGAGGATGTACGCGAACATCACGGTGCCGACGTGGAGGTTCCGACCGGAGACGTACGGGCGGAGGACGAGGTCGGGGATCACGTCGACGACGAGGAACGAGACGGCGAAGAAGAGGACGGGGAACCAGAGGACGCCGGTCGCATCCGTCATCGCCGCGCGGACGAACAGGTACGCGGTGACGGGGAAGTAGACGAGTTTCATGCCGACGACGGGGATGAGGCTCGCGGCGCCACAGAGCAGGCCGACGAGTGCAGCGTACGGGACGAAGAGGTCGCCGGGGGCGTACACGTTGAGGAGGCTGTACGCGAGCGTGCCGATGATACCGGTGATGAACGCGTTCAGGATGTTCCCGAAGAAGATCGAGGAGAAGTCGCGGTCGACGGCGCGGAAGTACGCGTCCATGACGCCGCGGTCGTCGCCGAAGTTCGCCTTCGTCCACTGCGAGAGCCGACTGCCGTCCCTGAGGAGGTAGAACGCGAGTGCAGCCATGATGAACAGGTGCAGGAGTGCGTTCCCGATGAAGAACAGGTACTGCTGGCTCTCGACGACGATCCGCTGGATCGCCTCCCTACCGGCGCTGTCCTCGACGAGCGTCGCGGGGTTCTCCGCGACCTGGGAGACGTCGAAGTACGGTTGGAGGACACCCTGGTACTGGCCGAACGTGGTGTTGTTCGCACGGAGCTGTCCGGTGAACGCGCTGAGTTCCTGGAGGCCGATGGCGATCGTGTACGCTGCAAGGAGGACGAACGGGAGTGCGAGCGTGAAGATGGCGATCGCTGCGGCGAGACTGGGCGGCCGGACGCGGCGCTTGAGTCGCCGGTAGACGGGCCGGGTCGCGTAGTACATGAAGAGCCCGAACACGAACGTGCCGACGAACGAGTACAGGACGAACGCGATGGTCAGGGCGAGCAGGAGTCCAGCGACCACCCACTGGGCGCGCGAGCGACTGACGTCGATCCCACCGAGCATGGCCCATACAGCACTCGCACCATGTAAATAACCTCCGCGTGGCCGCAGGGGCCGTCGCAGGCAGAACCCTTAACGCCGAAGAGATATATAGTCTATAGAGTGAACTGGTTCGTCCTGCAGCTCGCCGAGGCGCCCCTGTCCAGTCCGGTCGTTCGACTGGTGCTCGCCGCGGCGCTCGGACTCTTCCTCGGACTCGAACGCGAGTGGTCCCAGAAGTCCGCCGGCGTCCGAACGTTCTCCCTCATCGCCCTCCTCGGCGCCGTCTTCGCCCTCCTCGCCGACGACCTCGCGTACGGCACCTCCCTCGTCGTCGTCGGCGGCGTCCTCGTCATCGCCCAGGGCGTCCTCCTCGCCGTCCGCGGCCTCGTCGACGACGACCAGTCCGGACTCTCGCTGACCACGTCCGTCTCCATGCTCGTCGCGTACGGCGTCGGCGCGATGGTCGCGAGCGGGTACGTCCTCGAGGGCGTCACCGTCGCCGTCATCTCCTCGCTCCTCCTCGTCCTCAAGCGCGAACTCCACGCGTTCGCCGACAACCTCTCCCGCGAAGAGGTCCGCTCCGCGACCGAGTTCGCCATCCTCGCGTTCGTCGTCTACCCCCTGCTACCATCCGGCACCGTCGAGTTCTCGTACCCGCCACTTGGCCTCGAACCGATCGCCATCGAACCACAGATCGTCTGGCTGATGGTCGTCACCGTCGCCGGCATCGGCATCGTGAACTACGCCGTCGTCCTCACGTACGGCGGCCGCGGCATCGCCATCACGGGATTCTTCGGTGGCCTCGCGTCCTCGACCGCGGTCGTCGGAACGATGCTCGATCACGTCCGCGACGACGAGAACGCGACGACGTACGCCGTCGCCGCCATCCTCCTCGCGAACGCCGCGATGGCCAGCCGCAACCTCGTCATCGCCGTCGCGTTCACGCTCTCCGCGGGCGTCCTCGTCGGCGCGATCGTCCCGCTCGTGGTGGTTATCGTCGGATCGTTCGCCATCGCCGCAGCGACCGCCGACTGGTCCGAGACCGTCGAGATCGACCTCGAATCGCCGTTCAGTCTCCGGTACGTGCTCGGGTTCGGGGCGGTGTTCCTCGTCGTCCTCGTCGTCGGGAGCGTTGCGCAAGCACAGGTCGGCGCGGGCGCGTTCGTCGCCACCGCGTTCGTCACCGGACTCGTGTCCTCCGCCGGCGCGACGACCTCGGCCGTGCTCCTGTTCCGCGCGGGCACCATCGACGAGCCCGCGACGGTGCTCGCCGTCCTCCTCGCGACCGCCTCCTCCATCGGCGTCAAGAGCCTCCTGACGTGGACGAGTCCGAACCGCGAGTTCGCCCACCGCGTCGCGACGTACTCCACCGGCCTGCTCGCCGCCGCCGGCGCCGCCGCTGCACTCGTCATCGTCTGACCCGGCACCGCCGCCGCACTCGTCGTCGGTCGACCGCGCGACGCCGCCGCACTCTCGTCGTCGGTCGACCGCGCGACGCCCCGCACTCCTGTGGCAACGTTCGCGCGAACCGTAACGGACAATTTAAACACCTCTTTTCCATACTGGAGATATGGACCGAGAGACGGCCGTGCCCGACGTCGATTCGATGCCGGGCGAGAAGGCGAAACGATGGGTCGACTTTCATCAACAGTTTGCCGCGCCGAGCACGTACGTCTACGACTTCGTGTGGGACGTCACGGCCGAGTCCGAGGGCCCGTTCTGCGTCGACGTCGACGGGAACGTCCTCATGGACTTCACGAGTCACGTCGCCGCGGCACCGCTCGGGTACAACAACCCGAAGATCATGGACCAGCTCGAGGGGCTGGACGTCTTCGACCCCTCGAAGATCGCGGGGCAGGACTTCTACGCGAGCGCCGGCTGGCCGCCCGAGGACCCCGAGCACGCGACGCCGACGCAGCTGATGGAGCGGATCACGAGCGCGCTCGATCACTACGACATGGACACCGTCTTCCTGTCGAACACGGGCGCGGAAGCGGTCGAGAACGCGATCAAGGTCGCGTACCAGGACCGGGACGCCCATAGAGGCGTCACGTTCGAGGGCGCGTTCCACGGCCGGACGCTCGGCGCACTCAGCCTGAATCGCTCGAAGACCGTGCACCGGAAGGGCTACCCCGAGGTGCCGGGCATCATGTCTGTCCCGTACTGTTCGTGCACCGACGAGTGCGAGTGCGGCTGGAAGACGAACGGTCCAGGAGGGAACGTCCTCGCGGACAGACTCCACCCCGAGCGGGGGAACGTCGACCCGAGCGAGGTCGCGTACGTCATCCTCGAACCCGTCCAGGGCGAGGGCGGGTACCGCGTCCCGAACGACGACTTCGTCGCGGACGTCGCGCGCATCCGCGACGAGTACGGCATCCACGTCATCAGCGACGAGATCCAGGCCGGGCTCGGCCGCACGGGCGAGATGTGGGGGATCGACCACGTCGACCTCGAACCCGACGTCGTGACGAGCGCGAAGGGCCTGCGCGTCGGCGCGACGGTCGCCAACTCCGACGTCTTCCCCGAGGAGAAGGGACGGCTCTCCTCGACGTGGGGGGCGGGCGACGTCATCTCCGCGGCCCAGGGCGTGGCGACGCTCGACGCCATCCACGAGTACGAACTCCTCGAGAACGCGCGCGAACGCGGCCGCCAGCTCCGCGAACTCGTCGCGGACGCCGACCCCGACTGCATCACGGACGTTCGCGGGCGCGCGCTCATGTTCGCGGTCGAGTTCGACACCAAGGACCGCCGCGAGGAAGTGGTCAAGCAGGCGCTCGGCCGCGGCCTCCTCACGCTCGGCTGCGGGTACAAGAGCCTCCGACTCCTCCCGCCGCTGGACGTCACCGAGCGCGAGATCGAACTCGGCGCCGACATCTTCCTCGACGCCGTCGACGCCGCCGGCCGCGACGCACCGCTCGCGACCAGCGACGCGAGCGACGTCTCCTAGACCGACAGCGAGGGAACGGCCCGTCGCGACAGCCGACTCGTCGGCTTTTTCCCCTCCTCCCGCGAGTGGTGAGGCATGCACGTACTGCTCGCCGGGGATGGACCGGCGGTGGACGCGGTGGCGGCGGCGCTCGCGGACGTGGACTGCGACGTCGAGCGCGCGGACGCGGACGCGGTGGGTGACGCCGACCTCGGGGTGGTCGTGGACGAGGTCGGCGCGAGCGCGTTCGCGGCGGCGAACGACGCGGCACTCTCGACCGGTGCGACGTGGCTCGCGGTCGAGCTCGGTGGCGTCGGCGGGCACGCGCTCGCGGACGTGGACGCGGCGGTCTCCGGGTTCGGTCCCGAGACGGGCTGCTTCGAGTGCCTCGCGTCGCGCGTCGCGGCCAACCGGTCGCCGGAAGCTGGCACGAACGGCGACGCCCACGACGAGGGATCGTTGGACGCGAGCGCGTCGCGGTTCGCTGGCGCGCTCGCTGGACGGGAAGCGGCGTCGCTCGCAGCGGGGCAATCGTCGGAAGCGGGCGAGTCGTCCGGTGCGAGCGAGTCGGCGGTCCTCGGAGCCGTGTTCGAGCTCCCCCACGCCGAGCGCGAGTTCCTGCCGGTGCCCGGCTGTGGCTGCGACGACGACGAGCGCGACAGGCGGGTTCGCACGGACTATCGCGAGGCCGACCTCGACGTGGCGCTCGCGGCCGCCGAGCGCGGCCTCGACGAGCGCGTCGGTCTGGTCGCGGAGGTCGGCGAGGCGGAGTCGTACCCGGCGCCGTACTACCTGGCGCGGACCTGCGACACGTCGGCGTTCGCCGCGGCACGCGCGGCACCACAGAGCGCGGGCGTGGACGCGGACTGGAACGCGGCGTTCATGAAGGCCCTCGGCGAGGGCTTGGAGCGGTACTGCGCTGGCGTCTACGACGCCGGCGACTTCGAGACCGCCCCGCCGGCGGTCGTCGACGGTGGCGTGACGCCCGGCGACGTGGTGCGGGACGCCGACGCGCCCGCGGTCGACCCCGAGGACCCCATCCGGTGGGTGCCCGGCGTCGACCTCGACGCCCGCGAGGAGCGGTTCCTCGCGGCGGAGCTCGTCCAGTTCCCGCCGCCGGAGGAGCGCTACGCGACCGCGATCACGACCGGGCTCGGGCTCGGTTCGTCGGGCGCGGACGCACTCGCGGCCGGGCTCACGGAGGTCGTCGAACGGGACGCGACGATACTCGCGTGGTACTCGACGTTCGAGCCCCTGGAGTTGCGCGTCGACGCCGAAGGGTACCGGACGCTGGCGAAGCGAGCGCGCAGCGAGGGGCTGGAGGTGACGGCGCTGCTCGTCACGCAGGACGTGGACGTGCCCGTCGTCGCCGTCGCGGTGCATCGCGAGGACGGCGACTGGCCGCAGTTCGCGGTCGGGTCGGACGCGGCACTGGACCCGGAGCGGGCGGCGACGGACGCGCTCGCGGAGGCGCTCCAGAACTGGATGGAGCTGCGCGGGATGGGGCGGTCGACGGCGAGCGCGGAGGACGGCGCGATCGGGGCGTTCGCGGACTTCCCGCAGGCCGCGAGCGCGTTCCTGGACGCGTCCGGGCCGGTGCCGGCTGGGAGCGTCGGCCCCGACGCGGTGCCGTCGGGCGAGGCCAGGGTCGACGCGCTCGTGGACGCCGTCGTCGACGCCGGGCTGACGCCGTACGCTGCAAGGGTGACGACGCGGGACGTCGACGAGATGGGGTTCGAGGCGGTCCGCGTGGTCGTCCCCGGCGCGCAACCGCTGTTCACGGACGACCCCGCGTTCGGCGAGCGCGCCCGGACGGTCCCGGCGTCGCTCGGGTTCGAGCCGCGACTCGACCGCCGCCACCACCCCTATCCCTGACTGGTCCGGTCCCGGTCGCTCGCGCGGTCGAGTGTCGGCGGCGACCTGGTCGAGTTCCAGCGGCTCGCGTGGGCGACGGCGCTAGATTTAAGCGCCGGGTAGTGGTAGAACGTACCACGGTGTTCTTCCCGATGCACGCCCGCTCCCAGAGAGAGGTGCGAGTATGACGACCGAGTACGACCTCCCGTGCGCGGACTGCGACGGGCCGCTCGCGCGCGAGACGATTCCACCCGAAGAACTCGACGTCGACGCCACCGGCCCGGTCCCCGTCGCCACCTGCAAGCGATGCGGGAGCCGCCACTACCCGGACGAAGCGCTCGAGGTCATCGGTCAGGAAGCGAGCTGACGCGAGCGACCGCGCCTCGAGAACGCTCTCGGACGAGAACGCCCCCGAGGCTCAGACGAGGAAGGTGGCGCGGAGCATGTCCCGCGTCCCCGGTCCGAGCCCGACCGCGAGGATCGCGAGCAGGAGCATGAACGTGAACCGCGGACTCTCCTCGAATATCTCCTCGTCGAACACCCAGACGACGAACACCGCTGCGACGAGCTTCACCAGGAGGAACGTCCACGCGTCGCCCGTCACGGCCGTGATCGACTCGGGGAGCACCTGGCCCGTGAAGTCCTGCACGAACTTGTTCACGGGGTGCTTGGGGTCGAGGTCGGCGGTCGCGACCGGGACGAGTTCGTCGTACCAGTCCAGGCCGATGACGTTCGAGACGCCGTCGACCGACTGCCCCCAGATGATGACGAGCCCGATGTAGCCCGTGCCCTCGTTCACCTCGGGCGCGAACCGCTCGAGGAGCGCCCACGTGCCGCCGGTCGCGACGGTCGCGAACGTGAGCGTGAGGACCGTGATGATCGGATAGAACTCGAGTCGCGGCGGCGACAGTCCCTCGGTCGTGAACGCGAGCGCGAAGATGGCCGCGAGCGTCGCGGCGAGCATCGCGGTCCCCATCGCGGCGAGCGGGTACTCGTACGTGTCCGCGTACCCGTTCCGATGCACCCAGAGCGCGACCAGGAGCGCGGCGAGGGTGAGGAAGAACATCGTGAAGTAGATGAGGGGACTGATGAACAGCGTGTTCGCGGGGTAGTCGAGCGCGAACGCGCTCGCCTCCGCGGGCAACACGTTGTTCGCGTCCTCGAGCACGCGGAGCGCGCCACCGAGCGGGACGAACGGGAACAGCGCGTAGAACAGCCTCCGGTAGCGTTCGATATCGAGGCGGCGCAACAGGAGCGCGACGCCGACCAGCATCACGATCAGGATGACGGCGTACCCGACCTCCGAGTAGATCGTGTAGCCGGGTTCGGCGACCGGCCCCATGCCGCTCGCGACGTCCGACGACGACACCCGCACCTGTTCGCCGTCCGCCCACGCCGCGTACGACCAGCCGTGGGCGTCGGCGTACACCGGCCCCCAGAAGTAGTGCCAAACGAAGTTCGCGTAGACGGTTCGCGGGAACACGATCGATCCGAGGCCGAACACCGCGAGCAGCGCGCCGACGGCCACCGCCCACGCCTGCCCCATCGTCACGCCGAGCCGGTCGAGGACGCCCCCACCGGGATCGGTGTCGCCGGGATCGGCGTCCTCGGGGGCGTCGGAGTCCGCGACGTCGACGCCGTCGTCGACCGACGGCGTGCCACCGTCGGGCGACTGACCGTCCCCGTCGCTGGAGTCGTCACTCGTCATGCCCGAAGAAAACGGTGGCCGGCGTTTCATCCTTCCGGTCTCTCGCGTCACTGGCACCCGACCGCTCCGGGCGACGGCGCGGCGCCTGCGGGCTCGCGGCCCTCAGACCGGGAGTTCCTCGGAGTCGTGCTCGGTTCCGAGGACGACCATCGTCTGCGAGCGCGAAAAGCCGTCCATCTGCGCGATCTCCTCGAACATGAGTTCGCGGAGCGCGTCGGCGTCCGCGGCGTACACGCGCGCCATCACGTCCCACTCGCCGGTCGTCAAGTGGATCTCCTGGACGCCGTCGATCGCCTGCAAGCGGTCGAGCGTGTCCTTCTCCCGGCCCTGTTCGACGCGGAGGCCGACGATCGCGGACACCCCGAACCCGACCGCCCGCGGGTCGACCTTGGCGTGATAGCCCTCGATGACGTCGGCGTCCTCCATGCGGTTCACGCGGTCGTGGACGGTCGCACTCGACATGTCGATGCGCCTGGCCACCTCCGAGAACGGCGTCCGGGCGTCTTCCTGGAGGATGCGGAGGATCTGTCGGTCCGTCTCGTCGAGCTCCATGACTGCCGACGGTTCGTCGCCACGGTACAAGTGATTGGCGGCGAACGCTCACCGCTGGCCGCGAGCACTCGTCGAATCGACGACTCGTTCCGTCCCGTTCGACCCGTCGGATCTCGCGGACGCGTCAGTCGTCGCGCGCGGCGTCAGTCTCGCGCGCGGCCGCCAGCACCGCGTCGTGGACGGCGCCGTTGGACGCGACCAGCCCTCGAGAGTCGTGCCGCCAGCGCTCGCCCTCGAGGTCCGTGACGCGCCCACCGGCCTCCCGGACGAGGTGGACGCCCGCGATGGTATCCCACGGGTTCGCCGCGACGTTCGTGAACGTCCCGCCGACCGCACCCTCTGCGACTGACGCGAGCGCGAGCTGCGCGCACCCGAACCGGCGGACGTCCCCGAACCGCTCGACGGCCGCCCGGCACGCCGCCGCGTACTCCTCGCGGCGGTCGAAGTCCCACCAGATCGTCGGCACCGCGGCGAGGCGCTCCGGGTCCGTCTCCGCCGCCACCGATATCTGGGTGTCGTCCCGACGCACGCCGTCGGGACCGACGACGTACGCGTCGCCCAGGGCCGGCGCGATCGTCGCCGCCGCGACCGGTTCGCCGTCGACGACCGCTGCCACGCTCGTCGCCCAGAACCGCATCCCGTGCACGTAGTTGTTCGTCCCGTCGATCGGGTCGACGACCCACGCCGGTCCCTCCTCGGGCACCGACTTCAGTTCGTCGTCCTCCTCGCCGACGATCGCGTCCGCGTCGAACCGCTCGCGGATCGCGTCGACGACCGCCGCCTGCGCGTCGCGGTCGGCCTGCGTCACCACGTCCGTCTTCCCGTCCTTCGTCTCGACGTCGATGTCCGTCCGGAACCGCGACTCCGCCACGGCGCTACCGGCGCGAGCGGCGGCGAGCGCGACATCGGCGCGGGCGCGAGCGTCCTCGGTCATGCACTCACTGCGGGGAGCCGCGCCAAAAGACCCACCGATTCCCCCGCCCGGAGACGGCGTGCTCGACGACTGCGCCGCCGCCGGGACCGACGGCGACTTTACGCCTCGCACAGAGACTCCAGGCATGAACACGCTCGCCAAGCGCCTCTACAACGTCGCACCGGAACCGGTGACGCTCACGTTCGCCGACGACACCACCCTCGACCTCGCCATGCACCACGCCGAGTTCTTCCAGGACGAACTCGAAGCCGAGGGCGAGACCGACGACGGCACCACGCACCGGATCGTCGACGGCGACGACGACGAAACCCTCCTCGTCGCCCGCGAGACCGCAGACGGCTGGACGGTCGTCGGCGACGTCACCGCCGTCGATCGCGCAACCGACGAGTGACCGCCAGCCGTCGCTCGCCGAGTAGCACCAGTGAGTAGTTTTGCGAGGGAAGAGCGCTCCCAGAGCGCCCTCCCGCATCTTGCCCGCCTCGCGGCGGGCGCGATGCGAGGGAAGGGATTTGAACCACGGTCGCAGCGAGCTGCTCCCTGATTCAAACCGCTTCCCCGTGCATCTTGCCCGCCTGACGGCGGGCGCGATGCGAGGGAAGGGATTTGAACCCTTGGACCTCTACAGGAGCGGATCTTGAGTCCGCCGCCGTTTCCTAGCTTGGCTACCCTCGCACGCAGTTCGCGACGAGGCGTCGGTGACGGTTTAACGCTACGATTTCACCGGCGTCGACGACGGGACTCGTCGTACCCGACCACGGCACCCTCCATCCGCGTCGCGACGGGGCGGCTCCCCCGAGACGCTACCTATTGCCGACCAGACGCTGTCAGTTGCTCCGCTGCTTCGACCGGTTACGACGAGTCGTTACCTATATGGGTTCTTCTGATACGTTCAGAGTTTCATTCGGTCCTAATTCGATTACTCCTTGTATGGGGCTTTCTGAGTCGGTTCTATCGCGTCTTGCGACGCCATACCAAATGCTCCAGGTAGTAACACTTTTCTACGCCAGCGGCTTCGAACCGAGTATGGTAGACAACACGTATTCGAGTAAGTTCTCGTTTGGAGGGTCGCGATGATGTGGCAGGACCTCGTGTTCATGGCCGGGAGCGCGTTCGGGATTATCGTCCTCCTACCGACGCTGAAGGACCAGATGGCGTCGGTCCCGCTCGGGACGGCCGCGCCGTCGGCGGCGATCGGACTCGTCTACGGGTCCGCGTTCTTCACCATGGACATGGTGCTGTCCGCGGTCGGGGCGTTCGCGACCGGCGTCATCTGGAGCCTCATCGCGCTGTTCCGCTCGCCGAGGTCGCCCGTCTCCGAGACGGCCTGAATCGACCGCAATCGCGACCGCCGCGACGCCCCTACGCCGGGCGGTAACGCGACGTTACGACCCCGCGCGCGCCGGGAACGGACGCTCTATTCGTCGAGTCGTTCGCCCCCGACCGTATCCGTCGCTTCCACGAATTCGTCGGAGTAATCCCGAACGACCCGGTGGCGCGCGAGGCGAAGGTTCTCCCCACGGGAGGCCGTGGGGACGAGTATGGACGAGCACACGAACGACCCGTCGATCGAGGCGCCGGTGGGAAACCCGACGGGGTGGGACCCCGAGACGGGGTGGGAGCACG